>CAUJFL010000119.1 GCA_963169165.1 Myxococcota bacterium | reverse complement strand
AAGGGCACGTGCTCCGGCAAGTGCGAGGGCAAGTGCTCGGCGTCCTGCAAGATGAAGGCGCAGGCCAAGTGCTCGGGCTCGTGCTCCGGCGGCTGCTCGGTCGAGATGAAGGAGCCGAAGTGCTCCGGCAAGGTCGAGATGCCCAAGGTCTCGGCCGAGTGCAAGGCCAACTGCGACGCCAAGGTCTCGGCCAAGGCCTCGTGCACGCCGGCCGGCGTGAAGGTCTCGTTCTCGGGTGACGCGAAGGCGGGCGCCAAGCTCGCGGGCGCCCTCGAGAAGAACCTGCCGAAGCTCCTCAAGGTCGCGGTCGGCATGAAGGCGCGCGCCGAGGGCGCGGTCGCCAGCGTGAAGGCCTCCATCGAGGGCCTCCAGGCCATGGTGAAGGGCGGCGGCGACGTCGCGATGAAGGTCGGCCTCTGCGTGGGTGCGTCGCTCAAGGCGCAGGTCGACGCGTCGGTCAACATCAACGTCTCGGTCAAGGCGTCGGCCAGCGCGAGCGGCTCGGCGTCGGCCGGCGGCTGATAGCGGCCTCACGTCGCTGAACGAAGGGCGGCCCGAGCGGGTCGCCCTTCTTCTTTCCATCAACCACGCCGTGTGAGGCGCGCGCCGCCGAGCGCGCCCGTGGCTCGCAGCGCCTCGTACAGCACGATCCCGACCGCGTTCGAGAGGTTCAGCGACCGCACTCCGCCGCTCGTCGGAATCCCCCAGACGCGCCCCTCGTGTGCCGCGGCGAGCTCGTCGGGCAACCCGACGCTCTCCTTTCCGAACAGCAGCAGATCGCCAGGCGCGAAGTCGGCGTCCAGGTACGAGCGGCCTCCACGCGCCGAGAACAGGTGCCAGCGGGCGCGCGGCACCTCCTGCGATAGGTGCGCGAGATCGACGTGCGACTTGAGCTCGACGAGGTGCCAGTAGTCGAGCCCGGCGCGCCGCACCGATTTTTCGTCGATGCGAAACCCGAGGCGCCCGACGAGGTGCAGCGGCGAGCAGGTGGCCGCGCAGAGGCGCGCGATGCTGCCGGTGTTCTGCGGGATCTCGGGCTCGAGCAGCGCGACGTGAAACGGCGACGAAGGCGGAGGGACTCGCAGCCTCGCGGCCGCCTCATCGGACATCGGTCACTTCGGCTTCTGAAGAGAGACGTCGGCGTCGAGCTTCTCGTCGGGGCCCTCCCACGGCGGCACCATCTCGTGCTCGAACGCCGTCTCGACGCACTTGCCGATCGCGGTCCCGGCGAACGGCGGCGGGACGGAGGCGTCGTCGATCTTACCCTTGCTGCCGATGGTCAGACTGACCTTCACGTCACCGAACGGCCCGTCGGCGTGGATCTTCGCGCACTCGGAGGCCTGGCGCGCGCCGCGGTGCACGGAGACCATCGTCTGTTGCTTGTCGAAGGTGCTCGCCTTGCGCTCGCCGGGGCGGTCCTCGCGCTTGGTCGCGTCGTCGGGCTTCTTCACGGGCTTGGCGCCGCTCAGCGGATCGTCGGCGGCCGACTGCGGGGGGATCTCGGTGCCGTAGCAGGCGGCGAGCGACGTCGAGAGGGCGACGAGGGTGAGGAGCGCGCGCATGGTGTGGACGAGGATAGCGCCGACGAAACGCGCGCGAAACACGAACCCGTCCGCGCTCGCTAGCGCGAGCTTGACGCGCCCGCGACCCGCGGGCTTCTCTCCCGGCGGTGACCCCGGAGGACGTCGTTCGAGAGGCGCGCGAGGGGCGCCTGCGCCCGGTGTATCTGCTGGTCGGCGCCGATCGCTTCCAGCTCGACGGGGCGGTGCGCGAGCTGCGCGCGGCCTCGCTTGGCGGCGGCCTCGCCGATTTCAACGAGGACTCGTTCTTCGCGGCCGACGTCGGCGCAGATCGCGTGCTCGACGCCGCGCGGATGGTGCCGATGATGGCCACGCGGCGCTTCGTCTTGCTGCGCGGGCTCGAGCGCTGGGACGGAGACGACGAGCGCAGCAAGGCGCACCTCGAGAAGCTCGCCGCGTACGCCGAGCGCCCGTTCGACACGACGTGCCTGGCGATCACCGCCGAGAAGCTCGACGGGCGCCGCCGCCTCGCCTCCCTCGCGAAGAAGCAAGGCTTCGTGGTGACGTGCGAGCCGCTCGACAATCGCCGGTTGGTCGCGTGGGTGTCGCGCGCGGTCGCCGAGCGCGGCGCCAAGATCGCGCCGTTCGTCGCCGAGGTCCTGGTGCAGCTCGCGGGGCCCGAGCTGTCCGCGGTAGCCGACGCGGTCGATCGCCTCTGCCTCTACGTCGGCGTGGGCGGGGCGATCGACGAGGACGCCATCGCGGCGGTCGTCGTGAAACTGCGCGAGACGAACGTGTTCGACCTGCTCACGGCGCTCGCCCGCCGCGATCGCGCCAAGTCGATGACGCTCCTCTCCGAGGTGTTCGATCCGAGAGAGGGCCCGCGGCTGCTCGGCCTGTTCGCGTGGTCTGTCCGCCAGAACCTCAGGTTCAAGCACGCGCTCGACGCGGGCATGCGCCCCGACGAGGCCGCCAAGGCTGCCGGGGTGCCGCCGTTCAAGGCGCGCGACCTCGTGGCGCAGCTCAAGTCGCTCGACGCCGAGCGCCTCGAGCGCTGGCTGGTGATGCTGTCCGACGCCGATCTCGCGTTGAAGGGCTCGAAGCGCTCGCACGCGGCGGTGTTCGAGGCGCTCGTGCTCGAGATGTCCGCGTGAGCCCGCGATGAGGCTCGACACCCGCCAGCGGCTGTTCTTCTTCTTGGCCGCGAACTTCGTCGTCGCGCTCGTGGTCGGCGACATCCTGGGCGGCAAGCTGACCGAGGTGACGGCGCTCGGCAGAGGCTGGGTGATCTCGGTCGGCATGATCCCGTTCCCGGTGACGTTCGTGCTGACGGATCTGCTCAACGAGTTCTACGGCAAGCGCGCCGCGCGGTACGTGACGCTCGTCGGCTTCGCGATGGCGCTCTTCGCGTACACGACCATCTTCGTGGCGATGATGGTGCCGTGGGCGCCGTTCACGCGGGACGCGGCGTGGGACGGCATGCGCGAGGCCTCGTTCGACAACGTGTTCAACGGCTCGAAGCGCATCCTGGCGGGCTCGATGTGCGCGTACCTCGTCGCGCAGTTCCTCGACATCGGGACGTTTCATTTCCTGAAGCGCCTGACGGGCGGCAGGCACCTGTGGCTGCGCGCGACCGGCTCGACCGTGATGTCCCAGCTCGTCGACACGGTGGTCATCACGTTCATCGCGTGGACGGGCCTCTTGCCGTGGTCGACGATGATGGGGATGATCTTGAGCTCGTACGTCGTGAAGCTCGTGGTGGCGCTCGGGCTCACGCCGGTGATCTACGGCGCGCACGCGGCCGTCGAGCGGGTGCTCGGCGTGCGCCCGGTCACGCTCGGCGACGACGGCGAGCCCGTCGAAACTTGACCCGCGCCCGTCGCCGCCCCATCTTGGTCCTCGGCGTCGCCAGAGGCCCTGGCAGCCCCGGTTTACAACTCAACCAACCAAACAGAGCGCGATGCACGTCCCGGAAGCGATCCGGCCGCGTCTCGGGGTGGCAGCCCAGGCGGTCCTGCCCACGCGATTCGGCGATTTTCAGGCGGTGGTGTTCCACTGGCACGATGACGCGGCGAGCGCGCTCGGGCTCTCCAGCGAGCCCGTCGCGCTGGTGATGGGCGAGGTGCGCGGCGCACGCGGCGTGGCGGTCCGCGTCCACAGCGAGTGCATCACCAGCGAGGTGTTCGGCTCGGTGAAGTGCGACTGCAAGCAACAGCTCGAGGCGGCTCAGGCCGAGATCGCGCGGCGGGGCGCGGGCGTCATCCTGTACCTCCGCCAGGAGGGCCGCGGCATCGGCCTCGCCAACAAGATCCGCGCGTACGCGCTGCAGGCCGAGGGCGCCGACACGGTCGATGCCAACCGCATGCTCGGCCTCGCCGACGACGCCCGCCGCTACGACGTCGTGCCGCCGATGCTGGCCGAGCTGGGCGTGGCGTCGGTGCGCTTGATGACCAACAACCCGGCGAAGGTCGAGGCGCTGCGCGCGCTCGGCGTCGAGGTCGAGCGTCGCATCCCCGCGCTCGTGAAGGTCGAGAGCGCGTCGGCGGCGGGGTACCTCGACGTGAAGCGCGCGCGCATGCGCCACGCGCTGCCCGAGCACGTCGAGGTCGAGCCTCGAGAGCGCCGCTGTTCTTCTTACGACGCCGAGTGACCGTCACACGGGCGCGAGGGTCGCGCCGAGTCGCGCGCCGAGGATGGCGGCGGCGCGCTCGTCGGCGGGCCAGGGCGCGCGCAGCTCGGCGAAGCGGGCGTTCGCGCCGTCGGCGTCCGCGAGCATCGCGCGGAGCCACACCTCGTCGCCCTCTCGTGTCGCGTAGGCGGCGACTGGCACCTGGCAGCTGCCCGAGACGGCGCGCATCACGCCGCGCTCGGTCGCGACGGCGATCGCGGTGGGCAGGTGGTGCGACGTCCGCACGACGCTCCACGTCTGCTCGTCGCCGTCTCGGCACTCGATCCCGAGCGCGCCCTGTCCCACGGCGGGCAGGCAGAGCTCGGGCGCGAGCACCTCGGTGATCTCTGCCTGTCGCCCGAGCCGGTTCAGGCCCGCGCACGCGAGCACGGCCGCGTCGAGCTCGCCGCGCTTCACCTTCGCGACGCGGGTGTCGACGTTGCCGCGCAGCGGGACGAACACGAGATCGGGCCGCTGCGCGCGCAGCATGGTCACGCGCCGCAGGCTGGAGGTCCCCACCTTGGCCCCCGCCGGCAGCTCGTGGAACCTCGCGCCGTCGCGGCTGAGCCACGCGTCGCGCGGGTCCTCGCGCTCGGGGACGGCCGCGAGCACCAGGCCGGGCGCGAGCTCGGCGGGCACATCCTTGATCGAGTGCACCGCGAGGTGCGCCTCGCCGGCGAGCAGCGCCTCCTCGATCTCCTTCAAGAACACGCCCTTGCCGCCGACCTCGTACAGCGGGCGATCGACGATGCGATCGCCCGTGGTCACGATCTGGCGCTCCTCTATCTCGAGGCCGGGGTGCGACGCCTCGAGGGCGCGGTAGTAGGCGCGCGCCTGCGCGAGCGCGAGCATCGATTTGCGGGTGGCGAGCAAGAGCTTCATCGGTCGGGGCTCCCGAGCAGGGTGGTGTCATACAAGTGAAAGCGCCCGCGGCGCGCGAGCTCCTTCACCCGCCACGCCTCGTGGCGAAAGACCCGCGCCGCAGGATCGTCGTCGTCCGCCCCGCGCACGAGCGTGACGTCGTACGCGCGCGCCCAGGCCGCGTTCACGTCGTACTTGTTGCCATCCCACTCGAAGCCGGGCTGCACGGTGGGCGGCGCCTTTCCGGGGCGATAGTGGACGGGCATGCTCTCGAACTTGGTGAAGGTGTAGGCGATCTCGCCCGGGCCCCAGGCCTGATACACGGCGGGGAGGTGCACGTAGACCTCGCGGGAGATCCGCTCGGTCATCGGATCGAGGTCGACCATGATGAGCCTTCGGTTGGGCGGCACCTCGCGCAGGATCGCGAGCGCGTCCGAGGTGTCACCCATCGTGGTCCACACCCGCAGCGTGTTGAGCCCCGCCGCGACGCCCACCGCCGCGACGGCCGCGGCCAGCTCGTCGCGCAGGCCGAAGCGACGCACCGGCAGCGCGCCCACCAGGAACAGCATCGCGGGCGCGGGAAAGCGCTCGTAGACGAACCAGGTCGCGACGAAGACCTTGGGGATCACGAGGTAGCAACAGAAGAAGGTGATCGCGAGCCACCGCACGCGGGAGAGCGTGAGCGCGTCGAGGTCCTCTGCCTCGTCGGGCTCGCCCATCACGCAGAGGAGCCCCGCCGCGACGAGCGCGCCCGCGAGCAAGAACACGTCGGAGAGATCCCAGAAATTGCCTGTCGACATCGACAGGAGGTGGCGCAGCTTGAACCACAGGGGATCGTCGAGGCCGTCGAACTGCGCCTCGGTCCAGTTGGTGAATGACTGTCGTGTCTGGTGTCTGAACACGAACAAACACCACAGTACGCCCGGCAGCACTGGCAGCGGGCTCGCGACGAGCGCGACGAGCCGCGCGCGCCAGCTGTCCCCGAGCGCGCGGACGCGGGTGAGCTGCGCCACGGCGATCCCCGCGCACAGGCAGAGCATCGCCAGCACGTGTCCATAGGCGCAGAAGCAGGACACGAGCAGGAGGCGCGGCCACATCGCGCGCTCGCCGCGCTGCAGGCGCAGGAACCACGTGACGCCCAGCACGGCGACGGGGAAGGTGAGGTTCCAGTTGGCAAACCCCCACGCCATCCCGCGGCTGTAACAGAGCGGCAGAGCCAGGAACGCGTACCAGGCGGGGCGCCTGGCGACCTTGACGACCGCCAGCGCCGCGAGTCCATACAACACCGGGTAGGCGCTCATCACGACACGCCCCGCGTGGAACGGCGGGATCACGTACGACAGCAAGGCGACGAACAAATGAAAGCCGCCGTTGTAGGTGACGAGGTTGGTGTCGTAGAGCGCGTGCTCCGGCGCCGCGCGATCGAACATCCTGTGCAGGATCGCGCCCACCGCGACGTGCTGGTGGTAGTCGATGAGCGGCAGGTACGGCGTCACATAGAACGCCAGTACGAACGCGCCCACGGCCCCCCAGTACGCCGCCGTGAGGTTGCGTGTGCCCAGCGAGAGCGCGCTCACGGGTCGCGGTTCGACGGGGAGCGCGCGGGCTCCTCGTAGCGCCTGGGGCCGCGCGTTGGCTGGTCGGACAGCGGGGTGAAGGCCTTGATCAGCAGGCCCACCTCGCCGAACCCGCGCTCGGGATCGGCGCCGCCGAGCGTGCCGTAGCGTCCGTAGAGGCCGATCACGCCGAGCGTCAGGAGCCCGCGGATCGTGAAGCCGGTGCGCGTCGCGCCGTCGGCGAGCTCGAGCAGCGGGCCGCCGTCGACGCCGAAGAAGCCGAACCCCAGCTCGGGGCCCAGCGAGAGCCGCTGCCGCCTCGGTCCAAAGTCATGGAGGGCGTCTGCATAGGCGCCGAACCAGAGGCCGGACTTGGCGAGGTACGGCGCGCTGACCTCGGCGCCCAGCACCGCGCCGTTGCCGTGTTCAGGGTGCATCGAGTAGCCGCCGTTCGCGCCGAACAGCAGCGTCCATCCCTGCGGGACCGGAGGCCCCGCGTCGGCCGCGATCGGTGGCGCGACGAGCGCGGTCGCGGCGCCGAGTAGCCAGGCGAGGTGGGTGCGCATCGCGCCGGGGCGTAGCGGTTCTCGTCGCGCGCGACAAACGCGAAGCCCGAGGAGTTTTGTGCTCGCGCGACCGCTCGACCTGGGCGTACCCTGAGGCTTCTTGACCTGGGAGGAGCTCACCATGCGTCGTGTTCATCGGCTCGGTTGTGTGGTTCTGGTGTCGGTCGCGGTCGCGGCGTGTGGGGGCAGCGGCGAGGACGGCGCGCTGTTCGGCCCTGGCACGCCATCGGCGGGCGCGGGCGGCGGCAGCGCGGGCAAGTCCAGCGGCGGCGGCGCGGGCAAGTCGAGCGGCGGCTCCTCGGGAGGAGGCGCGGCAGGCAAGTCGAGCGGCGGCTCCTCGGGAGGAGGCGCGGGAGGCAACGGGCAGAGCGGCAGCGCGGGCGCGACGGGCGGCAAGGCGCAGGGTGGCGCGGCGGGCAAGGCGCAGGGTGGCGCGGCGGGCACCGCGGGCAAGGCGCAAGGTGGCGCGCCCGGCGCGGGACAAGGCGGGAGCGCGGGCGCCGGAGGCGGCGCTGCAGGTGACGGCGGGTCGGCGGGCTCGGGCGCCGGAGGCGGCGCTGCAGGTGACGGCGGGTCGGCGGGCTCGGGCGCTGGCGGCGGGTCGGCGGGCTCGGGCGCTGGCGGCGGGTCGGCGGGCTCGGGCGCTGGCGGTGGGTCGGCGGGCTCGGGCGCTGGCGGCGGGTCGGCGGGCTCGGGCGCTGGCGGCGGCTCTGCTGGCAGCGGAGGAGCGCCTGCGTGTGTCGGAGACAAGACCGCGTGTACGACCGCGAGCGGCGCGCACGGCCTCTGCGTCGGGGGTTCGTGCGAAGACTGCGTCGCGCCCGGCGACGATCAAGCGTGTCGCGCCGCGTACGCGACCGCCGATCTCTGCGCGGCTGGCTCGTGCGAGGCGTGCGACGCGCCTGGCGCCACGCTGTTCGTCGACCCTGCCAACGGCAACGACGCCCGCGGCTCTGGAGGCGTGACCGCGGGCGGCGCGCCCGCCGCTGGCTGCG
This sequence comes from Myxococcota bacterium, assembly GCA_963169165.1. Lineage (GTDB taxonomy): Bacteria > Myxococcota_A > Polyangia > Polyangiales > Polyangiaceae > JADLFU01. The sequence goes on along the minus strand of CAUJFL010000119.1, from coordinate 13,575 downwards.
CGCTCCGCACGATCACGGCGGCCATCAAGTTGATCGCGTCGGGCACGAGCGCCGCGACGACCATTCACGTCCTCGGGCCCGCGACGCTCGACGCGACGGAGAGCTATCCCCTCGTCATCCCGGCGAACGTGACGGTCACCACGACCGGCGACGTGCTCGCGAAGCCGACGAGCCTGTCGGGAAACACCGCGAGCCTCGTCCGCCTGGTCCACCCTGGCAGCGCGATCGACACGGACGCGACGTTCACGCTCGACGGCTCGGCGCTCAACGTCGGCTCGCAAGCCGCCGGCGTCATCGCCGACGTCGGCTCCACCGACACCACGCACCTGCGCGGCGTGACGATCACGAAGCTGCCGGGCAACGGCATCCGGCTCTCTGGTAAGGCGCGGCTGACGCTGCGTGACGGCGTGAGCGTAGTCGACGCGGGGCGCGGCAACACTCTCTCGGGCATCTTTCTGACCGACGGCGGCTCGTTGTTGACGATCGACGTTCCCAGCGGCGCGCGGCCCACCTCGGTCGAGGGCGCGACGTCGAGCGGTATCACCATCACCGGGCCCTCCGGCGCGAAGCTCTCCGGCGCGGCCGGCAGTGTGACGCCGGGCTCGGTCCCGTGCAGCGGCACGGTCATGCTCAGCGGCAACGCGGGCAACGGCCTCAACCTCCTCGGCAGCGGCCAGGTGACCGTCGACGGGCTGGTGACCTGCGACAACGGAGGCTCCGGCGGCGGCGGCGACGGCATGTTCATCTCGATGAACGTGAAGGCCAAGGTGCGGCGCAGCGTCTCGTTGAACAACGTGCGCTCGGGCATCCACGTCGACGGAGTGGGCGCTCCGAGCATCTCCGCCGGCAACCAGGTCGATCTCGGGACGGCGGCAGACTCCGGGGGCAACGTGGTGCAGGACCCGTCGGCGCACAACGGCGGCGTCGGGATCTGCTTCACCCCGCCGACCACCTACACGATGGGGACGCTGCCCGCCGTCGGCAACACGTTCGGTCCGTCGAAGGACTGCGCGACCACCGCGGTGAAGCTGACGACAGACTCCAGCTGCGGCCAGTCGCGCGACGTGAGCGTCGTCAGCGCCAGCCCGTCGGTGACGATGGACGTGTCCATGTGCACGATCCCGTGAGCCGCGCCGCCGCGACCGTCGTAGCGTCGCCGGCGCGTTGACCTCGCAGCTCGCTGCCCACCCGTCCGCGCGCGCGAGCGTCCGGCGCGTCACGCGCGCGTTCTTTGCGCTGCTGGCGATCGTGTACTTCGGCGTCTTCCCTTACCTTCAAGAAATAAACAATCCAAACGAGAACTCGCGCACCTACCTGGTGATGGCGCTGGTCGACCACCGCACGTTCCGGCTCGACGAGGTCGTGAAGCGCTTCGGCTGGACCAACGATCTCGCCAAGGTGCCCGACGCGGGCGGGGGCGCGCACCTCGCGGCGGTGAAGGGGCCGTGGATGTCCCTCATCGGGGTGCCGGTCTATGCGGCAGAGCGCGCCGCGCTGGCCGTGGTGGGTAAGCGCCCGCCCTCGGCAAACGCCGGACAGGCGGCGCACCAGCGGTGGCTCCGCGCGACGACGCTGGTGTTGCAGCTCTTCTGCGCGCATCTGCCCGGGTATCTGTTCCTGGTCTGGCTCGAGCGGCGGCTGCGCGCGTGGTCCCGCGATCCGACGCTCCGGCTCGCGACGGTGGCGGCGGTGGGGCTCGGCACCAACTACCTCGCGTACTCGCTGCTGTTCGTCAGCCACGCGTGGAGCGCGATCGCGGCCTTCGTCGCGCTCGAGCTGACGCGCGACGCGGCGGGGCGACAGACCACCACGGCCAAGGATGCGTTCGTCGCGGGGTGCTGGGTGTCGCTGTCGGCGCTGCTCGAGTACCAGGGCGTGTTCGTCGCCTTGCCGCTCGGCCTGTGGGCGACGTGGGTGTTTCGACGGCGCGTGTGGGCGCTCGCGCTCGCGGCGCTCGTGATGGCGGCGCCGCTCCTGTGGTTCCAGTGGGCGTCGTTCGGTCACCCGCTCGCGACCGGGCACCGCCACATGCAGACGGCCGCGTTCGCGGGGCTGTGGCGAGAGGGCGTGCTCGGCTTCACGGGGCTCGATCGCGCGGCGCTCGTCGGGCTCCTGTTCGACCGCGGGTACGGCTTCTTCGGGACGAGCCCGTTCTTCTGGACGCTCGCGCTCCTGCCGATGGCCTCGTGGCTCCGGGCCGAGCGGCGGCTGCGAGACGCGGCGCTCGTCGGGCTCGCGACGGCGGTCGTCGTCACGGTGGCGATGGCGTCGTCGCGGATGTGGCGCGGCGGCTGGACGATAGGCCCGCGGTACCTCGGCGCGCTGCCGGGCCTGCTCGCGCCCGCGGCGCTGCTCACGCTCGACACGCTCGCGACCCGTGGGTTCGCGACGCTCGCGCGAGGGGCCGCGGCGGGGCTCGCGCTCGCGAGCTTCCTGCAGATCGGCGCGCTGTCGCTGCTGGTGACGACGCTGCCGGAGAGCATCGTGCGCCCCATCCCGCAGATCGTCGCGCCGCTCCTGTCGCTCGGCCTCGTGCCCCACCACGCGGGTGAGCTGGTCGGCGCGCGCGGCGTCGAGCCGTTCTCGCTGGTGCTCGCGGCGGCGATCGGCTGCCTCGCGCTCGCGCTGTTCGCGGCGGGGAGGGGCCACGCGTCGAGCCGCGCGGCGCTGGCGCTCGTGATCGCGGCGCTCGCGGTCAGACCCGCGCTGCGGATGCCGGACGGCGCGCGCGACGACGGCGCGTCGGTGCGAGGCTTCTTCTACACGGTGTGGGAGCCGAAGGGTCGAGACAAGCTCTCGGCCGCGTGGGCCCGCGCCGCGGACGGGCCGTGCGTGCAGCGAGAGATCGCCCGGCACCTGCGCGTGCTCGGTCGGACCCGCGAGGCCGCGCTCGCCGAGCGCCTCGCCGAGCGTTGTCCGCCGTGAGCGTGACAAAAGCGACGAGCCCCTCGACACCGGGCGGGCGAGGGGCTCACGAGGCAGACGAGCGAGGCGGTAACTTCTTGCCCTTGGTCGACGCCTTCAAGAGATCGTCGGCCATCTTCGCGGCGCGGTCCGTCTTCTCCCAGGCGAACTCCTTGCGGCCGAAGTGCCCGTACGCGGCCGTCGCCTTGTAGACAGGCTTGAGGAGATCGAGCTGCGTGATGATCGCCTTCGGGCGCATGTCGAAATTCTTGAGGATGTAGGCGGAGAGCACGTCGTCGGCGACCTTGCCGGTGCCGAACGTGTTGACGTAGACGCCGACCGGCTGCGCGACGCCGATCGCGTACGCGATCTGGACCTCGCAGCGGCTCGCGAGCTTGGCGGCGACGACGTTCTTCGCGACGTAGCGGGCGTAGTACGCGGCCGAGCGATCGACCTTGGACGGGTCCTTGCCCGAGAACGCGCCGCCGCCGTGCCGACCCATGCCGCCGTACGTGTCGACGATGATCTTGCGACCGGTGAGGCCGCAGTCGCCCTGCGGGCCGCCGACGACGAAGCGCCCGGTGGGGTTGATGAAGATCTTGGTCTTCTTGTCGATGAGCTTCGCGGGGATGATCTTCTTGATGACCAGCTCGCGGATCGCCTCGTCGATCTGCTTGTTCTTCGCGGAGTCGGCGTGCTGCGAGCTGACCACGATGGCGTCGATGCGCGTGACCTGGCCGCCCTCGTAGTCGACCGTGACCTGCGTCTTGCCGTCGGGGCGGAGGAAGCCCGCCTTGCCGTTCTTGCGGACGGCCGAGAGCTGGCGAGCGAGCGCGTGCGCGTACTGGATCGGCGCCGGCATCAGCTCGGGCGTCTCGTCGCACGCGAAGCCGAACATCAGGCCCTGGTCGCCGGCGCCCTGCTCCTTGTGCTTTCCCTCGCCCTCGGTGACGCCCATGCTGATGTCGGGCGACTGCTTCTCGACGGCGGTCAGGACGGCGCAGGTGTTGCCGTCGAAGCCCATCGACGAGTCGTTGTAGCCGATCTCCTTCACCGTCTCGCGCACGAGCGTGGGGATGTCGACCCACGCGGACGTGGTGATCTCGCCGGCGACGACGACCATGCCCGTCTTCGCGAGCGACTCGCACGCGACGCGTGAGGTGGGATCCTCGGCGAGCATCGCGTCGAGCACGGCGTCGGAGATCTGGTCGCAGATTTTGTCCGGGTGACCCTCGGTGACCGACTCGGAGGTGAACTGGTAGCTCATGCTGTTCCTCTGTTTGAAAACCGAACGAAGGGCGGGCCTGTTAGCATGAACGCCGCGCTGGCGACAACGACCACGGGACCGGCGCCGCCCGATTTGCTAGGGTGAGCGCGCGCGTGGCCAAGAACCGCATCTTCTTTCCGCAGCTCGCGTTCGACGTGTGGCTGTCCGACGGCCACGTCGAGCTGAGCGGCGACGAGCTCACGATGAAGGACGAGGGCCGCCGCTACCGCATCTCCGAGGCGGTGCGCGTGCTCGCCGAGGTGACCGGCACGCCCGATCCGCACGAGCTCGTCGGCCGCGTGAAGAGCCGCGCCCACCTGCAGGAGCTCGGCGCCGAGATCGTCGAGGGCAGCATGATCATCGGCGACAACGCGTACGACGTGGTCGTCGGGTTCGCCGGCCTGCCGGTCGGCTCGTACGAGGAGCACGTCGCCGCGCAGAGCCGCCGCGATCGCGAGCTGTTGCTGCCGGCCACCGACGAGGATCTCCTCGGTCAGTTCTTGTCGCGGGTGCTCTGAGCCCGCCCGACCGCGATGTACGCCACGCTCGCGCAGCTCGCGTTCTTCCTCGGGGTCGCCGCGTACCTGGGCGCGACGGTGCTGTCGTTCGCGCACCTCGTGCGGCGCACCCCGCCGTCGCGCCCGGCCGCATGGCTGCTCGCGGCGGGAGGGGCCTGTCACCTCGGGTTCTTGCTGTTCGCCAGCCTGCTCGCGCGGGTCTGCCCGGTCGAGAGCGTCCACGTCGCGCTGAGCGCCGCGATCCTCGTCACCATCGCCGCGTACCTCGCCGCGCGGGCGCGCTTTCGGCTCGACGCCGTCGGCGCGTTCGTCGCGCCGATCGCGCTCGCGTTCTTGCTCGGCACCCGCATCGTCGGGCTCGACGTCGAGGCGCCGGTCCGCATCCCGGCGGCGCTCCTCACGCTGCACGTCGCCGCCAACCTGATAGGCGACGCGCTGTTCTTGCTCGCGTCGGTGACCGCGGGTCTCTACCTGTACGCGGAGCGCCAGCTGAAGCACAAGCGCTCGCGCGCGATCGCCGGGCGCCTGCCGCCGCTCGACGCGCTCGATCGCGCGGTGCACAGGTTCTTGCTGGTCGGGTTCCCGCTGCTGACCCTCGGGATCGTGTCGGGCACCGCGTGGGCGCACAAGCTCGAGGCGGGCACGGCGAGCGAGGTGCTGCGCGCGGCGCTCGGCTACCTGTCCTGGGCGGTGTTCGCGGGCGTGCTGCTGCTGCGCGCGGGCGCGGGCTGGAGGGGTCGGCGCGCGGCGGTCGGGACGCTGCTCGGCTTCGGCGTGTCGGTGCTCGTCGTCGTCGTCTACCTGCTGCGCGAGGGGAGGCCGCCGTCGTGATCGCGATCGTCGGCATCTCGCACCGCACCGCGCCCGTCGAGGTGCGCGAGCGCGTCGCGGTCGCGAAGGACGCGCTCGCGGAGACCCTCGCGCGCGTCGTCGCGCTGCCCGCCGTGGGCGAGGCCGTGTGCCTCTCGACCTGCAACCGCGTCGAGCTGATCGCCGCGCCGCGCGCGGGGGCGCCGCTGACCCAGGTCGCCGAGCAGCTCGCGCGCCTGCTCGAGGAGCTGGCCGCGTCGGGGGGGCTTGGCGCGCCGCTCGCGCCGCACCTCGCGCGGCAAGTCGGGGACGACGGCGTGCTACACCTGTTCCGCGTCGCGTCCTCGCTCGCCTCGCTCGTCGGCGGAGAGCCGCCGATCCTCGGGCCGCTGAAGGACGCGCCCGAGGCCGCCGAGGCCGCCGGCACCGTGGGGCCGATCCTGTCGCGCGCGCTGCAGAAGGCGCTGATGACCGCCAAGCGCGTGCGCACCGAGACATCGATCGGTCGCGGGCTCGTGTCGGTGTCGAGCGCGGCGGTCGATCTCGCGGCGCAGATCTTCGGCGATCTGTCGGACAAGACGACCCTGCTGGTCGGCGCCGGCGAGATGGCCGAGGCCGCCGCCGAGATCCTCGTCAAGCAAGGGAGCAAGCTGCTCGTCGCCAACCGCCGCCGCGAGCGCGCCGACGAGCTCGCCGCGCGGTACGGCGGCGCGGCGCACCCGCTCGAAGATCTCGAGGGCGCGCTCGTCCGCGCCGACGTCGTGCTGTCGAGCACCTCGGCGCGCGGGTTCGTGATCGACCGCGAGCTCGTGAAGCGCGCGATGCGCGGCCGCCGAGGTCGCACGCTGTTCTTGATCGACATCGCGGTGCCGCGCGACATCGATCCCGCGGTCAACGAGCTCGACTGCGTGTTTCGCTACGACATCGACGATCTCGAGGCGATCGTCGCCGAGGGGCTCGGCGCGCGCCGCGACGAGGCCGAGCGCGCGGCGCGGCTCTGCGACGAGGACGCGAAGAAGCTCGGCGCGTGGATGGACGCGCGCGGCGTCGTCCCCACGGTCGTCGCGCTGCGCGCCCGCACGAAGCAGGTGCTCGAGGCCGAGCTCGAGCGCTCGCTGTCCGGCAAGCTGAAGCACCTCGGCGACGCCGAGCGGGCCGCGCTGCACACGATGGTCGACGCCGCGGTCAACAAGCTGGTGCACGCCCCGACGACCTTGTTGCGCAAGCTCTCGAGCGAGCCTCGCGGCGAGCAGCTGGCGCAGGCAGCGAGAGATTTGTTCGAGCTGCCCGACGTCGCGGTGATCGAGGAGCCGCGCGAGTCGAAGAAGGGTTGAGTCGACGCGCGCCTCTCGCGCCCTCCGGCCGCGAAGCGCACCACGAACCTGAGCTGCGGCCGCGAACCTCTCGCGAGCGACGGGGCCGCGCGGAAAACCACCGAGGGCCGAGGCGGCGCGCGCTGGTACTGTCACCCTCGTGCTCCGGGTCATCGACGAGCTCTGCTGGACGTTGCGGCGGGAGGGGTTCGCGATCCCTCCCGAGAAGGCCGCGCTCGCGGCGCGCGCCGTGGCGCTCGTGGGGTTCGACGATCGTGACGCCGTGCTCGTCGCGCTCTCGACGGTGCTCGCCGAGTCGGCGCGCGAAGCGGAGCGCCTGCGCAGGCTGGCCGCGCGGTTCTTCGAGCCGACGGCCGCGCACCGCCGCGATCTCTCGGCGCGCCTCGTCGCGGGCGGACTCGAGCTCGACGACGCCGCCGCCGTGCGCGCGATCGTCGAGTCGCTGTCCGAGGGCGGGGACATCGCCGCGCGGCTGTTGCTGTCGCTGCTCGATGATCGAGCGCTCTCGCGGCGGCTCTTGTCACGCGACGTCACGCAGGCGCTCGACGGCGCGAGCAGCGGCGCGACCGCGGGCTACTTCGTCGAGCGCGTCGCCCGGCTGGTCGGGCTTCGCGAGGCGCGCGACGGGACCGCGCGGCTGCGGCTCGCGTTGATCGCGGCGCTCGGCGAAGCGCGCGGCGCGCGCGCGGCGACGCTGCTCGAGCGCGAGCTCGGCGACGTGCGCGGCGAGCTGCGCGAGCACGTGCTGTCGCGGGTGGCCCTGAGCGCGCCGCGCCCCGCGACGACGCTGCTCGAGACGCCGTTCGCGGCGCTCGACGCGGGCCAGGCCGAGGAGGTCCGCCGGGCCGTGCGTGAGCTCGCCGCTCGACTGTCGGGCGGCTCGAGGGTGCGCCGTCGCCGCGCGCGGCGTGGTCGCTTCGACGCGCGTCGAACGCTGCGAGCGGCCGCGCGCACGGGCGGCGCGCCGATGTGGCTCGCGCGACGCGACACCAGGCGTGAACGTCCGAAGCTCATGGTCCTCGCGGACGTCTCCGCGTCCGTGCGCCCCGCCGCCGCGTTCCTGCTCGAGCTGACGGCCGCGCTGCACGAGCTGTTCGAGCGGACGCGGTCGTTCGTGTTCGTCTCCGAGGTCGCCGAGACGACGGCGCTGTTCGCCGAGGAGGGGCCCGCCGCCATCGGCGGCGTGCTGTCCGGCGCGGTCACCCCGCTCGATCGCGACTCCAACTACGGCCGCGCGCTCGCGCGATTCGACGCGCTCGCCGGCGCGGAGCTCGATCGTGGCACGACCGTGGTGATCGTCGGCGACGGTCGCACCAACTACGGCGACCCGCGCGCCGATCTGGTCGCGCGGCTGCGCGAGCGCGCGCGCCACGTGCTGTGGCTTTGCCCCGAGCCGCGCGCCCGGTGGGGCTCGGCTGACAGCGCGATGCCCGCCTACGCGCAGGCGGCCCACCAGGTGCTGCAGGCTTCTTGCGCGGCAGATCTCGAGCGAGCCGCGCGCGCGATGGCGCGCCGACGATGAGCCGAGAGAGGGCGAGGGCGCTCGCCTCGCTCGCCTCCTCGGTGCCTCCGTGGTGACCTGCTCGCCTCCTCCGGCGCGACGCTCCTCGCGTCGCGAGGCTGACTCGCGCTCAACCGTGGCGTAGCGCCGCGCGCTCGGCGCTCCACAGCGCGGGCTCGAGGTAGCCACCGGAGAGATAGTCTCCGACGAACGACACTCCTCGCGCGTCGACCGCCTCGATGAAGCGCGTCGCGCGCCCCTGGTGACCCACGGGGTGAAACGGCACGGCGCGCGCGTGCCGCGTCACGTGGGCCTCGTCGATCCACGACGAGAAGCCCGGGAAGCGCGCGTCGAGCTCGGCGCGGCACGCGTCGATGATCTCGCCGTCCGAGCGACCGACGAGCTCGCGCGAGGCCGGGTAGCACGGCCACGCGAGCAGCACCGATCTGCCTGACGGCACCATCGCGGGCGCCTTCTGGGACGCGTCGATCACGATGCTGACCTTGTCGCCCTTGCCGCGCTGCGAGACCCACGACCAGACGCCGGGTTCCATCGGACGATCGAGGAAGAACGTCGGGAACGCGAACGGCGGGATCACGACCCCGTCGAGGAACGCGCGCTCGTCACGCCAGCCCTCGGGGACGATGCGCGCCGCGACGTCGGGCGTGGTCGCGACGACGACGTGCTCGGCCTTGCGCGTCTCGCCAGACTCGAGCTCGACGCCGACGACCCGGCCCCGCTCCTCGACGAGGCGCGCGACCGGGCGCTCGAGCTCGACGCGGAGCCGCCGCGCGAGCGCCTCATGAAACGACGCGATGCCGCCCGGCAGCACGAGGTAGTCGGTCAGCACGATGATGCGCGCGAGCCGCAGCACGTGCAGCAGGCTGACGCCGGCAGGCTCGGGCTCGGTGATGGCGCCGGCGAGCGTGAGCGGGCGGACCATGAACTCGATGAGCGCGGGATCGAGCGTGTCGAGCGCGCTCACGCTGTCGAGCGCCGGCCGGTGCTGCAGCGCGAACGGGCTCATCGGGTTCGAGATCAGCCGCGTCGCGAGGAAGCTCAGCAGCTTGGCGTTCCCGAGCACGCCCGCCGCGCGCATCCACGGCAGGCGGTGATCGACGACGAACGACCCCCCCGCGACGCGATCGTCGAAGAAGCGCGAGTTGCCCGCGACCTTGATCGGCGCGGGGCCGCCCGCGTCGCGCATCAGCCCGAGCGCGCGCCTGTAGCTCGAGTGATAGTACTGCGTCCCGACGTCGACGCTGTCGCGCCCCCGCGTGAGCGTCAGCGCGCGGCCGCCCACCCGATCGCTCGCCTCGAGCACGGTGACGTCGTGCCCCCGTCGCGCGAAGTACGTCGCCGCGCCCAGCCCGGCGATCCCGGCCCCGATCACGATGACCCGCATCCTCCCGCGGGTAGCGGCCGACGTTCATCGTCGCCATGACGATCGTCAGGCGCGCCGGAGCCAGTGCACAGGTTCTCCACGAGGGCCGCGCGCTCGACTGAGGGTCATCCGCTTCGGTGGACACCCCGACACGGCGAGATGCGCTGGAGGAGAAGAAGATGTCCAAGAGAGCACGCAGGCAGGGCACGGACGAGCTCGAGGCGCGGGCGGTGGAGCTCGTGCGGACGAGCGGGAAGACCGCCGGGCAGATCGCGAAGGATCGCGTCCTCTCGGCAGCGCTGCGTAGGTCGCGCAGGCCATCGGGCACGCGCGCGCGGGGAGCGCCCGTCGCGGCGTCAGCGGCCGACGCGCGCGCCGGCGCCGCGGGACGGCTCACGAGAGGGCGGACGATCCAACGCCGCGGGGTGACGAGCGAGCTCGACACGGGCGAGCGCGGCGGGGTAGTTCCAGGGAAGCTGGTGGTCGCGGTTTGCCGCGACCTGCTCCTCGTGGGTGAGCAGGGCGGTGAGGTACGCGAAGGGATCGCCGCCGTGCAGCTCGGTCGTGACGATCAGGGCCATGTAGATGTCGCCGGCGCGCGCGCCGACGAGGGTTCGATAGAAGAGCGACGCATTGCGCGAGCGGATGGGACGCTCGAGGGTGTTGTCGAGAGGGTCGAGACGAGCACCTGGGACACGGAGGAAGGCGGTCAGTGGGGCCCAGCGTTCGAGGAAGTAGCGAGTCGCCGCCCCGAGGCTGGAGTTCGGCTCCACCGCCTTGTCGCGGACGAGGCTCTGCAAGTGGGCGCGGAGCGCGTCCATGATCGGCGCGCTCGTGCGTCACTGATGGGGAAGCGCCGCGCGGCCGCCGCCGCCGGCGCGATCGAGCGGTCCGATTGCACCGGGCTCTTCGCCACGGGGATCGTGGCGCGCACCACGGCCGGGCTCATCGCCCTCTACGCCTCGGGGCGCCAGCACGCGGGCGAGAACGTGGCCGACCTCCTGGACCGCCGGGAGCCCACGCTGCCCTCGCCGGTGCGCATGGCCTCGACCGCAACCGGGCGGACGGCCACCACGTCGTCGAGTCGAACGTGGCAGCCGCTGCCGCAGGAGCTCGGCGGCGCCGACGTCGTCGAACGTGGCGCGCGCGGCCGAGCTGTAGCCGGTCGGCCCGCGACTACGTCTACGTCTGGGTCGACCGCGTCCACCCCAAGTCCGCCTGAAGGATGACCGGCGCTCGTGATCGTGACGGCGCGTCGCGCCGACGACGTGGGTCACGCGGCGCGGGTGCCTCGCGCGGGGCTCCACACTGTCACGCGGTCACGGCCGCCGCGCTTCGATGCGTAGAGCGCCTCGTCCGCTGACTTGAACAGGGCGTCCCAGTCGCGCCCGGCCTCGGGGTACGTCGCGACGCCGAGCGAGCAGTTGACCTGCAAGGGGCCGTTGGGCGTCTGAAACACCGTCTTCGCGAGGTCCTCGCGGATGCGCTCGGCGACGAGCCGCGCGCCCTCCGCGTCGGTCTCCTCGCACAGCATCACGAACTCCTCGCCGCCGAAGCGCGCCACGGCGTCGGTCGAGCGCTTCTTCTGCTTCAGGATCTCGCCGAGGCCCTTGATGACCTGGTCGCCGATGTCGTGTCCGTAGGTGTCGTTGACGCGCTTGAAGAAGTCGATGTCGGTGACGAGCACCGACAGCTTGCGACGGAAGCGGTGCGCGGCGGCGATCTTCTCGGCCGCGGTGTCGATGAGCGCGCGCTTGTTCAAGAGGCCAGTCAGCCCGTCGGTCGTCGCGAGGTCCTCGAGCTTCTTCATCATCCGCGCGTTGGCGAGGCTGACCGCGACGTGCCGCGCGAGCACCTCGTGCGTCGGATTGACCGCCTCGCCGAACGCGCCCCGTCGCCGCGCGCCGAGCACGATCGTGCCGAGCGGCTTGTCGTGCACGACCAGCGGCAGGACGAGCACGCTCGCGACCGGCGGCATCGTCACGCGCGGCGAGAACACCACCTGGCGCGCCTCGAGCTCGCCCTTGTACGGCAGCGCGTGCTTGTTCTCGACGACCATCGACACGAGCCCGTTGCCGTGCGCGAAGCGCGCGCCGAGCAGCGGCTCCGCGCCGTCGCCGGACACCGCGCGGATCTCGTGCTGGCGCGTCTTCGGATCGTGCAGCGTGACGGCAGCGAAGTCGAAGCTCGCGAACTCGCGCGCGCCCTTGACCGCCGCCTGGATCACCTCGGCCTCCGACGCCGCCTCGCCGAGCGCCTCGGCCGCGCGGTAGAGCTTGCCCTGCTCGACCTTCGCGCGCTCGAGCTGCAAGAAGACGCGCTCGTTCTGGATCACGCGCACCGCGTGGCGCGTCGCGGCCGTGAGCTGCTCCTCTTCTTGCTGCGTGAACCCGCCCGCCCCTCGGCGGTCCGCGACGAGCAGGCCGCGCAGCTCGCCCTGCTCGAACACCGGCACCGCGCTCACCGAGCCCACCGGGCACGGGCCCGCGTAGTACGGCAGCTTGAACGTCGGCTTCAGCTGCCCGAGCGACACCGGCGCGCGGCGCGACAGGGCGGCGCCGAGCACGCCGTCGCCGGCGAGGAACGGACCGTCGCTCACGTCGCCGTCGGTGGAGAGCTCGGCGACGCGCAGGTGCGTGCCGCTGTCGTTGAGCCACAGCAGGATGGCGGTGTGCAAGCCCAGCGATCGGCGCACGAGCTCGAGCGAGAACATCACCGCCTGGTGGATCTCCTCGACGCTCGAGCGCGCGATGCGCTCGTCGTCGACACGCGAGCGTGGCCCGGCCTCGACAGAGCGCGGCGCGTCGAGCAGGCGGTAGCGGCGCGCGCTGTCGTGCAGGCGCTCGATCTCCGCCTCGAGCCGCGCCTTCGCTCGGGCCCGCAGCCGCGCCACCTCGGCCCGCAAGACGATGTGGTTCAGCGCGGAGAACAGCGACGCGAACCCCGCGTGCCACGCGATCGGCACCAGGCTCGACGGGACGAGGCCGCGCGCCAGCACCTCGAGCGCCACGAGCGTCGCGATCCCCGCGCCGACCGCCGACGCCTGCGCCGTCGCCGCCGCGATCCCCAGCACGACATAGTTCGCCGCGAACAGCGAGCCGTCGAGGTGCCCCTCGAGGCGGAGCGCGAGCGCGGTCGCCGCGACGATCCCCACCGCCACGAGCTCCGCGTCGGTGACCGCCAGCGCCGCGCCGGACCGCTTCTTGCGGGCGGAGAGGCGCCACACGAACAGCGCCGCCATCACCGCGAAGGAGGCGCCCGTCTCCAGCGACGACACCGACGCGGCGCCCCGGAGCCCCACGTAGCCGCCGAGCCCCGCGATCAGCGCGAGCGGCACTCCACGGATCAGCGTCTTCTGCGCCGCGTAGGCGGCGCGGACGAGCGGGGTCATCGCGACCGGCGGTAGCAGTCACCGGGCCCCGTGGCCCAGTTTTCGGCGAGCGAGCTCAGGGCACCGACGGCCGCAGCGCGTACACGATCGCCACGACCTCGATCACCCACACGACGAGGTTCAGCACGAACGGCACGTCGCGCAGCATCTCCTGCGTAGGGCTCTCGGCCTTGGGGCGCCCGGTGACGAGCTGCAAGAAACGAAACATTCCGAACAAGACATGGACCGTGGTCGGCCACAGCCACGTGGTCTTGAAGAACTCCTGGGTGTGCGCGTCGAGCGTGTAGGCGAGGTACGTGCCCGCGGTCGCGAGCGAGGTCATCGCGAGCGCGATCGTCAGGGCGCGCGGCGTGTACGCGTCGAGCGCCTCGCGCTGCTTCTTGGCCTTGCTCTCGGCCTGTGCGAGCTCGTGGCGCCGCTTGCCGAAGCCGAGGAACAGCGCGAGCAGCGCGGTGCAGAGCAGGAG
>CAUJFL010000118.1 GCA_963169165.1 Myxococcota bacterium | reverse complement strand
CGCCGTCTCCTGGTAAGGTTCGTGACCTTTGCCCGCGATCAGCACGACGTCTCCCGGGGTCGCGCGCGCCACCGCGTGCGCGATCGCGTCGCGTCGATCGTGGATCACCGCGGCGGTGCGGCCTGCGCCCCGCACGCCCGTCATCACGGCGTCGGTGATCGCCGCGGGCTCCTCGTTGCGAGGGTTGTCGTCGGTGACAACGAGCTCGTCGGCCAGCGCCGCGACCGCCGCGCCCATCCGCGGCCGCTTGTCCCGATCTCGGTCGCCGCCGCACCCGAACACGCACCAGACGCGCCGTTCGGCCACCTGTCGGAGCGCGGTGAGCACGCGGCGGAGCGCGTCGGGGGTGTGCGCGTAGTCGACCAGCACGAGCACCTCGTCGTCCTCGCGTGACACCTGCTCGAGCCGGCCCGGCGCCGCCGTCGCGCGCGACAGCGCCCGCGTCGCGTCCTCGAGCGGCGCGCCGAGCGACAGCGCCGCGCCGAGCGCGACCATCAGGTTCTCGAGGTTGTGTCGTCCGACGAGGGGCGACTCGAGCGAGGCGCGCGCGCCGTGGTGGCGCACCACCGCGCGGAGCCCGCGCGACGACGCGCCGAGCTCTGCGTCGAGCTCGGCCGCGGCCTCTTCGCTCGCCGAGACGCGGAGCACCGCGCCGCCCGCGCGCGCGGCGAGTCCTCGGCCGTACGGGTCGCCGACGTGGATGACCGAAGCGCGCGGCGCGAGGTCGACGAACAGCCGCGCCTTGGCCTCGCCGTACGCGGCGAACGAGCCATGAAAATCCAGGTGATCCTGCGTGAGGTTCGTGAAGCACGCGACGTCGAACGGCACGCCCGCGACGCGACCGAGGGTGAGCGCGTGGCTCGACACTTCCATCGCGAGGTGCGTCGCGCCGCGCGCGACCAGGTCGGCGACCTCGCGCGCGAGATCGTCGGCCTCGGGGGTGGTGTGCGCACCCGGTTCCTCGTGGTCGCCGAGCTTGACGCCGAGCGTGCCGAGCGACGCCGCGCGGTGCCCGAGCGCGTCGAGCAGCTGCCGCACGAGGTGCACCGTGGTGGTCTTGCCGTTGGTCCCGGTGACGCCGAGGATGGTCAGCGCGCGATAGGGGTCGCCGTACGCCGCGCGCGCGAGCGGCCCCGTCGCGGCCTGCACGTCGGGCACGATCAGCGCGGGCATCGAGGCGTCGCTCCAGCGCGCGTCGGCGATGACGGCGCGCGCCCCGCGCCCCCGCGCGTCGGCGACGAACGCCGCGCCGTCGGCGCTCGCGCCGCGCCGCACGACGAACGCGGCGCCGCGGGTGAGCTTGCGCGAGTCCTGAAACAGCCCCGTCACGGCCGTCGCGGCGTCGCCGACGACGTACGCCCCCGGCACGACGAGGGCGAGCTGCTCGAGCGTCACGGGGGCGGGCGTCACGTCGGCGGCTCGAAGTAGAGGGTGAGCGTCGCGCCGCGCGGCACCACCTGTCCCGGCGCGGGCTCCTGGCGGGTCACGATGCCGTGCCCGAACAGCGTCGGCACGAGCCCGTTGTGCGTCGTCGCGCGCAAGGCCTCCCGCGCTGGCAGCCCCATCACGGTCGGCACGACCGACGTGCCGTTCGGCGACGACGGCGGCGGTAGATCCGCGAGCGAGACCCGCGCGAGCGGCGGGGTGCTCGTCTTCCACGGCGCGCCCGAGCCAGCGGGCGCCGCGCCGGACGGAGCCGCGAGCGCGGCCACCTGCCCGAGCGGCGCCTCCTTGGTGCCCTCTGGCTTCACGCCGAGGTACCGCAGCGCGAACTCGGCGACCCGGCGAAACGCAGGCGCGGCGACCGCGCCGCCGGCGTGCGTGAGCATCGGCTCGTCGAGCACGACCGCGATCGCGAGCCGCGGGCGATCCGCCGGGACGAACCCGAGGAAGGACGACGTGAACCTGTCGTGCGTGTACCGCCCCGTCTCCGGATCTGCCTTCTGCGCGGTCGCGGTCTTGCCGGCCACCTTGAACCCGGCGAGCGCGGCCTCGATGCCGGTGCCCTCTCCCTCCGTCACGGCGACGAGCATCTCGGCGACGGTCTTCGCGACGTTGGCGGGGACGGCCTCGCGGCGGACCTTCGGGGTCACCTCGCGCACCGTGTTGCCCGCGCCGTCGACCACGCGCTTCACGAGGATGGGCTCCATCAGCTTGCCGCCGTTCGCGATCGCCGAGACCCCGAGCGCGAGCTGGAGCGTCGTCGTGCTGATCCCCTGCCCGAAGCTCGCGGCCGCCGTCTCGACCTGCACCCACGGGCGCCCGCGGGCGCGCAGCACGCCGCTCGCCTCGCCCGGCAGCTGCACGCCCGACGGCTCACCGAACCCGAAGCGCCGCAGCGACTCGTACAGCCGCGACTCGCCGAGCTCGATCCCGACCTTGGCCGCGCCGATGTTCGACGAGACGGCGAGCAGCTGGGTCGGCGCGAGCCACTCGGACACGTGCGTGTCGTGGAACACGACGTTGTCGACGGCCCAGCTGCCCTTCTCGCAGTAGATTTTCTGTGTCGGCGTCAGCGTGTGCGCGGCGAGCGCGGCGGCGACGGTGAAGATCTTCATCGTCGAGCCCGGCTCGAACCTGTCGTGGATGGCGCGATTGCGGCGCGCGACGACCTGGCTGTCGCCGTAGTCGTTGGGGTTGTAACCAGGGGCCGACGCGAGCGCGAGGATCTCCCCGGTGTTCGGCTCGACGACGACGATGCTGCCGCCGGTCGCCTCGTACGTCCGCATCGCCGAGTCGAGCTCCTGCTCGGCCGCGTACTGGATGCCCTGATCGATCGACAGGTAGACGCCGTGGCCCGCGAGCGCCTTCTCGTTGGCGACGCCCTCGGCGAACAGGAGCTTGCCGGTCCGGTCGCGCAGGCCGCGCACCTCCTCGACGTGTCCGCGCAGCTCGTCCTCGAGCGCGAGCTCGAGCCCCTCCTTGCCCTCGCCGTCGGGCGCGACGAAGCCCAGCAGCGGCCCGGCGAGCTCGCGGTTCGGGTAGTAGCGGCGACCCTCTCCCTCGATCTGGAGCCCGCGCACCGGGTTCGCCGTCTTCTTCGGATCGGAGAGCGCGCGGACCTGCGCGACCTCCTCGGCGGACTCGCGCCGCTTCAGCCACACGAACCGCCGCCGCGCGCGGATCTTGGTCTCGACCTCGGCCGCGTCGAGGCCGAGCGCGCGGGCGACGAGCGTCGCCACCTCGCGCACGCGCGTGGGCTGCCGCTTCTCGTCGACCCCGCGCAGCATCTCGTACGCGTCGGCCGAGATCGACGGGACCTCGACGCTGACGGCGAGCGCGACGCCGTTCTTGTCGTAGACGGTGCCGCGCTTCGGCGAGATGTGCATGCGGCGCTGACGCTGCGCCTCGGCGAGCTCACGCCACTCGGGGCCGTCCTCGACCTGGAGGCGGTACGCGCTCGACACGATCATCCCGCACGCGAGCGCCATCAGCCCGCAGATCACGCCCATCCGGCGCTTGATCCATTTCGCCCGCTCGGGCTCGAGGTTCTTCACGGAGGGGCCTCGACGGAGGCGGCGGTCTTCGGCGGCGTGATCCTCGGCGGCAGCAGCTCGGTGGCCGTCGGCGCGGGGGCGGCCTTCACGTCGGCGGACGCCGCGACCCGCGCGAACGGCGCGCCGCGCTGGGCGACCGCCCCGCGATCGCCGCCGGTCGCCGCGCGCGCGTCGGGAGCCTGAGAGGTCAGGTTGATGATCCGATCGGGGGAGGGGGGCTCCATCCGCAGCGTGGTGCGCGCGACCATCTCGACCCGCTGCGGCGTCTTGTAGCTCGACACCTCGAGCTCGAGCACGCGCTTGATCTCGCGCAGTCGCGCCTGCTCTGCGCGCTTCTGGCCGAGCTCGTAGGCGAGCGCCATCGTGCGGCCGCGCATCGCGAGGTGCACGACGAACGCGAGCACGCTCGCCGCCACCGCGAGCGTCCACAGCGTCAGGAACGGACGATGGTGCGTCACCCCTCGTCCTCTCCGTCGTCGTCCTCGCCGTCGCGCCGGGAGCCCGCGCGCAGGCGCATCGCGCTCATCGGCCCGATCGACTCGTCGAGGCGCCGCGCAGCGCGCAGCTTCGCGCTGCGTGACCGAGGGTTCTCCGCCTGCTCGACGTCGCTCGCGGTGAGCGGCTTCTTGGTGAGGGGCGCCCACGCCAGGCGGTCGGCGAACGCGCGCTTCACGAGCCGATCCTCGAGCGAGTGGAACGAGATCACGGAGAGCGTGCCGCCGACCTCCAGCAGGTCGCGCGCCGCGGCGAGCAGCGTGGTGAGCTCGTCGAGCTCGCGGTTCACGGCGATGCGCAGCGCCTGGAAGGTCCGGGTCGCGGGGTCGACGCCGCCCACGCGCGCCGGGCCGACCGCGCGGATCACGGCGCGGCGCAGCTCGAGGGTCGTGGTCAGCTGACCGTCGAGCTCCGCGCGCTTGATGCAGCGGGCGATCCGTCGGCTGCGGCGCTCTTCACCATACTGGAACAGCACGTCCGCGAGCGCCTCGTCGTCGAGCCGGGCGATGAGCTCCGCCGCCGTCTCGCCGCGCGTGGGATCCATCCGCATGTCGAGCGGTCCGTCGCCGCGGAAGCTCATCCCGCGCGCGTGATCGTCGAGCTGCGGGGAGCTGACGCCGAGGTCGGCGACGATCGCGTCGACGCGCTGGAGCCCCCGCGCCGCGAGGTGCGCCGCGAGCTCGCCGAACGCGCCGTGGACGGCGGTGAACCTCGCCCCGAAGCGGTCGAGCCGCGCCGACGCCGCCGCCAGCGCGAGCGGATCCCGATCGACGCCGATCACGCGCGCGCCCGGGTGCGCTCCGAGGATCGCCTCGCTGTGTCCGCCGCCGCCGAGCGTGGCGTCCACGTACGTGCCCTCGCCGACCGCCAGACTCTCGATCGTCTCCTGTCGCATCACGGTGCGGTGCTCGAACGCGCTCATCGACGCCTCTTCTTCGTGAAAGGTGCGCGGCCAGAGGCGAAACGCGACGCCGACGCGGCTCACAGCTTCAGCTCCGCGCCGAGCTTGTGGAGCTGCTCGCCGTCGAACGTCGAGTCGGCGTTCACGCGCGCCCACTCTTCTGCGGACCAGAGCTCGGCCTTGGTGGTCATCCCCGCCCAGAACACGCCCTTGTCGAGCTTCGCGAGCTCGCGGAGCGCCTGCGGCACGAGCAGCCTGCCCTGGCCGTCCAGGTCGCACTCGACCGCGGCCGACACGTAGAGCCTTCGGAGCTTCACGACGCCCGGGTCGAAGCGCGGCAGCGCCGCGACGCGCGCCTCGAGGTCCTCCCAGCTCTTCATCGGGTAGACGTCGAGGCAGGGATCGGTGAGCCCGCGCGTGACGACCAGGCGCGCGTCGCCCGCCCTCGTCAGCGCGTCGCGATAGCGCGAAGGCAGGGCGACCCGGCCCTTTCCGTCCATCGCGTGCTCGAACTGTCCTCGGAACATTGCTTCGACCCGGCGGCGACACTTATCACCACTTCTCCCCACCGGGTGACGCGAAGCTACGCGGCGCCGTGAACTTCAGTCAATATGCGATTGGAGACGCAGAAGATCGGTTCAGGTGGGGCCATGTAGGCGAGCGCTCCTCAGCCCCTCGTAAGGCGCTTGGTGGGGTCGAGTGGGGAACAAACGAAGAGAGGGCCCGCAGCGCGTGGCTGCGAGCCCTCCATCGAACGGTGCGCGCTCTCGCGTCAGTGCGCGGCAGAGGCGAGGAACGCGCGGTACGCCGCCGCGTCCATCAGCCCGTCGGGCGCCGCCTCGCTCGCGATGCTGATCATCCACGCGGCGTCGTAGCAGCTCTCGTTGACGAGCTCGGGCTTCTGATCGAGCTCGGCGTTGACGGCGACGATCCTCCCGCTGATCGGCGCGTAGAGATCGCTCAGCGTCTTGACGCTCTCGACCGTGCCGAACGCCTTGCCCGCCTCGATCTGGTCGCCGGGCTTCACGTCGATCGTGACCAGCGTGATGTCGCCGAGCTGCTCGACCGCGAACGCGGTGATGCCCACCTTGCGCGCGGACGCGTCGCCGCCCACCCACTCGTGATCCTTCGTGTAGAGCAGCCCGTCTCGTACTTGGTCCATGTGTCTCCTTCAGGTGCGCGGCGCGCGCTTGTAGAACGGCGTCTTGACGACGACCGCCTCGACGTCCTTGCCTCGGCAGTCGACGAGCAGCTTGGAACCCACCTCGCTCGACGCGAGCGGCACGTAGCCGAGGCCGATGTTGGTGCCCAGCGTCGGCGACGGGCCGCCGCTCGTCACGACGCCGACCACCGCGCCGTCGGCGCCCTTGATGGGATAACCGTGCCGCGCGATCCCGCGGCCGACCATCTGGAAGCCGACGAGCCTGCGAGACAGCCCGCGCTCCTTGATCGCGACGAGGGCCGCCCGCCCGATGAAGTCAGGTTTGTCGAGCTTGACGATCCACCCGAGCCCGGCCTCGAGCGGGTTGGTGGTGTCGTCGATGTCGTTGCCGTACAGCGACAGCCGCGCCTCGAGCCGGAGCGTGTCGCGCGCGCCGAGCCCGACCGGGACGACGCCCAACTCGCGGCCCGCGTCGAGGATGCGCGAGTAGAGGCTCGCGGCGTCAGACCACTTGCAGAAGATCTCGACGCCGTCCTCGCCGGTGTAGCCGGTGCGCGCGACGGTCGCGGGGAGGTTGGCGATGACCGCGTCACGAAAGTGAAAGCTCGGCAAGCTCGCGCACGCGGCGCCGTCTCGGCCGAGGAGCGCGAGCACCTCGAGCGCGCGTGGTCCCTGGAGCGCGAGCAGCGCGGTGTCGTCGGAGACGTCTTCGAAGGTGCAGGTGCCGGCCGCGTGCGCGGCGAAATGCGCCGACATCTTCGCGCGGTTCGACGCGTTGCAGACGACGAGGAAGCGCGTCGCGCCAGCGCGGTAGACGATGAGATCGTCGAGGATCATCGCGCGCTCGTCGACCGCGCAGGTGTAGAGCGCCTGGCCGTCGACGATCCTCCCGACGTCCCCGGTGATCACGCGGTTGATGACGTCGGCCGCGCGATCGCCTTCGATCCGCAGTTCTCCCATGTGGCTGGCGTCGAACACGCCCGCGGCGGCGCGCACCGCGCGGTGCTCCTCGCTGATCCCGGCGAACTGCACCGGCATCTCCCAGCCGGCGAACGGGACGATCCGCCCGCCGCGCTGCTTGTGCTCTTCGTACAGGGGCGTGCGGCGGAGGGGCGTGTCGGCGGTCAAGGCGTTCGCGCTCTTATCGCCGCCGGGCGCGCGTGTCACGGATCACATCGCGCGCGTCGGATCGAGCACCTCGCCGTTCGGCTTCAGGCCCGCGCGGCGCCAGCGCTCCTCCTCGGTGAGCGATTTGTCGACCGGCGGCGGGGTCAGGTCCTGCAGCGCTATCTCGATGATCCCGCCTCGATCGGTCACCGTGACGCGGAGCGCGGGGCCGCTGGGCACACCCTTCACGCGCGCGCTCTTCATCGTCGTGGTCGAGCCCGTCTCCTCGACGGTCGCGGCGTCGATCCGGCGGCGCAGGTACGAGACGACCTCTCGCCTCGTCGCGGTGCCCTCGGCGGCGGTCGAGTCGTCGAAGCGCCGGATGACGGCGAAGCCGCGCGGCAGCACGAGCCCGTAGGCCTTGGCCGTGCCTTGCGGCAGCTCTCCCGGCAGCAGCCTGTCCACCGGCACCTCGCTCGACGGCGCGGCGGTCGCGGGGCGCGGCGGGTTGATGTCGACGATCGTCGGCTCTCGCCTGCACCCCGCCGCGACCAGCGCGCAGAGCAGCGCCGCGCCGCGCGTGGTCGTCAATCGATCACCCCGGCCCACGAGCCGAGCTGAGAGAGGCTCGCCGGGCTCTTCAGCACGCGCTCCTGGATGTTGGTCTTTTGCTGTCCGCCGGGCGTCGAGCCGCTCTTCGGGCCCGTCTGCAGCACGAGCTTGTACTGGGGCGCCGCGGTGTCACCGACGGTCATGCCGTTGCCGAATCCAATGTAAGGATCGTCGCTCGCGCCGCCCGCCTGCGTGTTGAAGCAAGAGGCTCCCCGCGTGATCCCGACGCCGAACAGGATGGAGTCCGGGATGACCTCGGCGGGCTCGCCGAGCGAGCCGAGCCTGCCGACCGGCGCCTCGGTGCCGAGCACGGGGTGTACGAAATCGACCCCCCAGAGCACGCTGCTGCCGAGCGCGCAGACATTTGGATCGTTGAGGGTCGGCGGGCGGAACGTGGAGAAGTACACCGCGCCGTTGAAGATGCTGATCGGCCCGGTGACGCGCTGGCCGTCGACCCAGCTGGTGCTGACGCCCGGGACCGACGGGGACAGCACCTCGTCGCCGAAGCCGAGGTGCCAGTTGGCGACCGTCTGCAGCTTGCCCGCGGCGCTCGAGATCTCCTTGATGGACCACACGACGTTGCGCAGCGCGGGGGTCGGCGCGAGCGAGTCTTGATCACCGGTCGAGAAGATCACCACCGGGTTGCCGACGGTGTCGACGGAGACCGTCGGCTCGATGTGCACCGGCTGCCCGCCGGTCGACGGCAGCGCCTTCGGCTTGGCGAAGCCGTCCCAGAAGAGGTCTACTTTCCAGTTCTGGGGGTTGGTCGACGACAGATCGATGCGCCACATCCGGCCCTCGCGATCGCCGACGTAGGCGCGGCTCGCGATGCTGCCGGTGCCGCCCGGGTAGGCGACGGGCACGCCGGCCATCGGCGCGTCGAACGGCGCCACCGTGGTGCGGTTGCCGAGCAGCGGAGACAGCGCGTTCTTCAGGGTGAGCGGCGAGAAGCGCCGGATGACCTCGCCGTTGTCGACGCGCACGATCGTGACCGAGCGCGACGGATCGGTGTCGGCGTACTTGCGCACCAGCGAGCGGGGCGTGTACGGCGCGAGCATCAGGCTCTGGTTGGTGAGCGTCGCGACCTCGTCGGGCGCCCCGTTGGGATCGACCGGATCACTGTCGCCACCGGGGAGGATGGCGACCGCCACCGCCTCCTTGCCGCTCGGGGTGTCGAGGACGATGGTAGCGAGGGCAGGGGTGCCCCGGCGTCCGAAGGCGCGCTTGCCGGTGTCGTCGGTCACGAGCTGCCACAAGAACTTGGGCCCCGAGGTCGCCTGACCGAACACGGGCTCGGGATCGGTGACGTCGAGCGCGTAGTAGCCCGCCGAGCGCGGCCCGAAGCCCGCCGCGAGGATCGTCGCCCACGCGGAGCCCGTGCCGGAGGCGCTCGCGCCGATGGCCTGGGTGGTCGACTCTCGGACCTTCAGCTCCTTGACGATGGCCGTGCCGTCGAGCAGCGTCTGCTGCACGCCAGGGTACAGCGTCTTCAGCCCCGGCAACACCGTCGGAGGCATGAACGACCAGAGCTCGTTGTTCTGGTTCTGGAACTTGTCGTTGCCGTTGGCCTCGGCGACCTTGAAGGCGTGGAGCTGCCCGTCGGTCGTCACCGAGTACAGGACGACGGGGCGCGCCATCTTGACGGCGCGGTACGCGACGTAGGTGGGATCCCGCACGAAGCCGCCCGGCGGACCCACGACGGTGGGGGTGGCGTGGTAGATGGCGCCGAACTTGGACAGCTCTCGAGAGTAGTATGGGTGCCCCGTCGGCAGGCCGAGGTTCCACTTGAGGATGCGGTCGCGACACTGGCTGGCCGACAGCGTCTCGCTCGACGACGTGCAGGTGCTCGTGCTGCCGGAGATGACCTCGACGGCCGCCGGAGGGATGACCGGGATGATGTCGGGGCCCTTGCCCTGGATCCAGGTGCCGGAGGCCGCGCCGAGGCCGTCGGCGCCGATGGTCGGCGGGCCGGGCGAGGCCGCGCTGCCGGGGCCGATCCCGCGGATCGTGCCGGCGGAGGGGTAGGCGCCGTTCAGCGGATCGGCCAGCACCGAGTAGAAATAGCGTGGGTGCGCGGGATCGTTGATGTCGACGTTCTCGTGAAACTGATCGCCGTAGTTCTTGTCGACGGTCTGCGGCGTAGGCACGACGCCGGTGCACGTCTCGCGCTTGCGCTCGAGCACGCCCGACCACATCCCGCCCGTCTGCACATAGAACGACGAATAGAACTGATACGTCCCGTTGATCGCGCCGACCCCGCTCGTGAACACCGGCAGAGTGCGCGTCGTGGTCTTGCTCGCGATCTGGTTGAAGATGTCGTTGAGCGCCTTGCGCAGGGCCACCTTGTCGTCGGCGAACCTGGCGTTCAGCGTGCCGCCGTAGAACGCGACCTTCGACAGCTCGCAGCAGGCGGCCAGCCCCTCGTCGGCGATCGGGGGGGTACACTTGCCTCCGGGATCGAACACCGGGCTGCCGGTCGGGGTCAGCTGATCACACTTGATCTGGGTGGGACCGTTGGGGCCGACGGTCGAGACCGCGAAGCCGACGACGAACGTCTTGATGGGGCGACCGAACGCTGGTTGGGCGAGCGCCTGCGCCGTCTCCCAGGGGCGACGATACGGGCAGGTGCCCTGCGGGCAGACCCCGCCGGGCGCCCATGGGCAGCCGCCCGGAGGGGGCGGGTTGTTGGCACAGCCGGCGCGCAGATCGAGGTTGGGCGCGCCGTCGGTGAGCAGCACGATGAACGCGTCTCGGCACCCCTGGGTGATGAAAGGGTCATCCTTGGGTCCGAGAGGTTTGTTGGCTTGCGCAGGATCGAGCATCGGATCGCTGCGGAGAAAATACTCGGCGTCCGCCATCATGCCGGCGATCGGCGTCGCGCCGAACGGGCGGAGGGCGAGCAGCGCGCGCTGGATCTTGTCGTTCTGCACCACCAACGACGCGGACGAGGCGGTCGGATCGCCGAAGCCGACGAGCTTTCCTTCCCACGGCGGGGCGGCCGCGTTGCGCGCGCCGACCTCGAGGCCCTGCGGCGTCGTGCAGAGCTCTGGGTTGCCCTGCGCCGGGGTGCCGCCGCCGGTGTGCCAGCCTGGAAAGTAGCTCCAGCCGCCGACGTTCCCCGCGAGGTGATCGGGCTGGTTGGGAGCGATCAACCCCGTCTGCGCGCCGGTGCTCGAG
This sequence comes from Myxococcota bacterium, assembly GCA_963169165.1. GTDB lineage: Bacteria > Myxococcota_A > Polyangia > Polyangiales > Polyangiaceae > JADLFU01. The sequence goes on along the minus strand of CAUJFL010000118.1, from coordinate 357 downwards.
TCGAACGTCATCAGCCCGAAGCGCACGTTGTCGGAGAAGGCGTCCATCAGCCCGTCCGAGTACTGCTTGAACGGCGCCGAGCAGGCGATCATCGGGTCGTCGTACCGATGGGTCTTCATCGCGTTGGCCGGGAACGCGAAGACCCCGCCTGGCCCCGCCACCGGCCAGCTCGACTGGTCAGGGCCCAGCACGCAGTCGCCCGAGACGACGCGGTGGTAGGGGAGGTAATAGTCCTTGTCGCCTGGGTTGACCGAGCCGAGCTTGTACTCGTCGGTGAACTTGCCGGCGACGCGCGGCTGCGGATAACAAGAGAAGTCTTGCGGCTCTCCAGTGAGCACGGAGACCAGCGTCGCCCAG
>CAUJFL010000117.1 GCA_963169165.1 Myxococcota bacterium | reverse complement strand
TCAACGGCGCGGTCGCGGCGGCCTGCCTCTCGGCGCGCGGCGCGCGGGTCGCGCTCATCGACAAGGGCGATTTCGCCTCGTCGACCAGCCAGGAGTCGTCGAACCTCGCGTGGGGAGGGATCAAGTACCTCGAGACGCTCGAGGTCGGGCTGGTGCGCAAGCTGTGCCTGTCGCGAAACCACCTCGTCGCGAGCTACCCGTCGACGGTGCAGGAGATCCGCTTCTACGTGACGCTCGCGCGGGGGTTTCGCCACGGCAGGTGGAAGCTCTTCCTGGGGGCGCTGTTCTACTGGGCGCTCGGCGGGTTCGTGACGCGCGCGCCCCGGCTGCTCGGGACGCGCGAGATGGCGGCCGACGAGCCGATCCTCGCGCTCGACGACAGCCAGGGAGGCGTCGAGTACTCGGACGCCTTCCTGCACGACAACGACGCTCGCTTCGTGTGGAACTTCGTGCGCGCGGCGCTCGATCACGGCGCGACGTGCGCGAACTACGTCGAGTCGACCGGGGCGCGGCGGGGCGGGGCGGGGTGGCTGGTCGACGCCCGCGATCTCTCCACCGGCCTCGACCTCACGATCGAGGCGCGCGTGCTCGTCAACGCGTGCGGGCCGCTGGTCGATCGTTACAACGAGGTCGCCGGCCAGCGGACCGAGCATCGCCACCTGCTGTCGAAGGGCATCCACCTGATCGTCGACCGCGTGACGCCGCACCACCGCGTGCTCAGCTTCTTCGCCGACGACGGGAGGTTGTTCTTCGTGATCCCGATGGGGCCGCGCACGTGCATCGGCACGACCGACACGCGGGTGGACGAGCCACGGGTCGAGGTGACGCCCGAGGATCGCGCGTTCGTGCTCGACAACATCAACAAGCGCCTTCGCCTCGCGCGCCCGCTCACCGAAGAGGACGTGATCGCCGAGCGCTGCGGCGTGCGCCCGCTCGCCGTGAAGGGGGGCGCGTCGAGCGGCAAGGATTTCTTGCAGCTGTCGCGCAAGCACGCGCTCGACGTCGACCGAGACGCACGCCACGTCAGCGTGTTCGGCGGCAAGCTGACCGACTGCCTCAACGTCGGAGAAGAGCTCGCGGAGATCGTCGCCTCGCTGGGCGTGGCCCTGCCCCACCCGAAGCGGCGCTGGTACGGCGAGCCGAGCGACGACGTGCGCGACGCCTACTTTCACCAGGCGGAGCTGATGGGCCTCGACGCGATGACCTCGCCCGCCGCGAGCGAGCCGCTCTCGACGCGCCTGTGGCGGCGCTACGCGGGCGCGGCGCTGCCGATGCTCGAGGAGATCAGGAGGGACCCGTCGATGGCCGAGGTCTTGATCGAGCGCGCCGAGTACCTGCGCTGCGAGATCGAGCACGCCGCCCGGCGAGAGATGGTCGAGCGGCTCGAGGACTTCTTGCGGCGACGCTCGAAGATCTCGCTCGTGATCCGGCGCGACGACGTGCTCGCGGCGCCCGGGCTGCGCGAGGCGTGCGAGATCCTGTTCGGCGACGCCGCCGCGCAGAAGATCGAGGAGTACCGCGAGGCTACGCGCGGCGCGGGGGCGTGACGAGCTCGGCGCCCGGTGGGATGAGCACGCCCGAGCTCACCGAGACGCGGGCGCTCGGCGACGTCGCGCGGACGGCGGGCTCGATCACGCCGCGCGAGGTGAGCGTGGTGCCCGGGCAGCCCGCGCACGCGCCCGCGAGGTGCAGCCGCACCTCGTCTCCGTCGACCGACACGAGGTAGAGCTCGCCGCCGTCGGCCTCGACCATGGGGGCGACGATCGACGACAGCGTTGCGAGCACGGCTTGGCGATCCGCCACGGTGGAAGCTCCAACCTATCACGCGCCGCCGCGCGGGCCCAACATCCGCGCGACGACGCGCTTTCTTTCCAGGGGCGTGGGCTCTATGCCGAGGGCCGCCGTGGCGAACTTCGTCCTGCCTTTCGAGGCCCCCTTCGTCGAGCTGCAAGAGCGCGTGCGCGAGCTGCGCGCCGCCGCCGAGCGCGATCCGTCGCTCCTCGGGCAGCTCGCGACGCTCGAGGTGCGCGCGGGCGAGCTCGCGCGTGACGTGTTCTCGCAGCTCTCGCCCATCGAGAAGGTGCAGCTCGCGCGGCACCCGATGCGCCCTTACACCAGCGACTACCTGTCGCGCCTCTGCACCGACCTGGTCGAGCTGGCGGGCGACCGCAGGTACGGCGAGGACGCGTCGATCGTCGCGGGGCTCGCCAGGTTTCGCGGTCGCAGCGTCGCGGTCGTCGGCCAGCAGAAGGGCCGCAACACCAAGGAGAACGTGCGCCGCAACTTCGGGATGCCGAACCCCGAGGGATATCGAAAGGCCGACCGCGTCTACCAGCTGGCCGATCGCTTCCGGCTGCCGATCGTCACGTTCATCGACACGCCCGGCGCGTACCCGGGCATCGGCGGCGAGGAGCGCGGTCAGGGCGAGGCCATCGGCGCGTGCCTCTACACGCTCGCGTGCGTCGAGGTGCCGGTCGTGGCGATCGTGATCGGCGAGGGCGGCTCGGGCGGGGCGCTGGCGCTCGGCGTGGCCAACCGCGTGATGATGCTCGAGTACGCCTGGTACTCGGTGATCTCTCCCGAGGGGTGCGCGGCGATCCTGTGGAAGGACGGCGCGCGCGCGGCCGACGCCGCCGCCCAGCTGAAGCTGACGGCGAGCGATCTGTCGCGCCTCGGCGTCGTCGAGCGGGTCATCGACGAGCCCGCGGGCGGCGCGCACCAGGACCACGAGAGGGCCGCGTCGCTGGTCGGAGACGCGCTCGAAGCCGCGCTCGAAGAGCTGTCACTCCTGTCTCCGGCGGCCCTCCGCGACGATCGCTACCAGCGGTTTCGCCGGCTCGGCGACGCGGCGATCGCGGGCTGAGCCGCCGCGCTGGCCGCCCCCGTGGGTGGGGCGCAGCTCGCGCCGCCGTGCGAGCGCTCGGGCGCATCGGTTGGCAACCGTCCACGGTTGGCGACGTCACCTCGGGGACGCGCTCGTGAGCGACGGCGCCTCGCCCTCCGTTGCTCGAGCAGCGCGCCGAGACTGGCTCTCCGGGGACGAACTCGAATACATCATTTTCAGCGAAGCCTTAGCTGGGCTCCGCGAGACGTGATCGAGCTGCTCGACAGCGTACGTCGATGATGAGCGGCCCCACCGCGCCAGTCGACGCGCTCGTCGCACATTCGACCCGCTCGCGCGAGGCGCCGCCCTGCCGCGCGGTGACGTCACGCCTTGCGCCGGACGTCGGAGGCGTTACCGATCCTGGCGTCGTGCTGCCGCTCTCCGCGCCCGTCGCTCGCTCGCGCCCCCTCGTCACGTGGGCGCTGCTCGCCGCCAACGTCGCCGCCTACCCGCTGAGCGCGGCGGCCGCGCAGGCGTACGGCTTCGTCCCCGCGAGGTTCCTCGCCTCGCCGCTGACGGACGCGCTGACGCTGCTGACGTCGATGTTCCTGCACGGCGGCCTCTGGCACCTGCTCGGCAACATGTGGTTCTTGTTTGTTTTTGGCGGCGCCGTCGAGGCGGCGCTCGGGCGCGCGCGCTTCCTCGCGTACTACCAGTCGGCGGGGGCGCTCGCGGCGCTGGCGCAGCACGACACCGAGCCGACGACGGCGAACCCCAAGAACGCCGCGTCGGGGGCCATCGCGGGCGTGCTCGGCGGCTTCGCGCTCAGGTTTCCGCGCGCGCCGGTGGCGATCATGACGCCGCTGCTCCTCGCGGTCGAGCTGCCGGCGTTCGTCGTGATCGGCGGGTGGTTCGCGCTGCAGCTCGGCCTGGGGCTGTCGTCGGTCGGCGAGGGCGCGGGCGTCGCGTTCTTCGCGCACGCGGGCGGCCTCGTCGCGGGGCTGGCGATGATGGCGCTCGCGCCCCGGTCGCCCGCCCGTCAGGTCTACGTCCTCCGCGGCACGCTCGACGACTGGACCCCGCCCGGCGGCCGCGCGCCCCGCTGACCGCGCGCCGTCGCCGGGGCGCCGTGGTACGCGGCGCCGACGATGATCGAGATCGCCCCCGCCCGTCACCTCGCCGAGGTCCGCTACGAGATCCGCGGCCCCCTCGCGCGCCGAGCGCTCGAGCTCGAGAAGCAGGGATACGAGGTCATCAAGCTCAACATAGGCAACCCGGCGGCCTTCGGGTTTCGCACGCCCGAGTCCATGCGCCTGGCGCTCATCGAGAACCTCGCGCAGTCCGAGGGCTACTGTCATCAGAAGGGCATCTTCCCCGCGCGCGAGGCCGTGGTGATGGAGACGCAGAGCAAGGGGATAAGCGGGGTGACGGCCGAGGACGTGTTCCTTGGCAACGGCGTGAGCGAGCTGATCCTGATGACGCTGGAGGCGCTGCTCGAGCCTGGCGACGAGGTGCTCCTGCCCGCTCCTGACTATCCGCTGTGGACGGCGGCGGTCGTGATCACGGGCGCGAAGGCCGTCCCCTACGCTTGCAGGCCTGACGCCGGCTGCGTGCCCGATCCCGAGGAGCTCGAGCGCCTGGTGACGCCGAGGACCAAGGCGATCGTGCTGATCAACCCAAACAACCCCACTGGTGCCGTCTATCCGCGCGAGGTGCTCCAGCGCATCGTGAAGGTGGCCGAGCGACACGGATTGGTCCTGTTCTCCGACGAGATCTACGATCGCATCCTGTATGACGGCGCCGAGCACGTGCCCGTCGCCACGCTCTGCGAGGGGACGCTGTGCGCGACGTTCGGCGGGCTGTCGAAGGTCTACCGCGCCTGCGGGTTTCGCACCGGGTGGGTGTTCTTCAGCGGAAAGAAGCAGCGCGCCGACCGGTACCTCGCGACGCTCGAGCTGCTCGCGAGCCTGCGCCTCTGCGCGAACGTCCCGGGTCAGTGGGCGGTGCAGACCGCGCTCGGAGGGGTGCAGAGCATCCATGACCTCACGGCCGACTCTGGGCGGCTCGGGCGACAGCGTCGCGCGGTGCTGGACGGCGTCGCGCGCTCTCCGTACCTGTCGATGGTCCCGCCGCGGGGCGCGCTCTACGGCTTCATCGGCGTCGACACGGAGAAGGTGCCGGGCTTCGACGACGCGGCGTTCGCGATGGCGCTGCTCGAGCAGCAGCACGTGCTGGTGGCGCCGGGCTCGAGCTTCAACGTGTCGTTTCGCGATCACTTTCGCGTGACGTTCTTGCCAGACGAAGAGACGCTCCGCGAGGTGTTCACCCGGATCGACTCGCTGCTCGGCAAGCTGGCGCGCTGATGCGACCCATCCTGACCCGCGCCGAGGTCCACTCCTTCGATCGCCGCGCCGCCGAGCTCGGCGTCCCTTCGCTCTCGCTGATGGAAAACGCCGGGCGGGGAGCGTGCGACGTCATCACGCGGGTGGCGCCCTCGACGTCGCTGCGCTTCGCGGTCGTGTGCGGCGCGGGCAACAACGGCGGCGACGGGTTCGTGGTCGCGCGGCACCTGATGCTGCGCGGGCGCCGCGTCCGCGCGCTGTTTCACGGCTCGGCCGACGGCGCCTCGCCCCAGACCCGCGCGAACCTCGACGCCTTCGTCGCGCTGGGCGGAGAGCTCGTCCAGATCTCCACCGGCGCCGCGTGCGCGGCGGCGCTCGTCGACGCCGACGTCGTGGTCGACGCGCTGCTCGGGACTGGGCTGTCACGGCCGCTCGTGCGCGAGGCTCGCGCGATCGTCGAGGCGATGAACGCCGCGCGCGCAGTGAGGGTCGCCATTGATCTCCCGAGCGGCCTCGACGCGGACACCGGCCTCGTCCACGGCGTCGCGTTCGCGGCCGACCACACCGTCAAGCTCGCCCATCGATGTCAGGCCCTCGCGGTCGCGACCGGGCGCGCGATCGTCGGAGAGCTCCACGAGGCGGACATCGGCGTGCCGCGGACGTTGCCGGGAGGCCCCGCGCCGCGCGCGTGGCTGGTCGAGTCGAGCGACGTCGCCGGGTGGCTGCCCGCCCGCGGCGCCATCGATCACAAATACACCGCCGGCAGCGTCGCCGTCGTCGGCGGGAGCCCCGGCAAGACGGGCGCCGCGCTGCTCGCCGGCGACGCGGCCCTCGCGGCCGGTGCGGGGCTCTCCACGGTGGTGACCTGGTCGGCCTCGGCGTCGGCCCTCGAGGGGCGCGTGCGCGAGCTGATGGTGCAGACGCTCGAGCCCGGGTCGCTCGACGAGTCGCTCGCGCGCGCCCTCGACAAGAAGCGCGCGATCGTCGTCGGCCCGGGCCTGGGGCTCGGCGCCGAGGCGAGCTCGGTGGTCGAGCGGCTGCTCGGCTGGAGCGGGCCGAAGGTGTTCGACGCCGACGCGCTCACGGCCTTCGCCGGCCGCCCGTCGGCGCTGCAGCACGCCCGCGGTCCGCTCGTGTTGACGCCGCACGCCGGCGAGCTCGCG
>CAUJFL010000116.1 GCA_963169165.1 Myxococcota bacterium | reverse complement strand
CGCGCACGCTCGGCTCGCCCGAGGAGCTCAACGCGTACTTCGCGAGCGACCCGACGGTGATGCGCGTGAACGATCTCTGCGCCGAGCTGCGCGCGCTCGGGGACACCGTGCGCGCCGAGGATCTCGCGACCCAGCTCGCGTCGGCGAAGCAGGACGCCCGCCGAAAGCTCCGCGACGATCGCGATCTCGGCGGCGAGGAGGGCACCGTGCGGTTCGGCGCGCACGCGTTCCGCGTCACGAAGGAGCCGCTCGAGCTCGTGCTCGTCCCTCGCGACGAGGCGATGGCGATCCACCTCACCGGCACCGACTACTACGAGGTCGTGACCGACGAGCTGCTCGAGGCGTCGCGCGACCTCTGGAGCGACACCCTCGTGAGCGAGTCCGCGGACGTCTACCGCGCAGAGTACCTCGCCGTGTCCACGTTCATCGCGGCGGAGCGCGGTGAAGAGGGCCTCTCCCTGGCCAAGCTCCGCGAGGAGGCGCTCGAGCCCGCGCGCCTGCTCGCCCTCGTGCGCGCCCGCGCCGAGGCCCGGGTCGACGAGGGCTACGAGCGCGGCGTGCACGACGCAGACGCGGCCAGGATCCTCGAGCGCGTGCTGCACCTCGCTGGCACGGTAGGCTTGTTGCGATACTCGCCGGACGCGCGGGCCGCGGCCGTGCTCCACTGGAGCGAGCTCGACGGCGACGCGCAGGAGACGCTGCGGCGCCGCGCGCGAGCCGCGACGCGCCTCGCCGACGAGCTCTCGGATCCGAAGAACCTCCGCGAGCTGACGGTCGAGCTGGGCGCGGTGATCCACGCAGACGGCCGCGTCGGGCTCTCGGCGGCCGCGTCGCGCAGCGCGGCCTCCTACCTCGTCGGTCAGATCGCGCGCGAGCAGCGCGGTTTCACGACCACGCCCGACGCCACCAAGCTCCACGCCGCCGTCCTGGCAGAGCTCGAGGCGCTGGGTGGTCGGCGCGAGCTCGCGCTAGATCTGCCGACCCTGCCGCGGGCGACGGCGCTCCGCCTCTGCCACGACCACGTCACCGCGTACGTGAAGAAGCGCGGCGGCGCGGGCGCGGCGTACGCGTGGGAGGCGGCCGTGCTGTGGCTGACCGAGGGCGAGGTCGAGCGCTACTCGAGCTCGACCCAGACCGAGGCCGAGGTGACCGGGCTGCTGGGCCGGCACCCGCGCGTCCGAGACCGCGCGATGAAGCTGTCGCTCGACGACCTCTTGCCGCGCGTCGACGCGCACACGACCGAGCGGGTGCCGAGGTTCGTCGCCCTCCGTCGGCACAAGCTCGAGGTCGCGGCGCGAGAGCGCGCGCGGCTGCACCTCTCCGAGCTCGTGCCGCGCGTGCTCACGTCGTTCGTGCGCAACCGCCTCGTCGACGAGGTGCTCTTGCCGCTCGTCGGCAAGAACCTCGCGAAGCAGCTCGGCGACGCGTCGAGCAGCGCGCGCACCGATCGCATGGGCATGCTGCTGCTCGTCTCGCCGCCCGGCTACGGCAAGACGACGCTGATGGAATACGTCGCCGAGAAGCTCGGGCTCGTCTTCGTCAAGGTCAACGGGCCCGCGCTCGGCCACTCGGTCACCTCGCTCGATCCGGCCGACGCGCGGAGCGCGACCGCGCGTCAGGAGGTCGACAAGATCAACCTCGCGCTCGAGATGGGGCAGAACGTGATGCTCTACCTCGACGACATCCAGCACACGAGCGCCGAGCTCTTGCAGAAGTTCATCTCGCTGTGCGACGGGCAGCGCCGCATCGAGGGCGTGTGGCGCGGCGTGACGCGCACGTACGATCTGCGCGGCAAGCGCTTCTGCGTCGTGATGGCCGGCAACCCCTACACCGAGTCGGGCGAGCTGTTTCGTATCCCCGACATGCTGGCGAACCGCGCCGACACCTACAACCTCGGCGACGTGCTGGGCGGCCAGCGCGAGCTGTTCGCCCTGTCGTACCTGGAGAACTCTCTCACGGCGAACCCGACCCTGTCGCCGCTCGCGTCGCGCGATCCCAAGGATCTTCACCAGCTCGTGCGGATGGCCCGGGGCGAGCCGGTCGAGGCCGACGCGCTGTCGCAAGGCTACTCGTCGGTCGAGCTCACCGAGATGAGCGCCGTCGTCGCGCACCTGATGAAGGTGCAGGCGCTCCTCTTGCGCGTGAACCAGGCCTACGTCGAGAGCGCGTCGAAGGACGACGCGTACCGCACCGAGCCCGCGTTCAAGCTGCAGGGCAGCTACCGCAACATGGCGAAGATCGCCGCGCGCGTCGTCGCCGCGATGAACGACGAGGAGCTCGAGCAGCTGCTCGACGATCACTACAAGAGCGAGGCGCAGACGCTGACGACGAGCGCCGAGCAGAACCTGTTGATGCTCGCCGAGCTGCGCGGCCGCATCTCCGCCGACGGCGCCGCGCGCCTCGCGGCCATCCGCGAGGAGTATCAGCGCAAGAAGCGCGCCGGTGGCGCGGGCGACGATCCGGTCGCGCGCGTGACCGGCACGCTCTCGTCGCTCGAGCTGCAGCTGAAGGCGATCCGCGACTCGATCGTGGCCGGCGCGGGCGCGCGCGAGGACGTCGACTGGCAGGCGCTCTCGGGGCAGCTCTGCGACACGCTGCGCGCCGCGACGGCACCCAGGCTCGACGTGTCGCTCGATGCGGGCGCCACCTCGCGCCTCGGCGACGCGCTCGCGGAGCACTCGGCCTTGCTGCGCGACGTGCTGACGAAGGTCACGGCCGGCGGCGGGGGGGCGGCGTCGCTCGACGCCAAGCTCGGTGAGGTGACCGCGTCGCTCGGGCGGCTCGAGGCGCGCCTCCGCGCCGCATCGGGGCCGCCGCTGTCGCTCGAGATCGCGCTCACGGCCGACGGAGAGCACAACTTCTACCGGAGCATCGACGGAGACGATCCGCTCGCCGACGGAGGCCTCTTCGTCGCGACGTACGAGCGGGCGCCCGCGCTCGGCGCGACGGTCCTCGTGCGCCTCACGTTCCCCGGTGGGGCGGCGCACGCGGCCGAGGGCTACGTCGCGTTCCGGCAAGATCTGGTCGACGACGACGGCACCGCGCTGCGTCCGGGCTTCGGCCTGCGCCTGACCGCGTTCCAGCCCGCCCTCTCGCGCGCGGTCGCCGAGTACGTCGCGGCGCGCGAGCCGATGCTGCGCGACGCGTGAGGTCAGTGGCTCGCGCGACGCAGGCCGAAGCGGCGGAGGCGACGCGCCTCGTGCTCCGACGCGAGCCTCCCCGTGTGCGCCTCGAGCAGATCGCTGCGCGTGAGGATCCCGATGAGCCGGCCGTGCTCCACCACGGGCAGGCGGCCGATGTGCTCTTGCGCCATCAGGTCGGCGACGTCGCGCAGCGAGGCGTCGGGGCCGATCACGATGGCCGGGCGAGGCACCAGCGTCGCCAGCGTGACGCCTGGATCGGCCTCCGAGGCCAGGAGATCGTGCGGCGTCAGGACCCCCACCACCGAGTCGCCGTCCAGCACGGGGAAGCCGTTGTGCTGTAGCGCCGCGCCCTCGTCGGCGAGCCAGCGGCGCGCGTCGGCCAGCGTCTCGGTCGCCGACAGCGTCGCGACCTCCTTGCAGCCCACGTCGCGCACCAGCACCTGCGTCAGGTAGTCCGCCGCGTAGTCGGTCGGGACGGGGCGGCCGCGACGCGCGATCTTCTCGGTCATGATCGAGTGCTTCGCGAGCACGCAGGCGATGAGATACGCGGCGCAGCAGCCGCCGAGCAGCGGCAACAAACCCACCGCTTGCCGGGTGGTCTCGAACGCGAACACCACCGACGCGAGCGGCGCGCGCGACGCTCCCGCGAAGATGGCGGCCATCCCGACGAGCGCGCCGAGGCGAGGATCGATCCCGGCGTGAGGCGCCGCCATGGCGAGCAGCACGGCGACCCCGGCCCCGGCCCCGCCGCCGACGGTGAACAGCGGCGCGAGCGTCCCGCCCGAGGTGCCGCTGCCGAGCGAGAAGAGCCACGAGACGAGCTTGAAGACGCAGAGCGTGTACAGCGCCGTCCCCGCGAGGTTGCCGGAGACCATGCCCTCGATGTTGTCGTAGCCGACGCCCATCGTCCGCGGCGCGACGATGCCGATCACGCCGACGGGGATCGCGCCGAGCGCGGGCCACCACATCCAGTGGATCGGCAGCCGCTCGAACGCGTCCTCGACCGCGTAGACCGCCTTGGTGACGAGGACCGCCAGCAGCCCCATCACCGCGCCGACCAGCACGTACGCGGCGATCGCGCTCGCGCCCGGCTGCGGCAGCACGCCCACGTTGAACGCGGGCGCCGTCCCCACCAGCGCCACGCGCACCGCCGCGGCCGTGCAGGTCGCGAGCGCCACCGGCACGAGCGAGCGCGCGCGGTACTCGAACAGCAAGAGCTCGATGGCCAGCAGCACCCCCGCGACCGGCGAGCCGAACGTCGCCGACATGCCCGCCGCGGCGCCGGACGCGAGCAGGATCTTGCGCTCCTCGGCGGTGACCTTGGTGAACTGACCCACGAGCGAGCCGAGCGCGCCGCCGGTCGCGATGATCGGGCCCTCGGCGCCGAACGGGCCGCCGGTGCCGATCGCCACGATCGCCGACAGCGGCTTCATGAACAGGACGCGCGCCTGGATGCGGCTCTCGTTGAAGAGCACCTGCTCCATCGCCTCGGGGATGCCGTGCCCGCGGATGGCCTTGGTCCCGTAGCGCGCCATCAGGCCGACGAGGACCGCGCCGACGACCGGCACCACCACCACCCAGGCGCCGAGGCGGTTGTCGGCGGGCGAGACGTGCGTGGTCGACCAGCGGCCGAAGAACGCGAGGTTGGTGACGACCGCCAGGCTGGTGTTGAGGACCTGCGCGATCACCGCCGCGGCGAAGCCGATCGCGCTCGCGACCGCCGCGATCAGCAGCGTGCGCGGCGAGATGGACCCGCCGGTGCCCGCGACGACGTGCGCGTCGAGCAGCGTGGGACCCATCGACGGGGCGACCGGGACGCCGCGTCTCGCAGGGTCGTCGTCGTCATCGGGGTGGCTCTTCGGCTCGCGCGGCTCATGGTCATCGGGGGTCACGGGGGAGTCTCTCTCTTCCTGGTCTCTTCGAAGAACAGCGGCGCCTCCCCCGGGAGGTCGAGCGAGTCTGACATCCGCCCCAGCGTCTTGCCGAGCAGCGCGAGCTCGTCGGCCGACAGCGCTCGCAGCACGTCGACGAGCTTGCCCTGGTAGGCGTCGGGCGCGCGTCGCAGCAGCTGCTCGCCCTGCGCCGTCAGCGCGAGCGCGGCCTTCCGCTTGTCGTTCGAGTCGAGCGAGCGCGCCACGTGGCCCTGCTCGACGAGGCGCGCGACCAGCGCCGAGACAGAGCTCGGATCGGTCAT
>CAUJFL010000115.1 GCA_963169165.1 Myxococcota bacterium | reverse complement strand
GCGCGCGCGCTCGCGGGCGCGTGGTGGCTCGCGTTCGTCGTGGCGCTGTTCGCGCGCGTCGCGTCTCCACGCGCGGTCGACGACGCGCTCGACGCCTGGTGGTGGCGCACGGCGTGGAGCGGAGCTCGAGCGGTCGACGCGTGGCTCGTCGTCGCGGGCTTCGTCGCCCACGTCAGGCTGACGGCGCGAGGTCCGCGCGGCGCGGGCGGGTATGCGCGCGAGGCGCTCGCCGTGGTGGCGCGATTCGCGCCGAGCTACCTCCTCGTGCTCGCGTGCGTCAGCCGCCTGCCGCGCGTCCCGGGCGTGTGGACGGGAGCGCCCGCCGTGTGGAACCTGCTCGCGCTCAACGATCTCGTGCCGGTCGCTCGCCAGACGATGGCGTGGACCTGGTCGATCGCGCTGCTCGTCAAGCTGCGCACGCTCGCGCCGCCGCTCGTGGCGTGGATGGCCCGGGCTCCCGATCGATCGGCGCTGGGCCTGGTCGCGGTGTTGTTCATCGGGTCCGCGGTCGCGACGGCGTTCACCGCGCAGCGCCTCGGGTTGTCGCTCGCCGACCTCGATCTCGCGCCGGACGGCGGCGTGGCGCGATGGTCGCGCGCAGTAGACGCCGTACACGCGGCGCCGCACCTCCGCGCGGGCGCCTTCTTCGTCGGGCTCTCGGCGGCGCGGCTCGACGCGGGCAGGCCGCGCCTCGACGAGCGCCCCATCTCGACGGCGGTGCTCGCGCTCGCGGCGTCGCTCGCGATCGTCGTCGGCGCGTCGTTGCCCGACGCGCACGCCCTGCCTCGAGCGCTTCACCCGGTCGCGAGCGCCTGCGCGGGGCCGCTCGTCGCCCTCGGCGTCGGCGCGTGGCTGCTGGTGATACAATCTTCACATCCGACGGGGGAGCTGGTCGCGCGCGCGCTGTCGACGCCCGCGCTCGCGCGCGTCTCCCGCCTCTCGTACCCGGGGCTTCTGGTGGCGCCGCTGTTCGGCTTCGCCGCGACGGCCGCGCTCGGCGGCCTCGAGGTCCCGCTGCTCGTGTTCGCGCTGGCGGTGCTCGCGCCGACCTGGCTCGTGTCGTGGGCGCTCGCGGCGACGACCGAGCGCGTGGCGGCGCGGCTGTCGCGGGGCATCGGCGCGCAGGCTGGCCCATGGTAGGCGCGCGCTCATGCATGGACGAGCCGAGGTGCAGCGCTGGACACGCGACGGACACGAGGGGCGCTACGAGGCCGAGCTCGACGGCTGGAAGCTCGCCGTGACGTGGACGCCCGAGCCCCCGAAGGGCGGCCCGAGGGGCTTCTCGTGGACCGCCGAGGGCCCCGACGGCCAGAAGGCCGCGTCGGGCGAGCTGGTCGAGGAGATCGAGCTCGCGATGATGGCGGCCGAGGCCGCTGCGAAGGGCGCGCCCGACCCGAAGGGTTGACGTTCGTCTCCCGCTGGCCTGCGCGCCGTGCTAGGCGGCGCGCCCTTCATGTCCCGAAAAGATCTTCGCAACGTCGCGATCGTCGCCCACGTCGACCACGGCAAGACCACGCTCGTCGACCACATGCTGCGCCAGACGGCCACGTTCCGCGAGAACGAGCAGGTCGAGGATCGCGTGATGGACTCGAACGACCTCGAGCGAGAGCGCGGGATCACCATCCTCGCGAAGAACACGAGCGTCCGCTGGAAGCGCGATCCCAAGGATCCCGGCTACAAGATCAACGTCATCGACACGCCGGGCCACGCCGACTTCGGCGGCGAGGTCGAGCGCACGCTGAAGATGGCCGACGCGGTCATCCTGCTGGTCGACGCCGCCGAGGGCCCGCTGCCGCAGACGCGCTTCGTCCTGAAGAAGGCGCTCGAGCTCGAGTTCCCGGTGCTGGTGGTCATCAACAAGATCGACCGCCAGGACGCGCGCGCCGACGACGTGCTCTCCGAGGTGTTCGATCTGTTCTGCGACCTCGAGGCGTCCGACGCCCAGGCCGACTTCGCGCACCTCTACGCGATCGGCAAGCTCGGGATCGCGAAGAAGACCCTCGAGGATCCCAGCGACTCCCTGCGCCCGCTGTTCGAGCTGATCGTCGACCGGGTCCCCGAGGCGCCCGGAGATCCCGACGGCTCGCTGCAGATCCAGATCTGCAACGTCACGCACGACGACTACCTCGGCAAGCTCTGCATCGGCCGCGTGATTCGCGGGACGGTCAAGGCGACGCAGCCCGTGATGATCGTCGGCGACGGCACCGAGAAGAAGGGCGCGATCAAGGTGCTCAGCGTGTTCGAGGGGCTGAAGCGCGCCAACGTCGAGGAGGCCTCGGCGGGCGAGATCGTGTCGCTCGCCGGGCTCGACGACGCGAACATCGGCGACACCATCACGTCGCTCGAGGCGCCCGAGGCGCTGCCGCGCATCCGCGTCGAGGAGCCCACGATCAAGATCAAGATGGGCGTCAACAGCTCGCCGTTCTCCGGCAAGAGCAAGACGAGCAAGTTCCTCACCTCGCGTCAGCTGAAGGACCGCCTCGAGCGCGAGGCGAAGCGCAACCTCGCGATCCGCGTCGAGCCCACCGAGAACCCCGACACCTTCCTCGTCTACGGCCGCGGCGAGCTGCAGCTGTCGATCCTCGCCGAGACGATGCGCCGCGAGGGCTACGAGATGCAGATCTCGAACCCCGAGGTGGTCACGCGCGAGGTCGACGGCGTGACGTGCGAGCCGGTCGAGCTCGTCGTGGTCGACGTGCCCGAGCAGTACATCGGCGTCGTCACCGAGCGGCTCGGCCAGCGCCGCGGCAAGATGGTCAAGATGGCCAACCCGGGCTACGGCCGCGCCCGCGTCGAGTACCGCGTGCCGAGCCGCGGGCTCATCGGGTTCCGCGGCGAGTTCCTGACGTCGACGCGCGGCACAGGGCTCCTGAACACGCTGTTCGACGGCTGGGAGCCGTGGGGCGGCACCATGATCAAGCGGCCCGTCGGCGCGATCGTCGCGGACCGCATGGGTGAGTCGACGCCGTACGCGCTCTTCCACCTGCAGCCGCGCGGCGTGTTCTTCATCACGCCCGGCGTCGAGGTCTACGAGGGCATGATCATCGGCGAGCACAACCGCCCGAACGACACCGACGTCAACGCGATCCGCGAGAAGAAGCTGTCCAACGTGCGCAACCACGGCAAGGACGAGAACGTGCTGCTGGCGAGCCCCCGCATCCTGACCATCGAGACGGCCCTCGAGTGGATCGACGCCGACGAGCTGGTCGAGGTGACGCCCGACGCGGTGCGCGTGCGCAAGCGCATCATGCAGTGCAACCTCCGCCCGCGCCGCGAGGAGGCGATCGCCGGCGTACAGGCGGTCGACTGACGCGCGAGCGCGAGCTCACCAGCCCGCGCTCAACGCGCTCGCGCGCGGACCAGCAGCCCGGCGACCTCGACCGCACCCCTCACCTGCCCTCCCAGGCCGAGCTTCGAGCCGCCCGCGTCGCGCCAGGCGTCGAGCGGCACCTCGAGCATCCGGCGCGCTGGCAGCGACGGCCCGTCGCCGAGGCGGCCGAGCAATCGCCCGAGCAGCTCGACGTCGAACGCCCACCGCGTCGTGAACGGCCGCGCGAGCGCCGCGTCGAGCGCGGCCGTTCGTCGCAGCCACTTCGCCCCGCACTGGGTGTCGTACACGGGGGCCGACAGCGTCCACGACGCCAGCGTCGCGAACACGCGCCCGCCGACGTGCCGCGCGAGGCGTCGGTCGATCGACGCGCCGAGGCGCGCGACCCGCGAGCCGAGCACCACGTCGAGGTCCGCGCGCTCCTCGAGGGTCGACAGCAGGCGCAGCAGCTCGCGTGACGACGTCGCGAAATCGGCGTCCGCGTAGCCGACCACCCGCGCGCCCCCGTCGATGGCCGCGAGGAGGCCCGCGCGCACCGCCTCGGCCTTCCCGACGTTGCGATCGAGGCAGAGCGCCCGCACGTTCGACAGCTCACGCGACAGCGAGGCGAGCCTCGTCCTCGTTTCATCGGTCGAGCCGTCGTCGACGAGCACGACGTCCGCGCCGCGCGCGAGCGCCGCCACCTCGCCCGCGTCGAGCCGCGCCGCCTCGTCGAAGCAGGGCACGACGATCGCGGGGCGCGCCTCGGTCATGGCTCGTCGGGCGCGTCGGGCGAGGTCGCCGCGACCGGAGCCTTGCCCTTCGGACCGAGGAACCTGAGGTGGACGTGATCGGTGTGCCACGGCAGGTGCTTCATCACGCCGCCCTCCGGCTGCAGCGCCGCGGCGGCGTGCTTCGGGATCACGTGGTGGCGCGCGAGGCGATCGGCCGCCTTCGCCAGCGGCTCGAGGAACTCCTCGTCGAGGAACACGCGGTCGAGCACGCGCCGCGCGGCGAGCTTGCCGACGAGGTACGCGAGGCGCGTCGCGTCGAACGCGCGCGCGGTGCCCTTTCGGCACACCGACGTGAAATGTCCGGCGCTCCGGCGGGGATCGGGCGAGACGATCTTGTCGCAGTGATCGCGCTGCAGCGAGGGCTCCACCGTCGACGGGATCGCGATGTCGACGTCGCGACCTCCGTCGTGGCTGACGTGCCTCGGGTTGCCGACGTCGAGCGCGGGGCGGCGTCCGTCCCATTGCGTGATGTCGATGATCCCGATCGGATCGCGGCGAAAGCGCGCGCGGGTGTCGCGAAAGCCCTCGCGGAGAAACGCGACCACGTCCGGGCGCGCGAACTGGTAGCGGTTGGGGCGCTCGAGCAGGTAGCCATCGTCGCGCACGAGAGGAGACGGCATGCCCAAGAGCTCGACCGCCTCACCCTCGCGGGGCAGCGTCGCGCGAGGCGCCGCGCGCCGCACGAGCAGCCGCACGTCGCACGACACCTCCAGGCTCAACCCCACCTCGCGCACGTCGGGGGGAACGATGAGAGAGGCCGCGCGCGGCAGGCGGCCGTCCTCCTCGAGCGCGTCGTACACCCGCGCGTCTTTCACCGCGAAGTGAAGGAGCCCCTCGGGCTCTCCGACCAGCAGCACCGTGGTCAGCGCGCCGGGCTCGACCTCTACCTCGACGCGCCACTCGCCCGCGGGGACCGCCAGCTCGTGCTCGCCGTTCACGAGGCGCAGCGACGCCGACGCGTCAGCGGCCGTCGTCAGCGCCGCCAGGGGCGCGAGCACACCGAACAGGACGCGAGCGCTTCTCTTGCAGACCAAGCGCTGCTAGCGTAGCCGCGCGTGAGGCCGGTTGGAGCGGTTCTCGCTTCCCAGTCCACTTTTTCCACCTCGAACGAGCAGTCCACCCCATGGCGCCACGCGCGCGGGACGACGGCGGCGAACAAGACACGCCCCGCGAGCCCCGATCCGACAGCGAACCCCCTCCCACGTCTCGCCCGCCTCGCACCAAGCGGCCGCGCAGCCAGCGCCCGCGCGCCGCGGCGGCCGCCGACGAGCTGCCCTCCTACACGGTCGGAGACGCGCCGTCGGCGCCGCCCGCCAGGTCCCGCTCGGCGAAGTCCGCGACGGCCGGCTCGCTCGCGACGCGCCACCCGGCGACGTTCGACGAGGCGCGGCTCGACGCCGACGTCACGAGGCTCGTCACACGCCTCGTCCGCGCCGGGCACGAGGCCTATCTCGTCGGCGGGTGCGTGCGCGACCTGCTGCTCGGCAAGGCCCCCCAGGACTTCGACGTCGCGACGAGCGCGCGCCCCGAGGACGTCCGCGCGGTGTTCCGCAACTCTCGAATCATCGGGCGACGCTTCCGGCTCGTCCACGTCCTGTTCTCGAACCGCAAGGTGGTCGAGGTCGCCACCTTCCGGCGCAACCCGCAGGGCGAGACCGAGCAGGCGCGCGACGAGGACCTGCTGATCCGCAGCGACAACGCGTTCGGCACGATCGAGGAAGACGCCGTGCGCCGCGATTTCACCATCAACGCGCTCTTCTACGACGTCGAGGACCGCACCATCCTCGATTTCTGCGGCGGAATGCCCGACATCGAGCGGCGCGCGGTCCGCACGATCGGCGAGCCCGTCACGCGCTTCCTCGAGGATCCGGTGCGCCTGCTGCGCGCGGTCAAGTTCGCGGCGAAGCTCGATCTCGGGATCGATCCCGACGTCGTCGACGCCATGCTGGTCACGCGCGACCAGCTGAAGCTCGCCGCGCGCCCTCGCCTCTTCGAGGAGATCCTCCGATTGCTGCGCGGAGGCGCGTCGCGTCGCGCGATGTTCCTCGCGTGGGAGACGGGGCTCTTGCACGTGCTGTTGCCCGAGCTCGCGATGCTCCTCGACGACGTCGGCGACGAGTCCGCGCCGGCGACGCGGGTCTTTCGCTTGCTCGCCGAGCTCGACCACCGGACGACACCGCAGGCCGCGCCGTTCGACGACGTCGTCCTCTTCGCGGTGCTGCTGTTCGAGCCGCTGCTCGAGGCGTGCGAGGGCGAGCCCGATCGTGGCGCGGCCGCGATGGATTTTTGCCAGCCCATCCTCGAGCGTCTCGCGGTCCCGCGCCGCGTGGCCGACGGCGTCCGTCGCATCGTCGCGCTCGCCCCGAAGCTGCTGTCGGGGCGCGGCGCGAAGGCCCAGAAGAGCGAGCACTTCCACGCCGCGATGACCGTGCTCGACCTCCACCTCACGGCACGCCGCGACAAGAAGGCGCTCGCGCGGCTGCACGCGAGCGCCGCGCCCTGACGAGGGCTTCCGTCGCGGCGGGGAGGTGTGCGAGCATCCGCGCCCCTGCCCATGGACATGTCCTTTTCGCCAGAAGACGCCGCGTTCCGGCGCGACGCCCGCGAGTTCATCGCCCGCGCGATGCCGCCGCACCTCGCCTCGAAGGCGGCCGTCGACGGTCACTTCGAGATGAGCGAGATCATGGAGTGGCACCGTGTGCTGTTCACGAAGGGCTGGGTCGCGCCCGCGTGGCCCGTCGAGCACGGCGGCCCGGGTCTGACCGCCACGCAGCGGTTCATCCTCGGAGAGGAGCTCGCGCTCGCGGGCGCGCCGGGGCTGTCGCCGTTCGGCCTGTCGATGGTGGGCCCGCTGCTGATGCAGTTCGGCACCGAGGCGCAGAAGAGGCGATTCTTGCCCAGGATCCTGAGCGGCGACGAGGTCTGGTGCCAGGGCTACAGCGAGCCCAACGCCGGCAGCGATCTCGCGTCGCTGCGGACTCGCGCCGAGGACGACGGCCGCGGCAACTTCGTCGTCAACGGCCAGAAGACGTGGACCACCTACGGTCAATACGCCGACTGGATCTTCTGTCTCGTCCGCACCGACGCGTCCGGCAAGAAGCAGCAAGGCATCAGCTTCTTGCTGGTCGACATGAAGACGCCCGGCGTGGTCGTGAAGCCGATGCTGACGATCGGCGGGACGCCCGCGTTCGCCGAGACGTTCTTCGAGAACGTCGTCGTCCCGAAGGAGAACCTCGTCGGCCCGCTGCACGGCGGCTGGACGGTCGCGAAGGCGCTGCTCGGACACGAGCGCACGATGATCGGCGGAGTCGGCGCCTCCCTGCGCGCGCTCGCCAGGGTGAAGCGCATCGCGAGGGCGACCACGCGCGGGGGCGCGCCGCTGCTCGACGATCCCGAGATCGCCGCCAAGATCGCGCGGCTCGAGGTGCGCCTGCGCAGCCTGGAGATGGCCAACTACCGCACGCTCGCGACCGCCGCGCTCGGGCACGCGCCTGGACCCGAGTCATCGATCCTGAAGATCCGTGGCTCCGAGATCCAGCAAGACTGCTTCGAGCTCGCGATGGAGCTCATGGGCCACGACGCCCTCTCGTGGCACGAGACCGAAGGCGCGGTGCCGCCGCTCGAGGCCTGGGTGCCGTCGACCTACTGCTACAACCGCGCGACCACGATCTACGGCGGATCCAACGAGATCCAGAAGAACATCATCGCCAAGCTCATCCTGGGGCTCTCCTGACATGCACTTCGAGCTCTCTGCCGACCAGAAGCTGTTGAAGGAGACCGCCGCGTCCTTCGCGAAGCGCCAGTCTCCGCTCACCCGCGCGCGCGAGCTGCGCGTCGATCCACGCGGCTACTCCCGCGAGCTGTGGGCGACGCTCGGCGAGCTCGGCTGGCTCGGCCTCGCGTTCTCCGAGGCTCATGGCGGGCTCGGCGGCTCGTTCGTCGATCTCTCGATCGTGCTCGAGGAGCTCGGCGCGACGCTGGTGCCCGAGCCGCTCGTGCCCTCGGTCGTGCTCGCGGGCGGCGTCGTGGCCCAGCTCGCGTCGCGGGCGCAGCTCGAGCAGCACCTCGCGCCGATGATCGCGGGCCAGCGGACGCTCGCGCTGGCGCACGCCGAGCGCGACGGTCGCTACGATCCATGCTGGATCACGGCGCGCGCCGAGCGTCGAGGAGACTCGTACCGGCTCGACGGCGAGAAGGTCTTCGTGCTCGGCGGTCACGACGCGGACGCGCTGATCGTGGTCGCCCGAACCTCCGGCGCGGCTGGCGACAGAGACGGCTTGACCGCGTTCGTCGCGCCGCCTGACACGCCCGGCGTCCAGGTCTCGCCGATCGCCACGCTCGACGGACGCCGCGCGGCCCACGTGAAGCTCGACGGCGCGGAGCTGCCCGTCTCCTCACGGCTCGGCGACGAGGGCGCCGCGGGTCCGGCGCTGATGCTCGCGCTCGACCGCGCCGCGGCCGCCGCGTGCGCCGAGGGCGTCGGCGTGACGCGCGCCGTGCTCGAGATGACGGCCGAGTACCTGCGGACCCGCGAGCAGTTCGGCGTCAAGATCGGTAGCTTTCAGGCGCTGCAGCACCGCGCGGTCGACATGTTCATCGAGACGGAGCTCGTGAAGAGCGCGTCGATCCGCGCGGCGATCGCGCTCGACGCCGGCGAGCCTACCGAGGCCGCGTGGGCGGTGTCGCTCGCCAAGGCGCAGCTCGGGGTCGGCGGCAAGTACGTGGTGCAGCAGGCCATCCAGCTGCACGGCGGCGTCGGCATCACCGACGAGCACGACGTCGGGCTCTATTTCAAGCGGATGCACGCGCTGATGTCCTCGTTCGGCGATGAGGCCCACCACGTCGCCCGCGTCGCGCGCTCACCGCTCTTCACCGCGGGGCTCTAGCCGGACCACAGCGCGGAGAGGTGCCGGGCCTTCAGCTCGGTCTCCTCCACCTCGCGCGCCGGATCGCTGGCCTCGACGATCCCGCCTCCCGCGAAATAGTGCGCCTCGCCGTCGCGCACCGTCAGCGCGCGGATGGCCATCGCGAGCGTCAGCGAGCCGTCGCTCATCACGGCGCCCATCGCGCCGGTGTAGAGGCCGCGGCGGTCACGCTCGAGCTCGGCGATGAGCTCCATCGCGCGCACCTTGGGCGCGCCGGTGACGCTGCCGCTCGGCCACGTCGCACGGACCACGTCCGACAGCGAGACGTCGGCGCGGAGCGTCGCCTCGATCTCGGCCACCCGGTGGTGCAGCGTCGCGTGGGTCTCGACTTCGGGCCCGCGCGACACCCGCACCGAGCCCGACTCCGAGATCCGCCCGAGATCGCTCCGCTCGAGATCGACGATCATCGCCAGCTCGGCGCGCTCCTTCGGGTCCCGATCGAGCAGCGCGCGCTCTTCGTCGTCGGCCGCCGCGTCCCGCCCCCGCGCGCGCGTCCCCTTGATGGGTCGCGTGAGGACTCGACGCCCGTCGACGCGCAAAAATAGCTCAGGAGAAGTCGAGATGACAGCAGCCTCACCATTGAAATCACAAAAAAATGCGTATTGAGTCGGGAAAGCCTCGACGAGGCGCGCGAGCACGCTCGACAGCTCGCCCTCGACCCGACCTTCAAAGCGTCGCGCGAGACAGATCTGGTAGACCTGCCCTTCTCCGATCCGCTCGAGGGCTCGCGCTATCCGCGCGCGATGTTCCTCGGAGTTCGACGGGACGAGCCCCCCAACTTTCGCTGGCAGCGCCTCGACCGGGACCGCGGCTCTGGAGGCGAGCTCCGCGACCCGCGCCCGGTCCACGCCGACCGAGGACACCGCGCCCGTCGCGTGGTCGACGCGGAGCACGGCGTCGTAGCGCCGCCACGCGGGCCGCTCGTGGTGCGGCCTGGGGCGGTGCTCCCGCGGCGTCCACGACGGTCGCTCGAGCGAGCGCGCCGCCTCGTACGGAAGGAGCCCGACCCACCTCGGGACCGCGGAGCCTGGGACGGGCTCGCGCGGCGGGACGAGATCGCGGGACGACTCGACCGCTCCCGCGGCGACGTACGAGGCTCCCCCGCCGGTCGCCGACCAGAGCACGGCGACGTCGCCGAGCGGGCGCACGCGCGCGGCGAGCGAGACCGGGTCCGGCGGCGCCGCGACCGAGAGCGTGTGCACGGGCTCGCAAGTACAAGGCTTTGGTCAAGTCGGGTCGTCTTTTTGTAGCGCGATCAGCCCCGGTGGATGTATGCGCGGTCGCGATGTCCTTCTTGTACGCCGCGACCGAGCTGGGATCCGATCTCCAGGGCCTGGGGTTCCTCGGGCACCAAGGCCCCGACGCCGCGCGCCTCGACGCCCTCCAGCGGGCGCTCTGCTTCGAGCTTCCGCGCAGCGCGCGCTGGCTCGCCCGCGCCGCCGCCGAGCGCGGCCTCTCCAGGGCCGAGGTCGGTGGTTGGATCCTCGCCGGCGAGATCCTCGCGCCGCCAGGCGGCCTCGCGTCGCTCATCCGTCCGAAGGAGCGCTTCGGCCCCGACGGCCTGCCGAGCGCGCGCTTCGGCGGGCTGCTGCGCCTCGGCCAGGCGCAGAACCAGGAGCTCTGGGGCGCCGACATGCACCGCAAGGCCGCGCCGGTGTATCTGCTCGATCCCTCCCCCGAGGGGATGCGCGGCGGCTGGCGGCGGCGCTTCGACCGCCTCGACGACTTCGTGTTCTATGGCGTGAAGGCGACCCTCTGCCAGCGGGACCGCATCACCGTCGAGGAATTCCTCGAGCTGGCGCGCGAGCGCGGCGTGCGCCCCGAAGAGCTGATCCCCGACGCGCTCGAGGAGGAGCGCCAGGTCATCCATCGCCTCAACCTGCGCCGCCCGAAGAAGGTCGCGCCGATCGCCAACCGCTTCCTGTGGCTCGACATCCTCGTGGTCGAGGCCTACCTGCAGGGCGCGACGCCGGGCGACATCGCGCGCATCTGGGTCGATTTTCACAAACTTCACCGCCTCTCCGAGGAGACCGATCGCTTCACCGATCCGTCGGTCGTCTGCTTCTGGATGTTCAAGCACGCGCTGTTCGGCGACGACGCGGCCTACAAGCGCGTCAAGGCCCGCGGCGGCAAGCACCCGCTGGTGGCGATGGCCGACGTCGAGGCGCGCACGTGGGGCGACAAGCGCAAGGCGCCCTTCGACCGCAAGGCGATCGTCAAGGCCATCGAAATGCGTGCTTCCATGCGCGGCGCGTGAATCATCGTCGGGCGCCGACGTCTGACCCTGGCGCCACAGAACCAAAGAGGAGAGAGAGCCATGTCACTTCGCAACTGGAGCATCGTGGGCGTGCTGGGGATCGTCGGGGTCACGGTGAGCGGCGCAGGCTGCAGCGCTGCCGAGGACCTGAAGAAGGCTCAGGACGACCTGTGCTGCAAAGACTTCGAGGTCGGCGCCGACCTCTCCAACGTCGACTGGGAGGTCAAGGGAGAAGGCAAGGCCAAGTTCGACGCGTTCATGGTCGCCGCCGCCGACTTCGCCGCGGCCGCGCAGGCCGTCGTGGTCGACGTCTCGGGCGCGTGTCAGTCGCTCGCGATCGATCTGGGCGCCGACGAGAAGGCCGTCGTCGAGACCGCCCCCGATCTTCGCGCGGCCGCGTGGTGCAACCTGGCGGTCGCCAAGATCGAGTCCGAGATCAAGGCCAAGGGCTCCATCACCGTCAAGGCGCAGCCGCCGTCGTGTTCGTTCAGCGCGAGCGCCCAGGCCTCCTGCGAGGCCAAATGCTCGGGCAACGCGAGCTGTGAGGTCTCGGGCGGCGACGTCACCGCGCGCTGCGATCCGGGCTTTCTGGCGGTCAAGTGCGGCGGCCAGTGCGAGGCCAAGTGCGAGGGCTCGGCCAACGTCGCGGTCGCCTGCACCGGCAAGTGCGAAGGCGCGTGTGAGGGCACGTGCGACGGCGCGGCGATGGGGGCGAACGCGTCGGGGCAGTGCGCGGGCACCTGCGAGGGGACGTGCCGCGGCTCCTGCGACGTCACCGGCAAGGCGTCGGTCAAGTGCGACGGCGAGTGTACCGGCGGCTGCAAGTGCCCCGACGGCACCGACAGCTGCAAGAAGGCCCCCCGCTGCAAGGCCGAGCTGACCCCGCCCAGCGCCGAGTGCCGCGGCGACGCCGACTGCTCCGCGTCATGCAAGGCGAGCGCGAGCGCCAGGGCCGACTGCAAGGAGGGCAGCATCACCGTCTCGGCCACCGGCTCGATCGACGCGAACGCGCTCGCGAGCCTCCAGGCCAACCTCCCGAAGATAGTCGCGATCGTGAAGGCCCGCGGCGCCTACCTGCAGGCGAACGCGCAGGCGCTCGTCGAGGCGTCGGTCGGGCTGAAGGCGGCCGCGCCCAACCTGTCGGTCAAGGCTGGCGCCTGCATCATCCCCGCGATCGAGGCCGTCTCGACCGCAGCGAAGAACGCCACCGCGGGCGGCACCGCGAGCGTCAAGGTCACCGCGTCAGTGGGGATCTGAGAGGTCATCGAGGGCCGGCGACCACGCGGTCCCGGCCCCCTCGCTTGGCCTCGTAGAGCCGCGCGTCTGCGAGCTCGAACAGCGCCCGCCCGCTCGCGTCGACCTCGGCCAGCGACGCGACGCCGGCGCTCACGGTGACGGCGAGGACCGCGCCCGGGACCTCGATACGGTCGGCCGCCACCTCGGCGCGGAGGCGCTCTGCCAGCTGCGTCGCCGCGGCCAGATCCGCCTCGGCGATCACGACGAATTCTTCGCCGCCGTAGCGGCCGAGCACGTCGTCGCGCCGCAGGCTCGCGGACAGGACGGCGGCGGTCCTGCGGAGCACCTCGTCGCCTGCGCCGTGGCCGTGCGTGTCGTTGACCCGCTTGAAGTGGTCGATGTCGAGGACGATGACCGAGACGTCTTCGGCCTCGGCCACGGCGTCGGCGACGGCCTGCGCCATGCGAAGATCGAGCTGCTTGCGGTTGTAGACGCCCGTGAGGCCGTCACGCGTCGCCGACTCGTACAGGTTGTCGAGCGCCGACGCCTCGTCGGGGGACAGCCAGGTGAACCGTACGACCGTCGACGGCCCGAGCGCGATCTTGTCGCCGCTGCGGAGCGGGCGCTTGCCCTCGACGCGGACGCCCTCGATGCGCGTGCCGTTGCGCGAGCCCCGGTCGACCAGCGTCGGCATCTCCCCGTAGAGCTCGATCGCCGCGTGGACGCGCGACAGGCCGCGATCGACCAGGCAGACGTCGCACTCGCGCGCGCGCCCGAAGGTAGTCGTGCGGTCGCGCGCCAACCTGTAGACCCGCCCCGCGTCGAGCCCGCTCGTGACGATCACCGCGGGGACGCTGCTCGGGGCGCCGTCGCGTGTCGACAGGATCAGCGTCGACGGATCGTCGATGGACTCGCCCATGATCGAAGGAGCCTATCCGCTCGACGCCAGGACGTCAGCCTCCGTCGGGCGAGCCGTCCGCGCCGCCATCGACCGGGGGAGTGGGGGGCGGCGGCGCCTTCTTCGGGGGTTCGCCGTACTCGGCGCGGAGCTTCTTCTGCAGGCCGTCGGCGATCACCTGCTCGTGGTAGCGAGGCATCTGCGCGAGCTGTACGACCACCTTGACCACGCCACCGGTGGGGACGACCTCGACCGAGCCCGCCGAGACGCGGTCGCCCGACTCGCTGCTCTTGTAGTCGAACATCACATACGCGGCCTGCGGGTCTCGCTCGGTGACCTTGAAGCCGAGATCGACGCGGACGTAGCGCAGCGCGGCGTTGTAGGTCTGCTCGTGCGTGTACGCCGAGTCGAACGAGACCTTCGCCGAGGCCTCGTGGTGAAGCGCGACGATCCCGACGAGCGCGAGCCCTGGCACGACGGCACCGAGCACCCAGCGACGGCGGTTCATCGTCCACCCATCGCAGGGTGAGCGGGCGCGGGCCAACTTCGTGGGAGGGCGCCCCCCTGGGATGAGAGTACGCAGCCGCGTCATGGTGTACTAGTCTCCGCGTTTCCTGATGCCCATCGCGACGCCCCTGCCCGTCGGCGCAGCCATCGCCCCGAACTCCCTCCGAGCCGCCATGGAAGCCCGCCGCGGGAGGGGCGAGCGCTACTCCCTCGCCGAGGCGCTGGGGATCGTGGTGCCGCTCTCGGTCGCGGTGGCGGAGCTTCACAAGGGCGGCGCGCTGGTGTTCGTGCACCCGTCGTCGGTGCTCATCGTCGAGGGGCAGCCGACCATCTCCGAGGACGCGAACCGCGGGATCCCGAACCTGCCTCGCGACCGCGCGTGCCTCGCCCCCGAAGAGAAGCAGGGCAAGCCCGGTGACGCTCGGGCCAGCGTCTACGCGGTCGGGGCGATCCTCTACGAGCTGGTCACCGGCGACACCGTCGGCCCCGGCATGCGTCGGCCCACCGAGATAGTCCCCAACCTGCCCGCCGAGCTCGAGGCGGTGCTCTCGAAGGCGCTCGTCTCCGATCCCTCGCACCGCCCCGACGATCTGCTCGCGCTCGCGCAGGCGATGCACCACCTCGCGCCGAGCGCGTCGCTCGCGCCGCCGGCCGCCGACGAGTCGCACCTCGACGGCGACGACGAGTTCGAGGTCGACGTGCGGCTCTCGATGATGCCCCCCGCCGCCGCCCTGCCCCGCATCGCCCCGCCGACGGGCGTGCCGCGCGATCCGTCGTCGCCGCGCGCCGCCGATCCCACCGCGCGCCTCGCCGAGTTGAAGGCCCGGCTCGAGAGCGATCCGCGACCCCGCTACGTCGTCATCGCGGGCGGGATGGACCACGGCCCGTTCAGCGCGGTCGAGCTGCTGCAGCAGGTCGGGACCGGACAGTTCTCGGGTGATGACAGCCTGCGCGACGCCTTCTCCAACGAGGAGCGCCCGATCAAGGACTGGGACGAGTTCGCGCCGTTCGCCGAGCAGGCCAAGCTCAACCGGGAAATCAAGCAGGAGAAGGTCGAGCTCGACAAGGTCGTCGCCGAGGAGAAGAAGGGTACGGCGCAGAAGGCCGTCATCGGCGGCGTCGGCCTCGCCGTCGTCACGGGGATCGCGCTGCTGGTGTTCTTGAAGTCGCGGGGTACACGCAACGACGCGGTGACCGTCCAGGGCGACAAGGCGGTCAGCGTCGAGGTCGACGGCGGCGTGAAGGCCTCGAAGACCGCGCCGACCGGCGTCGCGGGCGTCGGCGGTCGACTCCCGACGCAGGGCGCCTACCCGATGCTCCCAGGAGGCATGTCGTGCGAGGGCGCGCAGGCCAAGTACGTCGAGGAGATGAAGATGGGCGAGAAGGGCGCCGCCGATCTCACGCAGGGTCAGTTCGGCGCGGTGCTCAACAACGGCGCCTACCTCAACGCGTGCGGCGTGCCCGCGACCACCAAGGTCAACGTCTGCGCCGCCGTGCAGAACGGCCGCGCGGTCGGCGTGACCGTGTCGATGGATCCGCCGAACCCCAGCGCGGCCTCGTGCGTCGCCGGGCGCGTCCGCGGGATGTCCTTCCCCTCGCACCCGAAGCTCGACGTCGCGCGGACGTCCTTCTTAGGTCCGTGCGCCGGGCGCTCTTGCTCCTCTCGCTGTGGACCTCGGGCTGCGCCGTGCCCATCGCCGACGATCTGGGCGACGCGGCGGCGACGCGGCTTACCGACCGCCTCGAGCGCGCGGGGATAGGAGTGATCCGCGAGGCCAGCGCTCCCGGGCGCGCGCGGCTCCTCGTCGCGCACGACGACGTGGCCCGCGCGTTCGACGTCACCGGGGCGCGCGAGACCGCGCCACGGTCGCCGCTCATCCCGACCGAGCGAGACGTGCACGACACGCTCGAGCGTTCGCGCGCCGCCTCGGTCGAGCGCGCGCTCTCCGCGCTGCCGGGCATCGCGCGGGCGACCGTGACGCTCTCGCTGCCGCTGCGCGATCCGCTGTCTGGACTGGCGCCCACACCGGCGCGCGCGGTGGCCGTGATCGAGGGCACGGCGACCGAGGCGCATGTAAGAAATGTTATAGTCTCATCGCTCGACGGGCTCGAGCCTGGGCGCGTCGCCGTGCGGGTGGAGTCGCCGCGCGCCGCGAGCCCGGCGCCGCGGCTCGCGCGGGTGGGACCGTTCGTCGTCGGCGCTCGCTCGGCCGGGCCGCTCCGCGCGACGCTCGCGGGCTTCCTGGGCTCGACGGCGATCGTGGCGTCCGTGCTCGCGTGGTCACGCCTGAAGAGGCGCGCGTGATCGAGATCCGCGGGGTCTCCAAGGCGTATGCGTCGCAGGTGCTCGAGCGCGTCTCGCTGACCGTCCCCTCCGGCACGCTGTACGGCCTGATCGGCCCCGGCGCGAGCGGCAAGAGCGTGCTCTTGAAGACCGTGACCGGCCTCATCCGCCCCGACGCGGGCACCGTGGTCGTCCAGGGTCAGGATCTCTTCGCGATGGCCGAGCTCGAGCTGCAGAAGTTCCGCCTCCAGTTCGGCATGCTCTTCCAGAACAACGCGCTCTTCGATCACCTGACCGTCTACGAGAACATCGCGTTCCCGATCCGACGGATGATGGACGTGACGGAGGAGCAGGTGCGCGACATGGTGGCCGATCGCCTGAGGATGGTGTCGCTGCCCGGCTTCGAGGAGCGGATGCCGTCAGGTCTGTCGGGAGGCCAGAAGAAGCGCATCGGCGTCGCGCGCGCCACGGTGATGAAGGCGCCGATCGTGCTCTATGACGAGCCCGCCGCGGGGCTCGATCCGGTGACGTCGCAGAAGATCTTCGATCTGCTCCGCGAGGAGCAGCGCCAGGCGAACGCGACCGTCATCATGGTCTCGAGCGATCTCGATCGGTTGCTCACCGTCACCGATCGCGTCGGCATGCTGTACCGAGGCGAGCTGATCTTCGACGGGACCACCGAGGAGGCGCAGTCGTCCGACGATCCGTACGTCCGCCAGTTCGTCCACGGGCTGGTCGAAGGCCCGCTCTGACTCGGCGGCCGCCGAACGGCGACGGCGCGCCCGCCGAATCCCGTCACGCCGCGTCGAGAGGTCCGCCGCGGCTCAGCGGCTGCGGCTCGGAGCGGGGACGGGCAACCTCCGCGCGTCCATCCACAGGCCGCCGACGTCGTAGAGCGCGCGGCTCTCCGACTGGAACACGTGCACGACCACGTCGCCGTAGTCGACCAGCACCCAGCTCGCGTGGGGCATGCCCTCGACCGCGAGCGGACGGGTCCTGTGCTGCTCCTTCAGATCGGCCTCGATCCCCTGGACCAGGCTCGCGACGTGGCGGTCCGAGGTGCCGGTCATCAGGACGATCAGGTCCGCGTAGTCGACCCGCCCCGAGACATCGATGATCTCGAGATCGAGCGCCTTCTTGTCGAGCGCGGCGGCGGCGATCCACAGCGCCGTCTCGCGCGCGCTGGGCTGACCCGGCGCCGACACGCGCTTCGCGGCCACCGTGGCGACGGCCTTCTTGGCGCTGGTCTTCGCGGGCGCGGCGGGCCTCGTCGCGGCGGGCTTCTTCGCGGGCACCGCGGGCTTCTTCGCGGCGGGCTTCTTCGCGGCGGGCTTCTTCGCGGCGGGCTTGGAAATCGAGGGGGGCTTCTTCGTCAAGAGGGTCTCGCTAGCGTCGAGTCTGCCCCGCACCATACACGACCCACTTGGTCGTCGTGAGGTGCGTCGCGCCCATCGGGCCGTAGGCGTGGAGCTTGGAGGTGGAGATGCCGATCTCGGCGCCGAGGCCGAGCTCGCCGCCGTCGTTGAAGCGGGTCGATGCGTTGACGAGCACGCAGCTCGCGTCGATCTCGCGCAGCCACCGCTCGGCGCGGGCGTAGTCGCGCGTGCAGATGGCCTCGGTGTGCCCCGAGCCGAAGCGCGCGACGTGCGCGGCCGCCTCGTCGAAGGACGGGACGACGCGGACCGCGAGGATCTTCTCGCCGAACTCGCGGCCGAAGTCGTCGGGACGCGCGGCTGTGGCTTCCGGCAACACGGCGCGGGTGCGCTCGCAGCCGCGCACCTCGACGCCCGCGGCGACCAGCGCGGAGAACGCGCGGGGCAGCAGCGTGGCGGCCTCGCGCTCGTGGACGAGCAGGCACTCGGTCGCGTTGCAGGTCGCGGGGCGCTGCGCCTTGCCGTTGACGACGAGGTCGACGAGCGTCTCGTGGTCGCACCCCTCGTCGGCGTAGAGGTGGCAGACCCCTTGAAAATGCTGGATGACCGGCACACGCGCGTGCTCGGTGACGAACCGGATGAGCCCCTCGCCGCCCCGCGGGATCACGAGGTCGACGAGCCCCGTGAGCGACAGGAGCTCGATGGTCTGTGGCCCGTCGAGCGGCGGCAGCGCCACGACGAGCTCGGTGGGCAGCCCCGCCTTGTCGAGCGCCGCGCGCACGACCTCGCCGAGCCTCGCGTTCGAGTCTCGTGCGTCGGAGCCCCCGCGAAGCATCGCCGCGTTGCCCGCCTTCAAGCAGAGCGCGGCCGCGTCGACGGTGACGTTGGGCCGGGCCTCGTAGATCATCGCGACGACCCCGAGCGAGGCGCGCACCTGGCCCACCCGCAAGCCATTGGGGCGCACGGTCATGCCGAGCACCTGTCCCAGCGGATCAGGCTGACGCGCGATCTCGCGCACGGCCGCGGCCAGCGCCTCGACGCGCGACTCGTCGAGCGAGAGACGATCGATGACCGCCGCAGACAGCCCGGCTTCGCGGGCGCGAGCGACGTC
>CAUJFL010000114.1 GCA_963169165.1 Myxococcota bacterium | reverse complement strand
TCTCCATCATCGGCGACAGGCTCAGGTTCTTCCTCGGTGACGCCGAGCTGCCGGACCTCGCAGGCCTCGCCACACGCCTCGAGGGACTCGTCGACGAGGCCTTCGCTCGCGCCGACCTCGCCGACAGAGCGCGCGCCGAGGTGGCGCGCGGGCGCAAGGAGGCCGAGCGCAAGCTCGCCGAGGCGCTGGTCGAGCTCGCGCGCCTCCGCGGCGGCGATCCGAGCTGACGTCAGCGGGGGCGCGGGGCCCCCGGTCGATCACCGGGCGATCACCTCACGGTCCCCGACGCGCACGCGATCGATCGGAGCTCTTCGTCTGCCAGCGCGCGGGTGTAGAACGCCACCTCGTCGAGTTCTCCCTGGAGGGTGTTGAACGGCACCCCCGTGCTCCACCCGCTCGAGCCCAGCATGAGCGGCGCGCTGGCGGAGATCGTGCCGCCTGACAACCCCGTCGCGGCGAGCCCCTCGTAGCGTTCGCCGCCGACGAACGCGCGCATCCCCAGCGGTTGCGACGGGTCGTAGCGGACCGCGAGGTGCACCCAGGTCTCGAGCGGAGGGAGCGGCGGCTTCACATATTCGCCGAGGTGTGGCGTCGGCGTGGTGGGCGACCGGTTGAACAGCGTCTTGTCGGCTCCGCCACACCGAAATTGGAGGGATGTGCCGCCGTTGGTGCCAAGCCCCTCGTCCCAGTACAGCTGCTTGGCGAAGGCATATGCACATTGAGCGTCGCCTCGCAGCCGCACGAAGAGTGAAACAGTGTAGGGACCCGCCCCGAGGTCGAGGGCGTCGCCCACGCGAATACCCGACGGGACGGCGTTGGGCGTGAAGCGCGCGGCGCCCGTGTTCGACTGGCTCGTGAAGGCCGGCGCTGCGCCCAACTCGACGCCGGGCCCCACGACGACCCCATCGAGACCGGAGACCACCTCCGCCGTCGAAGGCGCCCCCGCGGGCTCGTCGAACGGAAAGTACAGCGTGGGTCCCAGCGCCAGCGCGACAGCCCGCGCGTCTCCGGGCGCGCAGACACCGCCCGCCTGTCCCGCCTGTCCCGCCTGTCCCGCCTGCCCCGCGTCGCCGGGCGCGCTGCCCGCCTGCCCCGCCACGCCACCTCGCCCGGCGTCGCCGGTCACGCGCTTGTCATCCAGCTGGAGCGCGGACGCTGTACAGCCGGCGAGCACCACACAACTCAACAGCCGACCGTGACGCGTGACCCTCCGGTGCAAGCCCACGCCAATACCCAACGTCAAAAACTCCCCGAAACTGACACCAGGCCACTCGAGCGCGCGACGCCGGCCGGCACACCCGCTGGCTGACCCGTGATGACGAGGTAGCTGCCGACGCCGAGCCCGACGGCGCCCAGCGCGAACGCGACGTCGGCCGCGCGCGCCCAGCGGTGCGCCGAGGCGTTGTCGTCGACCGCTCGAGCTTGCGCGGAAGAGCAGGCCTCGGCCGGGCAGCGCGCGTCCGCGTCGGCCTGGCGCGACCGCGCGAGCAGCGCGAACGCGCCACCAGTCAGCACGGCCGCGGCGCCGGCGGATGCGGAGAGCACTCCCCAGCGCTGACGACTCGAGCGAGCGTCGGCGGCGGACGTCGGCGGCGGTTCGAGGACCAGCGCCGTCGTCGTCGCCTCGCGCGCGTCGACGACGAACCCGCGCGACGCTCCGCCCGGGACGCGCAGCGTGAGCTCGTGGCGCCCCGGATCGACCGGCAGCGCCACGCCGAGCGTCGCGGGACCGAGCGACGCGCCGTCGAGCAGCACGGTCGAGCCGCGATCGACCGCGGTCCCGAGCCGGACGAGGAGGCGCGCGAGCCGCGGCTCGAGGTTCGCGAGGTGCCGCTCGGCGAACTCGACGCGGTCGGCGCGGCCGTCCCGCTCCGCGTCGGCGCGCGCGAGCTTGAACTGGGACCACGCGGTGGCGAGCCTGCCTTGTCTCTCCCGGCAGAGCGCCGCGTTGAGCCGGGTGCCGCCGCCGGGATCGAGCCGCTGACTCTCGTCGAGCTTCGGGCAGGCCTCGTCGAAGCGACCGAGCTCCATCAACCTGCGGCCCTCGACGAACAGCGCCTCGGCGACCGGGACTTGATCGGCCGCGCCCCCGACCTGGAGAGGCGGGGCGTCGGCCCCCCGAGCGAGGGGCGCGTGAGACAGGACAGCGAGGACGAGGAGCGCCGCGCGCACGGGGCTTCACCATAGCGGACCCGCGCGCGTCGATCACTCGCGCCTCGACGACTCGCGCTTGTGCGGCGCGCATGGTGAGGGCGGCACCCCGAGCGCGCGCTGTCACTCGGGCTCGCGCAGGCGGTGCTTGTCGGCCAGCTTCGCGACCCAGCCACGATCGAGGCCGGAGATCTTGGCGGCCGCCGACAGGTTTCCGCGAGTCTTCTTCAGCACGGCGGCGAGGTAGTCCCGCGCGAAGAGCTCCAGCAGCGCCTCTTTCTGTTCGGCGTACGGTCGCCTGG
This sequence comes from Myxococcota bacterium, assembly GCA_963169165.1. GTDB lineage: Bacteria > Myxococcota_A > Polyangia > Polyangiales > Polyangiaceae > JADLFU01. The sequence goes on along the minus strand of CAUJFL010000114.1, from coordinate 3,383 downwards.
GATCGAGCCATCCGCGCAGCGCGACCTCCAGCGCCGCGCCCCCGCTCGACGGTCCCTCGGGCAGGTGTCCGAACACCGAATAGGCCTGCAGCGCGTTGCGCAGCTCACGCACGTTGCCAGGCCACCTGGCGGCCGTGAGCGTCGCGAGGATCGCGGGCGGCAGCTCGACACCGAGCTCGGCGGCGAACGCGCGAGCGAGCGGCGCCACGTCTTCGAGCCGCTCACGCAGCGGTGGAACGACGACGCGGATCACCGCGAGGCGATAGAAGAGATCCTCCCGAAAGCGGCCGGCGCGCACCTCCTCGGCGAGGTCGCGGTTCGTCGCGGCGAGGACGCGCGCGTGGCTCCTGGTCGCGCGATCGCTCCCGACGGGGCGCACCTCGCCGCTCGCCAGCGCGCGGAGCAAGACGGGCTGGACGTCGAGCGGCAGCTCGGCGACCTCGTCGAGGAACAGCGTGCCGCCGTGCGCCGCCTCGAACGCCCCCCTTCGCGCCTCGCCCGCGCCGGTGAACGCGCCGCGCACGTGACCGAACAGCTCGCTCGCGACGAGCTCTCTCGGCATCGCGCCGCAGTTGATCGACACGAACCTGCCCGACGCACAGGGGGAGCTCGCGTGAATGGCCTCGGCGACGACCTCCTTGCCGACGCCGCTCTCTCCCTGGATGAGCACGGTGACCAGCGACGGCTCGAGCCGCGTGAGCAGCCCCGCGAGGCGCTTCATCGCCTGGGAGCGGCAGGAGAGCCGATGATACGAGTCCCCCTCGAGCGGAGGCGTCGACGCGACGCTCTCGGGATCCACGTCGAGCGCGACCACGACGCGCCCCAGCCTGAGCTGGGCGCCGAGCGCGAGCCTCGCTCGTTCCAGCCTGTGATCTCCGAAGAACGTCCCGTTTCGGCTGCCGAGATCGCGCACGACCACGCCTTCAGGCTCGAGCGTCAGCTCGACGTGACGCCGCGAGACGGTCTTGTCGGACAGCACCCAGTCAGCCGCGGCGTCGCTGCCCACGGTGAGACGCTCCCCCACGCGCAGCGCGCGAGCGCGGGCGAGCCCTTCGGGCGCGACGACGCGGAGGCGCGCGTCGAGCTGTCTCGCGGAGCTGCCGCGCTCGAGCGGCGTCGTCGCCTCGTCTCTTCGTCTCGTCACTCGACGGCAGCGTCGCGCGAGCGGCGGCGGCCGACAACGAAGAACGCTCGACTTTACAGCGACGCGCTCGCCTCCTAGAGCCCGCGCAGGATGCAAGACCCCGCCTCGCACGGCTGGCCGCTCGACCTCGATCACTACGCGCGGGCGATGGAGCGCGGACGGGTCCTGTCGCGCTACTTTCGCCCCGAGCACCGCGGGTTCGAGGTGTTCCGTCGCCCGGGCGGGCTGCTCACCGTGTCCAACCACGGGCTGTTCGCGCTCGAGTCGGCCTCGCTCGCGATCGGCCTGTGGGACGCGGCTCGCCGCCCGCTGCGAGGGCTCGGAGATCGCGTCCTCTACGCGACGGCGGCGCAGCGGCGGATGCTCGGACGCGTGGGCGGGGTCGAGGGGACGCCCGAGAACGCGCACCTGCTGCTGACGCGTGGTGAGGTTTGTTGGGCGTGTCCGGGCGGTGCGCGAGAGGCGCTGGCGCCCGCCAGGGATCGGTATCGACTGTTCTGGGGAGGGCACCACGGGTTCGTGAGGGCGGCCCTGCGCGCGCGCGTGCCCATCGTGCCGCTCGCGGTGGTCGGCAGCGACGAGCTCTACCGCCAGCTGCTCGACGCCGACGGCGTCCGCGCGACGCTGTTCGGCAAGCTGGTCACGCGAACGCTCGGCGACAAATACGTGACGCCGCTCTACATGGGGCTCGGACCGCTCCCGCTCCCGATGAAGCTGTACTTCCTCGCGGGCGAGCCGCTCGAGCCGCCAGCCGATGTCAGCCACGAAGACGAGGCGGGCGTCCGCGCCTGGCACGCCGAGGTGACGGCGCGAGAGGAGGAGTTGGTCGCGAGGGCGCTCGGGTGGCGGCGCGAGGATCAGGCGGCGATGCCGCCGGGCGCGGAGAGGACGCTCACTGGCTGGTTGCGGCGCGCGACCGCCCAGGTCGACGCGATCTGACCCGGGGCCCCGTCCAGCGCGGGCGCGGAGCGCTCGGGCACGGCGCGGGATGACGGTCATGCGGCGTGGCGCGAGGCGCCGGTCCGCGGCACGCGGCCGCGCGACGACCGTGGGCGCGCGGGGTATGCTCTCGCGTCGGTGTCCCTCCTGCTTCCCCCCGCCCTGGCGCGAGGCGAGCTCGTCCTCGACAAGTACCGCGTGCTCGGCCCGCTCGGCGCGGGTGGGATGGGGCTGGTGGTCGAGGCGGAGCACGTCGAGCTCGGTCGCCTCGTCGCGCTGAAGACCCCGCTCCCCGCGCTCGTCGCCCGCCCCGGCTTCGCTGACAGGTTCGTGCGCGAGGCGCGGATCGTCGCCGCGCTGGGGAGCCCACACGTCGCGCGGGTGCTCGACGTGGATCGCCTCGAGGATGGCACCCCGGTGCTCGTGCTCGAGCGGCTCTTCGGGCGCGATCTCGACGAGCACGTCGCGACGTCGGGGCCGCTGTCGATCGAGCTCGCGGCGCGGCTCGTGATCGAGGCGTGCGACGCGGTAGGCGAGGCGCACGAGCGCGGCGTCGTGCACCGCGATCTGAAGCCCGCGAACCTGTTCCTGTCGATCGATCCCGCGCTCGGCGAGATCGTGAAGGTGCTCGACTTCGGCGTCGCGAAGCTGCTCGACGGCGGCGCGCGCACGACGGCGGGGCACGCGATCGGCTCACCTCGCTACATGGCCCCCGAGCAGGTGCGCAGACAGGACGACGTCGACGCGCGCGCGGACGTGTGGGCGCTCGGCGTGACGCTCGCGCGCCTCGTCGGAGATCGAGATCCGTTCGACGGCGACGACGCGCTCGAGATCGCGGCGCGCGTGCTCGAGCTCCCGCCGGATCTGTCCGGGGTGCCGTCTCCCGCGCTCGTCGAGATCATCGCTCGCTGCCTCGAGAAGCGCCGTGACGACCGGACGCCGGACGTCGTCGAGCTGGCGCGGGCGCTCGCGCCCCTGGCGGGCGAGGCGGGAGAGCGCGCGCTCGCGCAGCTCCTGTGTCGTCGTGAAGCCCGCGGGCGCGCGCCGTCGGTCCACTCCGCGCACAGGGCCGAGACGACGGAGACGTTCGACGCGCCGCTCGCGCTCCCCTGTCGCGAGCCATCCCGCCCTCTGCCCGAGAGCGCCGCCCCGCCGTCGATCGCCCACCGATCGACCGGGTCGGCCGCGCCCGCCCGCGTCGCGATGGTCGCGCTCGGGACCGCGGCCGCGGCCGCGCTGCAGGTAGGGCACGGAAGCCCCTCGGCCGACCCGGCGCCCGACGCCACCGCCGCAGGGCCGG
>CAUJFL010000113.1 GCA_963169165.1 Myxococcota bacterium | reverse complement strand
CAAGGCGTGTACTGGTTTCACGCCATCCCAACGATGCGCGAGGAGTGGCTCCTGCGCCTCATGGCTGCCTTTGACCGAATCGTGAAGAACCACCCGTTTTTCAGCCACTTCTTTGAGATCAAATGAGGGGATGCCTCAGGGGCCAGAGGGGAACGTTCCCGCTCTGCCACATGCCTTTTACGCCTCCGCTCAACCGCTGGAGTCTGCGAGGGCTGGCGGCTTGAAGATGCCGCTCTCCCGTAGCGCCTCGTAAAGCTCGAAGCCCGCAAGCATCCGATCCCCGCCGCCAGCGAGAGCCCGCGCTGTGCGGCTAAGATGGCGTTCAACTTCTTCTGCCTGTATGCGGGCCCCCATGTGGCTCTTCGGTCATCGTTCGATAGCGTCAGGGACTACATCGCGGGTAGAAACGTCGAACCCGTCAGAGAGGCTCCGACCATCGGCGTCATTCTGATTTCTCCTTTCGGGACCGCTCAGAATTTCCGGAACGGGAGCGCTCAGATTTTCCGGAACCACCAAGAATTCTTCGCGATCGATCTCGCCGTGCTTCACCAACGCCTTCGCGACAGCGGTCACCGAGGGCCACACCGCGACGAGAGATTCTTTCGCGATCCCCAAGTACCGATCGATCTCCAGACGCAGCGTCTCGGACTCGATCGCGATGCCCATCTTCACGAGTTCGCCGATCGCGCGGTGCTCGTCGGTTCCTTCGTGCCCTTCGGAAAGTTCGGGGATCGAGTGGCCCACGGAGATGCACGCGAGGCCGATCCGCCTCTCGGCGTCCTTTGACCGCTTGCCGGCGAGGATCCCTTCGGCGGCGTAGCCCGCGAGATGCACCTGGACGAGAAGCTCGGGCCGCCCGTGCATCCGGTAGGCGGCTGTACGCGCGCCAGCACAGTGATGGAACACCCCGCCGGCAGGATGATGGGCATCTCCGCGGCGCGGCGGTTGGAGCGGCGCGATGCCCATCGGGCGTGGCGCGACAGCGGAGTGGGCGATGGCCATCCAACCCGCGCCCAGCGCGCGCCGCCTCCCCGATGGCCCTCCCCGCGGCGCGGCCCGCGCTGGGCGAGACGCCCCTCAGCGTCGGGCTTCGCCCATGCCCACCGACAGCGCGCGCCCGGCGCGCCGGTCCCGTGCCCGGTCGGGTCGCGCCTGGCGGCGCCGCGACACGCGCGGCGCCGCCGCCCACGCCTCGCTCACTCGAAGCGCACGAGGGCCTCGGCGACGCGCGTGACGACCTCGCGGTCGACCAGCTTCTTCTTGCGCCTCGCGGCGTCGCGAAGCGCCGCCGTCGCGAGGCGGTCGATCTCCCGCAGCGCCCCCTGCGAGTGCTCGTGCAGCGCGGCGAGCGCGTCGTCGGGGAAGAGCGCCCGGTCCGTGCCCGCGGCGGCGAGGCGGTAGCGGACGTACTCGGCCGTGTCCTCGACGGTGGCGGGCGGGATGAGGACTCGGTGGTGGATGCGCGTGAGCAGCGAGCGGTGCGCGCGGCGCGACAGGTTGCCCTCGAGCTCGGGCAGCCCGACGAGCACCAGCGACAACAGCGCCTTCGCGTCCCACTCGTAGTTCAACAGGATGTGCAAGTGCGCGAGCATGTCGGGGTGGAGCATGTGCGCCTCGTCGATCAGGAAGACCGGGTGCAGCCGGTCGCGCCGCAGGTCCTGCACGTGCGCCTCGACGGCGAGGAACAGGTTGGCAGCGGTCGCCGTGGGCGACAGGCCCAGCGTGTGACACAACAGTCGATAGAAGTCGCGCCGTCCCAGCGAGGCGTTGCGACAGTACGCCAGCCGAAACCCCGCTTGCGGCAGGCGGCTGCGCAGCGCCCTCAGCACACATGTCTTCCCGACGCCGGGCTCTCCCACCAAGAGCACGCTCGCGCGCTCTCCGAGCGCCTCCTCGATGTCCGCCACCAGCACAGCCTTGCTCTCCGGCAACCACAGCTCCGCGTCGTCGATCTCCTTCGAGAACGGCGCGAGCCGCAGCCCGAAGCTCGTCAACAGCTCAGACGAGGTCGCCATCGTCGGCCTCCTCCTCCTCGGTCTCCAGATCCTCGAGCGTGCGGGCGGGGTCGAAGTCTACGGGCCCCGCGGCCCTCTCGGGCGTGGGGCGCCGCGGCGGCCGTCGCTTCTTGCCGTTGGCGATCGGGTCGACCACCGCGAGCGGGATGCGCTTGCCCTCGACCTCGAGCGCGGGGTCCGCGCTGTCGAAGAGGCTGGTCGCGACCACGACGAGCTCACCCGCGAGGTAGCCGACGGACACCTCGTACACCGTCCCCCCGACGGTCACCGTCGAGTCGCGGCGCACGCGCCTCCGCGTCCGCACCGTCAGCGCCGTGCGCAGATCCTCCTCCGTGACGCGCACCTTCTCGCCCTCGGCGAAGCACACCTCCGGCGCGCGTCCGAGCAGGCCCGCGTGCGGCGCGCGGTGGTAGGTGCGCGACAGCCAGTTGCCCAGCCGCTGCTCCACGTCGGCCAGCGTGCAGGCCTCGCCGATGTGCGAGAGCGCCTGGTCGCGCATCGTGCCCAGAAGCGCTCCATCTTGCCGCGCGCGGGCGCGTCGTACGGCCTCGCGTGCAGAAGCGTGATGCCCAGCCGCGAGCAGGCCAGCTGCAACACGGCCCCGCGGTACGTCGACCCGTTGTCGAGGTACAGCGCGTCGCACTTGCCGTGGGTCATCAGCGCCTGCGAGAGGAGCGACAGCATCGTCTCCTCGCGCTCGTCGCTCGCCACTCGCAGCGCCACGACGTACCGCGAGGCGTCGTCGAGCAGCGCGTGCACGCGCACCGGCGTGCGCTTGCCGTCGAGGACCAGCGTGTGGCCGTGGCACACGTCGCCGTGCCACAGCGCGCCCGGCTTCGCCGCCTGCCACCGCAGCCGCGCCCTCCCGCTCTCCGCCTCCGCCTCCACCGTCCGCGACAGCCCGCGCTCCGCCAGCATCCGCCGCACCGTGCACGCCGTCACCTCGCTCCCCGCGCGCCCGTCCGCCTGCAGCGTCCGCAGCATCATCGTCACGCTCACGCTCGGGTGCTCGCGCCGGATGTCACACAACAGCTCCCGCAACTCCGGGTCCAGCTCGCGCCCCCGACCGCGGTCGGCCCTCGCGTGCGGCACGAGCGCCTCCAACCCCCCCTGCCGGAACGCGTACAACCAGCGCTCGATCGTCGACACCGAGTAGGTCCGCGTCGACTCGCTCCCGGGAGGCCTCACCCGCTGCTGGCTCAGCCGCCGCAGCTCCTCGCTCCGCTCCCCGTGGCTCAGCGCCCCCGCGCGCACCGCCAGCGCGCCGATGACCCCGTGCCGAAACAACGCCACCTCTTCTCCGTGATTCTTCGGTGCCAACTGTTCCATGTCCTCTCCTCCTGCAGGGCTCTCGCCCGCGCACCCACCTCCTCTCAGCTCTCTCGACGCGCCGGCCCGATCCTCCTCGGTGGATCGCCTCCCCAGCTCCACGCCGCCGCCGCTGCCCATCGGCCTCGGCGAGCTCGCCGCGCCCCCCGCCTGCGTCGTTCAGGCCGCGATCTCCGCTCCCGTGAACGCGCTCTCTGCCAGATCTGCCCCGAACCGGTGCCCTCCGCGTCCCGCGAGCGCGAGCG
>CAUJFL010000112.1 GCA_963169165.1 Myxococcota bacterium | reverse complement strand
GGTGCTCTTCCAGTACGGCGGGCCGCGGCTCGGGCTGCGCTCGGGCACGTCGCACGGCTCGCCGATGCCTCGCAGGTACGCGCGCACGCTCTTCGGGTCGGTGACCATCGCGACGAGCTTCATGCGGCCGCTGCACTTCGGACACGCGAGCACGTCGATGGCGAACGTGCGCGCGAGCAGCTCGGCCCAGAGGCGGCGCGCCCCTCGACGCTTCGGCTCGGGCGCGTCTGCCTGGTCCGCCGACTTCTGGGGCGCGATGCGCGCGCGTCACCTGTGCGCCGACGCGAGCACGCCAGCGTACTTGACAGTGTGAAACCGCGGCGGCGGCGAGGCGCGCGACGAGCGTGAGCGGGTCCATGTCGACGGCGACGGTGCCGTCGCCAAGCGCGCGCTCCAGCGTGATGCGCACGAGGCCCTCGGGGCGCTGCTCGACGCGCTCTTGCGCGATCGCGGGGCGCAGCACGTAGCGCAAGAGGGCCTCGCGCCCTTGCGTGTCCTGGGCGTCGGCGCAGGTCGCGGCGTGCAGCGTGAGACCGTCCATCGACGCAGACAGGTGATTGTCGTGCGCGAGCGCCGATGCGACAGCGTGAAATCCAAGGAATTCATCACGCAGCTCGCGTGGGTCACGCGTTGACACAGCGCGGCGAGCGCCGTAAAGCGTCGCGCCTCCCGTGGCCCTCGTCGTTCAGAAGTTTGGCGGCACGTCCGTCGGCACCCTCGACAGAATCCAGAACGTCGCGCGGCGCGCGCTCGCGACCCGCGCCGCGGGCCACGACGTCGTGCTGATCGTGAGCGCGATGAGCGGCGAGACCAACCGACTGCTGAAGCTCGCGCACGACACCTGCGCCATCCCGAGCGAGCGCGAGCTCGACGTCATCGCCGCGACGGGCGAGCAGGTCACGGCGGCGCTCGCGGCGCTCGCCATCCAGTCCCAGGGCGGCCAGGCGCGCAGCCTGCTCGGCCACCAGATCCGCGTCCACACCGACAGCGCGTTCACGAAGGCGCGCATCTTGAAGATCGATCCCGATCGCATCTTCGAGACGGTGCGCGAGGGCAAGATCGCCGTCGTCGCGGGCTTCCAGGGCGTCGATCCGGGCGGCAACCTGACGACGCTCGGGCGCGGCGGCTCGGACACCAGCGCGGTCGCCGTCGCGGCGGCGATCCACGCGGACGAGTGCGAGATCTACACCGACGTCGACGGCGTCTACACGACCGATCCCAACGTCTGCCCGTCCGCGCGCAAGATCGGCCGCATCGCCTACGAGGAGATGCTCGAGCTCGCGTCGCTCGGCGCGAAGGTGCTCCAGATCCGCAGCGTCGAGCTCGCGATGAAGTACGACGTTCCCGTCCACGTTCGCTCCTCCTTTTCTGAAGTGACAGGTACCTGGGTCGTGAAAGACGAAGACACTCTCGAAGACGTGGTCGTCGCAGGCGTCGCCTACGACAAGAACGAGGCGAAGGCGCAGATCCTCGAGGTGCCCGATCGCCCCGGCGTCGTCGCCGAGCTGTTCGGGCAGCTGTCCGAGCGCAACGTGCCGGTCGACATGATCATCCAGAACACGGCCTATGGATACGGTGACCGCACCGACGTGACCTTCACGCTGTCCAAGACCGATCTGCAGCGCTACCGCGCCGACATCGAGGAGCTCGCGCGCAAGGTCGGCGGCTCGGCCGTCCGCTACGACGAGGACGTCGTCAAGGTGTCGATCGTCGGGCTCGGGATGCGCTCTCACGCGGGCGTCGCTTCGAAGATGTTCGGCCTCCTCGCGAAGGAGGGCATCAACATCCAGGCGATCACGACCAGCGAGATCAAGATCTCGTGCCTCATCGCCGCGAAGTACACCGAGCTGGCCGTCCGCGCGCTGCACGACGGGTTCGGCCTGCAGCACGCGTCGAGCCGCGACGCGGGTTGACCGCGGCGCGGCTCACGGCGCGCGCTCGGGGAGATCGTCGTCCGGCGTCCACGCCGCGTCCCGCGCCGCGAGATCGAGCGACGGGAGCCGCCACGTGCCGCTGCCGCGACCTGGCGCCGTGCCATCGAGCCAGTGAAAGCTCTCGTCGCGCACGTCGAGGTGCACGTAGCGCGTGCGCGGGTGGATGTAGTGCCCGACGCCGACGCGAGGCTGCTTGCGAAGGAAGGCCGCGAGCTCCTTCGACTCGACGTCGTGCAGGCGAAAGTCGATCGCGCGGCCCTCCGCGTGGTGCCCCTCGCGGTACCGGAGCGGCGCGCGGTACGCGGAGACGACCTCGACGATGCGCGCGTCGAAGTGGTGGGCCGCCCGCGCGACCAGCGACAGCAGGCGCCGGTCGAGCGGCCGCTCGCGCACGTCTCCGCCCCGGCGACGCCGGTCGGCCAGCAGGTGATCGAGCCTCGTCGCCTCGCGTTCGTCGACCTCTCCGTGGTCACCGAACAACGCGACCGTCTCCTCGGCGCCGCCGTTGATCGCGAGGAAGGTGAGCGACGGCAACGACGCGAACGCCGAGCGCGGCGGCCTCCACGACAGGGCAGGGCCGCGCACGACCATCGGCGTCGCGGCGGTCGTCGGGCCCGGCGCGGGCGCGGCCCACGGCGGGACGCGGGGGCGGGGAGACGCGACGCCCGCGACAACGGCGACCGCCAGGATCGCGGCGACCTGCCACCACGTCGACGCGGCCGAGCGCACGAGCGCTTGCGTACCAACTCATCCCGCCGCGTGAAAGCGTCACGGCGGCGCGTCGGCGCAGCAGCGAAAGCCCTGCGAGTGGTTGACGTAGAGCGGACCGTGCCCGCGCGTGGCGGGGCGGCAGCGCGAGCGCACGAACCCCGAGTGACCTCCCTTCAGGATCATCTGGTAGCCGCCGCGTCGCACGCTCGTGGTCCACTCGTCGACGTTCCCGGTCATGTCGCCCACGCCGAACGGCGAGACGCAGCGCGGGCGCTCGCCCGACCGCAGCCCCTCGAACGCGCGGTCGAGCGCGGCCGCGGTCGAGGGCAGCATCCGCGGCGCGAAGTCGTCGGCGATGTCGAGCGGCACCTTGCGCTCGAAGTTGCACGCTGAAGGGTCGCGCTCGTAGCCGTACGGATAGGGCAGGCCCGCCTCGCCCTCGCAAGCGAACGTCCACTCGCTCTCCGTGCAGAGGCGCTTGCCCTCCCGGGCGCAGTACGCGCGAGACTCCGAGTAGGTCGACACGATGATCGGGTACTCACCGCGCCGGTTCGGGTACTCCCAGCGGTCGACGCACAAGTCGAGCGCGCGCCGCCCCAGCCGCTCGCGCGCGGCCGCCCACCTCGCCGGATCGAACCGCGCGCATAGGCCATCGGCCCCGTGCGAACCGGAGCGCCACTCGACACAGGCCTCGTTCTGGACGAGCAGCACGCGGTCGTCGTCGGCCCCCGACTCCGACACGAGGAAGCGCCCCGCGACCCGCACCATGTCCGACGGACACCCCCGCGGCGCGGGCGGGGACTCGTCCGGCGGCATCGGCGGCGGCGCCTCGTCGAACGCTTGCCAGTTGACGGCCGAGAGGCGGCGCCAGTGATGGCGCCGATGTTGATAGATTTGTGTGATTGGGATCGACAGCTCCTCCGCGCGCGCCTTGATTTGCGCCGCGCTCGCCTCGGCGCTCGGCGCGGCAGCGGGCTCCGCCGCCGGGGCCGACGCGATCGGCCGAGGCGCCGCGCTCGCGCTCGCGGCCGCCTGACGCGACTCGTGCGCGGGGCCGCGGCAACCCAGCGCGAGCAACGACAGGGACAGGACGGCGCGACGCACGCGAGCGACGGACGCTCGGACGAGCGTATCGTCAGCGGGATCGCGGCTCACCGCAGCTGCGCGTCGAGCCAGGAGTAGACGTCAGTGGTGCGCGCGACGTCCTTCTTCACCATGTCACCGCCGCCGTGCCCTGCGTTCTTCTCGATGCGCAGCAGCACCTGGTCTCCGCCGCCGGTGGCGTGCCGCACGGCCGCGACGAACTTGCGCGCGTGCATCGGATCGACCCGGTCGTCGGAGTCGGCGGACAGCATCAAGAGCGGCGGGTAGGCCTGCCCGTCGACGACGCGGTGGAGCGGAGAATACGCGCGCAGCGCCTCGAATTCGGCCGCGTCGTCCGCGGAGCCATACTCGGAGATCCAGGTCTTGCCGCTGCCGAACTTGTGATAGCGGAGCATGTCGAGCAGCGGCACCGAGCACACCACGGCGCCGAACGAGCCCGGGCTCTGGGTCCTCGCCGCGCCGACCAGGAGGCCCCCGTTGGACCCGCCCTGGATCGCGAGGCGCGACGGGCGGGTCCAGCCCTCGTCGACCAGGAACCTCGCCGCGGCGAGGAAGTCATCGAACACGTTCTGCTTCGCGAGGCGCATCCCGGCCCGATGCCAGTCTTCTCCGTACTCGCCGCCGCCCCGCAGGTTCGGGATCGCGTAGACGCCGCCGCGCTCGACCCACGCGACGATCGCCGGCGAGAACCAGGGCGTCATCGAGTGGTTGAACCCGCCGTAGCCGTACAGGATGGTCCGCGCGGCGCCGTCCTTCTCCTGGTCGCGGCGGTGCATCACGAACATCGAGATCCGTGTCCCATCCTTCGAGCGATAGAACACTTGAGAGACCGCCAGCGTCGAGGTGTCGACCGGATAGCGGATCGTCGCCCACGTCTTCTGGGTCTTCTTCGCCAGGTCGAGCTCGAAGATCCGCGGCGGCTCCGTGTACGAGCTGAACGAATAGTAGGCCTCGGGCAGATCGGGATCGCCGAACAAGCCCGACGTCGAACCTATCCCGGGCAAGTCGACGCGCCGCTCGAGCCTCCCCGAGGTGTGGTGCAGCGCCAGCTGGCTGGTGGCGCTGGAGAGCAGCGACAGCGCGAGCCTCCCGCCGACGATGCTCATGCCGTCGATCTTCGCCGTCCCCTCGGGGATGACCTCGCGCCAGCTGGCGCGGGCGAGGCGTGACGGATCGACCGCGAACACGCGAGAGCGCGGCGCGCCCTCGTCGGTGAGCACATAGATCGTGCCGCGGTGGAGGATCGCCTCGTAGTGCGCGTCGCGCCCGGTGATGAGCGGCGTGAAGCCCGCGCCGAACGCCGCCCCCACCGCGCCGACGGGCATCCCCAGCTTGGCGAGGTCGCGCACCCACACGTCGTTGGAGGTCCAGCCGTGGCTCAGCTCGAGGAACAACAATTTGCCGTCATGGGAGACGTGCGCGCCGATGAACTTGGTCGAGTCGCCCGTCGCCGGGTGGACCAGCCGATCGCCCGCGGGATCGTCGCCCACCTTGTGAAAGCGCACCTCGGCGCGCCCCGGCAGCTCGGACGGAGGGATCGACTTGTCATCTGGCAGCCGCGTGTAGAAGAAGCCCGAGCCGTCGGGCATCCACGACGGGTGGGCGTACTTGGCGCCCGGGATCACGTCCTTCGGGAGATCGACGCCCGCGTCGACCCGTCGAACGCGCAGCGTCGCCTCGTCCGAGTTGTTGTTCGACAGCAGGTACGCGACGAGCTTGCCGTCGCGGCTCGGCGCCCAGCCGCGCAGCGAGACGCTGCCATCCTCGCTGAAGGTGTTGGGATCGAACAGCGTGCGCTCGGGGCCGTCGCCCACCCTGAAGTGAACGGTGGCCTTCTCCTTGTGCGCGCTCCGTCGGGTGTAGAACAGCCGGTCCTTCTTGCGCACCGGCGTCGAGATCCCGTCGTGATAGAACAGCTCGAGCAGCCGCGCCCGCCACGCGTCTCGACCGGAGAGGGCCGCCAGCCGCCGGCGCGCGAAGGCGTCCTCTCTCTCCATCCACGCCGCCACCTCGGGAGCCTTCGCGTCCTCGAGCCAGCGATACGGATCCGCCACCGTCACGCCGTGCAGCACGTCTTTGTCGTCGCCGCGGCGCGCGGAGGGAGGGCCATCGACCGGCGTCGGCGTCGATGAGCTCGCTGCCGGGGGCAGCGGGGCGGGGGGCGTCGCCTGACCAGGTGGCGGCGCGGCTTGAGTGGCGCAGCCTGACACGATCGAGATGGTGGCTGCCACGCTCCGTCGACGGCTAAGCCGCACTTGTCGCCCCAACCGCACTTGCCCGACTTGCACTGGATGTCCTTCTTGCAGCCCGTGCCGTTCGCCAGCTTCTGGTGGCAGACGTTGGACCAGCAGTAGGTGTTGGCCTGGTCGGCGCAAGAGGTGTTCGTGTAGTCCTCGCACGTCGTGAGGCAAGTCGGAGGGTTCCCGAGGGTGCAGGCGAGCGCGACGGGGCAGACCGAGGTCGCCGCCGTGCACGCTCCGGTGGCGGGTTGGCAGGTCTCCGTGGTGATCGTCCCGCCGCTGCAGCCCGCGGGCGCGCACGCGACCGGCGTGCCCCCGCCGCAGACCCCCGCCGCGCTGCAGGTCTCGTCGCCGTTGCACTTGTTGTTGTCAGCGCAAGACGTGCCCGCGGGCTTGGGGTTGTGGGTGCAAGCACCGCCGGCGCCGCAGCCGTCGTCGGTGCACGGGTTCGAGTCGTCACAGTCGCCGGGCGTCACGCACGGCTTGCAGCCCACGATCAGGATGTGCTTGGGCCCCGTCACCGCGTCGCAGCTGTCGGTCGTGCACGGATCGTTGTCGTCGAACGCGACGGGCGTGTGCGTGACGCCGACGCCCGACGCGCACGAGTCGACCGTACACGCGTCGTTGTCGTCGGTCACGATCGGTGTCCCGGCGACGCAGGCGCCGGCCGCGCAGAGCTCGACACCGTTGCACTGATCGTTGTCCGAGCACGAGAAGCCGTCGGGGCGAGCCGAGTAGACGCACGCCTTGTTGTCGCACGATTTGAAGTTGCAGGGCTTGTCGGGGCAGTCGGCCGAGCCGGTGCAGCCGCTGCAGTTGTCGATGGGCGTGTGGGTCACACCTCCCGGCGTGGCGCACGCGTCGATCGTGCACACGTTCCCGTCGTCGAGCACGGCGGGGACATTCTTCACGCCGGCCACGGGATCGCACGAGTCTATCGTGCAGTCGTTGGCGTCATCGAACGTCACCGCCGTGTGCGTCACGCCCGCGACCGGGTCACATTTGTCCACGGTGCACTTGTTGTTGTCGTCCACCTGGAGCTTGGTGCCGGACACGCACACGCCCGCGCCGTCGCACTTCTCCTCGCCGTTGCACACTGTCGCGTCGTCGCAGCTCGTGCCCGCGGCCAGGTTGCCGGTCAAGCAGGCGCCCGTCGCGCCGTCGCATTTGTGAAGGTGGCAGGGGTTGCCGTCGTCACAGTCCTTGTCCGCGCTGCACCCGCCGCAGCCCGTGATCGGGGTGTGCTTGACGCCGTCCTTGGGATCGCACGAGTCGGTGGTGCAGGGATCGCCGTCGGTCGGGTTGATGGGCGCGTGCACCACGCTCCCGCTGGCATCGCAGGAGTCCTTGGTGCAGGCGTTGCCGTCGTCGACGGTCGAGCCGTGGGTGATCTTGCCGGTCGCCGGATCGCAGGCGTCGACCGTGCACGGGTCTCCGTCATCGACCGATTTGGGTTTGTGCTGCACGACGCCGGTCCCCGGGTCGCAGACGTCGTCGGTGCAGGGGTTTCCGTCGTCCGTGGCGATGGGCGCGCCCTTGAGGCACGCGCCGTCCACCGCGCACGTCTCCGCGCCGTTGCAGGCGTCGCCGTCGGAGCAGGACGGGTTCAGGTAAGATTTGTTCTCGCAGTGCCCCGCGGCGCACACGTCCTGGGTGCAAGGGGTGCCGTCGTCGCACTCGGCGTCGCTGGCGCAAGGCTTCCCGGTGGGGCTGCCCGCGCTGCCGGAGGCCCCTGCCACGCCGCCCTGCGCGCTGCCCGCCGAGGTCATGCCCGCCGAGGTCGAGCCCGCGTTGCCGGCGTTGCCCTGTGAGCTGCCGGCCTGGGTCGAGGAGCCGTCCGACGCGATCCCGGTCCCCGTGGTGTCGAGCGTGCAGCCGGCGACGACGACGACGGACAGTGTCAGCAGGACCCCAGGGCGAAGCAAGCGCATGCTCGCCAGCCTACCGCAAGTTGGCGCGGTCGGGGCTAGCGCTCGCGCAGGCGCGGCATCAGGTCGACCAGGTTGCACGGGCGGGTGCGGCTGTCGAGCTGCAGCGCGAGGATCTGGTCCCAGGCGTCCCTGCACGCGCCGGTCGAGCCGGGGATCGCGAAGAGGTACGTGCCGCGCGCGACCCCGGCCGTGGCGCGCGACTGGATCGTGGAGGCGCCGATCGACTGATAGCTGAGCCAGCGGAACAGCTCGCCGAAGCCTGGAATTTGCTTCTCGCACACCCGCGCGAACGCCTCCGGGGTCACGTCTCGCCCGGTGAGGCCCGTGCCGCCCGTGGTCAAGACGACGTCGATCGAGGGATCGTCGATGAGCCTGACCAGCGCCGCCTCGAGCCTCTCGACGTCGTCGACCACGAGCTCTCGCGACACCACGCGGTGCCCGGCCGCGGTCGCGCGATCGACCAGCGTCTGGCCCGAGGTGTCGGTGGCGAGGGTGCGGGTGTCCGAGACGGTGAGGACCGCGAGCTGCACGGGGACGAACGGGCGAGTCGTGTCGAGGGGCATCCGGGGATCCGTATAGCGTCGAAGTCTGGTAGAGTGGCACGATCTCCGTGCGTCGACCGATCTTCTCGCTTCTCGCCGCGTCCTGCCTCTCGCTCGCCTGCTCTGGCAGCGACAGCGGCGCCGACGGGGCGGCGCCCGGCGCGGGCGGCGCGCTCGGGCTCGGCGGCGGCGCTCACGCGGGCGCGGGCAACCTGGCAGGCGCCGCGGGCTCACCGAAGGCAGGCGCGGGGGGCGCGGCCAAGGCAGGAGCCGCGGGCTCACCGAAGGGCGGCGCCGGCGGCGCGGCGGGCAAGGGCGGGTGGGCTCCCGCGGGGGCGGGCGGGGGCGCCGCAGGCAAGGGTGGCGGCGCGGTCACGCCGTATCCTCCGACGATCTGCGCCGCGCTCCTGCTCGACGGAAAGGCGGCGCGCGCGGTCGCGCCGTGGGTCTCTCCCTATGACACCTCCGGCGCGCTCACGATCGAGGCATGGGTCGAGCCGCTCTCCGTCCCGCTCGGCGCGGCGGCGCCCATCGTGGCCCACTGGGATGGCGCGACCGACACGGCGTCCTACGGCCTGTTCCTGCAGCCGTCGGGTGAGGCGGCGTTCTTCGTGTCTCCGAACGGCGCCGCCACCGTCGGCCTGTCGTCGACGAAGCCCCTGAAGACCGGCGTGATGCAGCACGTCGCGGGCGTGTTCGACCCGACGGGCAAGGCGGTGCGTCTCTACGTCGACGGCGTGCTCGACAGCACGATCTCGGTGACGTTCAAGGCGCCGATGGCCGTCGTGGGCGCGCCGCTGTCGATCGGAAATTTTGCGTCGCCGACCGCGGCGCAGCCCTCGATCTTCGGGGCGGTCGCGTCGGTGCGCGTCGCGTCCACCGCGCGCTATTCTTCCAAGTTCGTCCCCGAGTTTCCGCTGGTCCCCGACGCCGCGACGTTCGCCGCGTTCGAGCTCGACCAGGAGCTATCGTCCAAGGTGCTCGACGCCTCGAGCAGCTCGAACGCCGCCGCGCTGCTCGGCGGCGCGAAGGTCGGAAAGCCGGCGTCCTGCTCGGCCGGAGCTGGAGGCTCGGCAGGCGCGGCGGGCGCGGCGGGCAGCGCCGGCAAGGCCGGCATGGGCGGTGGCTCGGCGGGTACGGCGGGGTCGGGCGGCGGCGCGGGCAAGGGCGGCTCCAGTGCAGGTGGTGCAGGTGGAGCCGGAGGCGGCGCGGCGGGCAAGGCAGGCTCGGGGGGCTGAGCTCCGAACCCGATCGGTGGTCGGGGCCTGGCGCGGGTGACGGGCGCCGATCGCGCGACACCTGACGCCGATCCGCGCTATGAGCGCGGCCATGCGCGCCGCCGTCGTCGTGTTCCCTGGCTCCAACGCCGATCAGGAGATGCTCCGCACGCTGCGGCTGGCGGGGTTCGACGCCGTGTCGGTCTGGCACAAGGACTCGTCCCTGCCCGCGTCGACCGAGCTCGTCGCGCTCCCTGGCGGCTTCTCGTACGGCGACTACCTCCGATGCGGCGCGATCTGCCGAGCGAGCCCGATCTTGCCCGCGGTCCGCGCGCACGCGGCGAGAGGCGGGCTGGTGCTGGGGGTGTGCAACGGGTTCCAGATCCTGACCGAGGTGGGGATGCTCCCCGGCGCGCTGACCCGCAACGCGCACCTGCGCTTCGAGTGCAGCGACGTGTGGCTCACCCCGACGGGAGAGGGGCCGTTCACGCGCGGGCTGCCGAAGACGCTCGCGCTGCCGATCGCCCACGCCGAGGGGCGCTACCACGCGGACCACGACACGCTCGCGCGGCTCGAGGGGGAGGGCCTGGTCGCGTTTCGATACTGCGACGCCGACGGCGTGCCGAGCGAGCACGGGCCCAACGGCTCGGTGCGCGGTATCGCGGGCGTGTACGGCGGCCCCTCGAAGAACGTGCTCGGGCTCATGCCCCACCCCGAGCGTCGCAGCGAGGTGCTGCACGGCGGCGCCGATGGCAAGCTGCTCTTCGACGCGGCGATGCGGACGCTCGAGCGAGGGCTCGCCGCGTGAGCCGCGAAGACTCCACCCTCGCAGAGGGCAGCGATCCGGTCGAGGTGAGGTCGCTCGGCAACCCCGCGCCCAGGCCCGGCCCGTCGCCGCACGAGCGCTGCCCCCACTGCGGTAACACGGCGGTGCTCGAGCGCTCGACGAGCTTGAAGTTCGTCTGCGGGGTCTGCGGCAAGGCGCGCGTGCCGATCGATGATCCGAAGCTCGAGCGGCGCTTCGACGAGCGAGAGGCGCTCGCGCGCGCGACCACCGCGCGCAACGCCTCGCGCGTGTGGACCGCGATCTCGGCGACGTCGGGGGCGTTCTCTCTCGTGTCGATGATGTTCCTCGCGCTCGCCGTGGCGTTCGCGAAGCCGCCCCTGCTGGCCGCCGCGCTCGCCGCGCTCGCCGCGCTGACGCCGCTCGCGTTCGCGGTCTGGGGGCGTCGCCGGGGGCTCGTCCATCAGGCGGCGCTCGCTCCCGCGCTCGAAGAGGGCTGGGCCGCCGCGGCCCGCGAGGTCGTCGAGGCGCGGGGCGACGTCTCCGCCGAGGCGCTCGCCAAGCTGCTGCGCGTCGACGGCGCGTGGGCCGAGCGCGTACACGTGTCGCTCGGCGCTCAACCTGGGGTGCGCGCGCGCGTGCGCGACGACGACGCCGCGCTGTCGTTCGAGTCCGACGCGCCCAAGCTCCGCGTGAAGACCGACGACCCCGACGCGGAGCCCACCGAAGCGGCAGCGGAGGCGAAGCGGGAGCGAGCGTGAGGGGTGGGCGGCGCGCGCTGTCGCACGTCGGCGGCGAGACGGAGCTTCGCGGCGAGCGTGGCGCGTCGCGTGTCCTCGCCGAGGCGCTGACCGCGGCGACCGACGAGGGCGCTCGCGCGCACGTCCACGCGTTTCACAGCTACCCGGCGCGGCTCCACCCCGACGTCGCTCGCGCGCTGATCGCGGGCCTCGCGCCGCCGCGCGGCGTCGTCCTCGATCCGTTCGCCGGCAGCGGCACGGTGCTCGTCGAGGCGCGCCTCCAGGGGCACGTCGCCCTGGGCACGGATCTGAACCCGCTCGCCGTCGCCCTGGGAGCGCTGAAGGCGACGGGTCGCGACGCCGCGCGGCGCGAGCAGCTGCTCGGGGCCGCCCAGCGCGTCGCCGAGCTCGCCACCCTGCGCCGCAAGCAGCGGGCGGGCGCGTCGAGGCGGTACCCACGGGAGGACGTCGAGCTGTTCGCGCCGCACGTGCTGCTCGCGCTCGACGGGCTGCGCGTCGGGATCGAGGCCGAGCGCGTCGGCGGCGTGCGAGACGATCTCTGGCTGGTGCTGTCCTCGATCCTCACCAAGCTCGGGCGTCGTCGCGGCGACTCGTCCGACGCGACCGCGGAGAAGCAGCTCGCGAGGAGCTTCCCGGCGAGGCTGTTCGTGATGCGCGCCGAGGAGCTCTCCGCGCAGCTCGCCGCCCTCGAGCGAGCGATGGCCCCCGCCGCTCCGCCGCCGCGCGTGATGCTCTGCGACGCGCGCGAGCTTCGCCCCATCGGCGACGCGAGCGTCGACCTCATCGTGACGTCACCGCCGTACCCAGGAAACTACGACTACCTCGCGCACCATCGAGATCGCCTCCGCTGGCTCCAGCTCGACGCGGGACCGCTCGAGCGTGGCGAGCTCGGCGCCCGTCGTCACCTGGTCCGCGCGCCCGCCAGCGCCGCCCACGCGTGGTCGACGCAGCTGGTCGCCGCGCTGTGCGCGATGGCCCGGGTGCTCCGCCCAGACGGGCTCGCCGCGCTCGTGATCGCCGACAGCGCGGTGGGGCACGTCGCGCTGTTCGAGGACGAGCTGGTGGCGCGCGCCGCCCCGCGGGCCGGGCTGCGGGTCATCGCCCAGGCGTCGCAGCCTCGGCCCCATTTCCACGCGCCGTCTGCGGAGGCGTTCGGCGCGCGCCCGCGCAGGGAGCACGCGATCTTGCTCGCGAGGCGATGATCCGCGTGCGCGTCGAGGCGAGCACGCACGGCGTCGCCTGCGAAGGAGAGGTCGACGGCGGACGCCTGCTCGATTTCGCCGACGAGCACCGCGCGGCGATCTCGTTCTCCTGCCGCGGCGGGACCTGCGGCACCTGCCGCGTGCGCGTCCTCGAAGGGGGCGCGTTGCTCGCTCCGCGGAGCGAGCGAGAGTCCGAGACGCTCGCGGTCGTCGGGGACGGCCCCGACGTGCGCCTCGCGTGCGTCGCGCGCGTCACGCGCGGCGTGAGCGGGACGCTGCGGATCGTCGCGCTCGACTGACGCGGCCGCGCGAGCCGTGTGCTATCCGGGCGCGCATGTCCGACCGCGAAGACGACGCCCGCGACGAGGCCGCGCACGAGCCCGACGCACCGAAAAAGAAGCGAAAGCGCCGCGCCGCCGAGGACGCACCCGAGGTGGAGCACGAGCGCCCAGCCGCCCCGCCCGGCGAGCCCGAAGACCCCTACTGGTGGACCCCACACGCGGTGCTCTTCACGCTGGTGATGATCGGCGTCTGGGGCTTCTTTGGCGGGATGGACAAGCTCGGCGCCCCACGCGACGACGCCTCGCCCAGGGCAGAGGCGCACGCCGACGCGCCCGCCCAGCCCGACGAGGTGGGCGCGCAGCACCTGCTCGTCATGCACAAGGACTCGCAGCGGGTCCCGCCCGCGATCACGCGCACGAAGGACGAGGCGCGCGCCCGCGCCAACGACGCGCTCGCGAAGATCAAGGGAGGCAAGTCGTTCGACGACGCGGTCCGCGAGTTCTCCGACGAGCCGGGCGCGAAGGATCGCAAGCCCCCGGGCACGCTCGGCACCTTCAAGAAGGCGGCGATGGTCGCCGCGTTCTCCGACGCCGCGTTCAGGCTGAAGGTCGGCGAGCTGTCCGGCGTCGTCGAGACACCTTTCGGCTTTCACATCATCAAGCGGACGAAGTGACGCCGCTCGGCCGCGCCATCAACCGAGGGCTGCACGTCGTCGGCGATCGCGCGGTGCACCTCGCGGCCCGCGTGGGCTACGCGACGCCGCTCGCGAGGCCCGCGCGCTACGGGGTCGACCTGCACCGCGACGTGCCGTACGGCGACGGCGGACGGGCGCACCTCGCCGACGTCTACGTGCCGCGACGCTCGCCGTTCGGCGCGAGGCCGCCGCTGGTCGTGTACGTGCATGGCGGGGGCTTCGCGATGCTGTCGAAGGACACGCACCGGGTGATGGCGCTGCAGTTCGCCGCGCGCGGCTACGTGGTCGTCAACGTCAACTATCGTCTGGGACCCGAGCACGCGTTCCCGGCTCCTCTCGAGGACGCGGCGCGGGCGGTCACCTTCGCGTGCGGCGAGGCCGCGCGCTGGGGTGCCGACGCCTCGCGGCTGGTGCTGGCGGGCGAGTCCGCCGGCGCGAACCTGGTGACGGCGCTGACCATCGCCGCGTGCGTCGACCGCCCCGAGCCGCTCGCCCGAGCGCTGCGCGCGAGCGGCGTTCGACCCGTCGCCACGCTGCCGATCTATGGTCTGCTCGATCTGACCTCTATCGACAGGTTCTGGAAGAGGCGCCCGCTGCCACGGCACCTGCGCGCGCAGATCCTCCACGCGTGCGAGGCGTACGTGGGGCGACCGTCGCAGCTGACCTCGCTCACGATGCCGATGGCGAGCCCGCTGCGCGTCCTCGAGGAGCTCTCGCCCGACGCCGCCCGCGAGCTGCCGCCGTTCTTCGCGGCGGTGGGCACGGCTGACCCGCTGCTCGACGACACGCGGAGGCTCGGCGCGGCGCTCGCGCGGCTCGACGTCCGCGCCGACGTGGTCGTCCACCCGGGCGAGATCCACGGGTACAACGCCATGCTCTTCCGCGACGCGGCGCGCGACATGTGGCGCCGCGTGTTCGATTTCCTGCGAGAGGTCGTGCCGCCGTCGTGAGCTCGCCGTCGCTCG
>CAUJFL010000111.1 GCA_963169165.1 Myxococcota bacterium | reverse complement strand
GCTCGAGGAGGGCGTTCGCGGCGAGATCATCTTCGGACAGCTCGAGACGCACGCGGCGCCTCGACCGCGGCACGTCGCGTCGGCCTCGAGGCTCGGCGCGCGCCTCGGTCGCGCGTTTGACGAGGGGGACGGCGGCCCCGGCGGCTGGTGGATCCTGGACGAGCCGCAGGTGAGGCGCGGCGGGCACGCGCTGATCCCTGATCTCGCCGGGTGGCGGGTCGAGCGGATGCCCGAGCTGCCCACGGAGGCCTATTTTTCTCTCGCGCCCGACTGGGTGTGCGAGCTCTCGTCGCCCAGCACCGCCAAGCGTGATCGCGGCGTGAAGATGGACGCCTACGCGGCCATCGGGGTCGCGTGCCTCTGGCTGATCGAGGTCGATGAGCGCCTGCTCGAGGCCTTCAGGTGCGACGATGGGCGATGGCTGCGGCTCGGCGCGCACGTCGACGACGCGTGCGCGCGGGTCCCGCCGTTCGACGAGCTCGAGCTCGGCGCGCTCTGGCGGCCTCCGGCACGTCGAGGCGGCTGATTCGCGCAGGAGGACTTGAGGTACGGTGCGCCGCGTGAAGCCGGGCCGGATCGCGGCGATGTTCGCGCTGTCCCTCGCGGCCACGCCGGCGGCCGCACAGAAGAAGCACGTCCCGAAATCGAAGACGCACAGCTACTCGAAGTACGAGCGTCAGACGATCGCCGACGCGCTCGCGCGATCCGGGCGCGAGGTCGATCCCGCGGCGGAGGGAAAGACGATCGAGGCCATCGACGTGGTGCGCCTGCAGTCGATCGAGCCCCGTGATCCGGCGCCCGAGGCGCTCAACGTGTTCCACACGCTGTCGCGCGACTACGTCATCGCGCGCGAGGTGCTCTTGCGCGTCGGCGAGCCGTACCAGAAGATCTTCGCCGACGAGACGGCGCGCAACCTGCGCCTGCGCGCGCAGCTGTCGCTGGTCGTCGTGCTCGCGGTGCGCGGCAGCAGCCCCGACAAGGTGCGCGTGTTCGTCCTGACGAAGGACGTGTGGAGCCTGCGGCTCTCGTGGGACATCCAGTACACGAAGGACGGCATGCGGCGGCTCGTGATCCAGCCGAGCGAGATCAACCTCGCGGGCCTGCACCACCGGGTCGGCGCGCGGTACATGTGGCAGCCCGAGACCAACACGTTCGGCGCGCGCTACTCGGTGCCGCGGCTCCTCGGCTCGCGCGTGCAGCTGATCGCCGACGCGAGCGCGATCTTCTCGCGGCAGACGGGCGCGCCCGAGGGGACCGTGCTCGAGCTGGTCGTGCAGAAGCCGCTGTGGTCGACGCAGACGCCGTGGGCGTGGGCGGCGCTCGGCGCGTACACCAACGAGATCTTTCGCAGCTACCGGAACGCGTCGCTCGACACCTTCGAGGGCATCCCGTTCAAGTATCGCCGCGAGCGCTCGGCGGGCATCCTGAGCGCGACGCGATCGTTCGGCTGGGAGTATAAGCAAGACGTCAGCTTCGGCGTCGAGGGCGCGCGACGCGTCGCCTATCCGGGCGATCTGTCCGCGTACGCGCCCGGCTCGGTCGCGCGGTTCGTCAACTCGAAGATCCCGCGGGACGACACCCGGCTCTATCCGTTCCTCGAGACCCGCGCGTACACGACCGATTTTCTCCGCACGATCGACCTCGAGACGCTGAGCCTCCAGGAGGACGTGCGGCTCGGGCACGACGTCTCGGCGAGGGTCTACCCCGTCAGCGAGTCGGTCGGGTCGTCGCGGACGTACCTCGGCGTCGAGGGCAAGGCTCAGATGACGGTGGCCTTCCGCGAGGGATACGCGCGCGCCAGCGTCACCTCGCGGACCGAGCACGAGCGCGCCGGCGTCACCAACGGTCAGGTCGGCGGCGCGCTGCGGGTGATGACGCCCAGGCTCGGCTTCGGGCGCCTCGTGTTCGACTCGATCGCGCTGAACCGCTACCGGAACGCGCTGCGGGACACGTCGTTCCTGGGCGGCGACACGGGGCTGCGCGGCTACCCGGCGGCGGCGTTCTCGGGCGCGAACCTCGTCAGGATGAACGTCGAGCTGCGGACGACGCCCGCGCACCTCTACACGGTGCAGGTCGGCGGCGTGCTGTTCTTCGACGCTGGCGGGGCGTTCGACAAGTTCGACGCGCCCGACGGCTCATGCCGCGCGTCGGGGAGCGAGGGCGTCCAGCTCGTGTGTCGCAAGGTGAATCAGTCGGCGGGCGCGGGCGTGCGGCTGCTGTTCCCGCAGCTCGATCGCGCGGTCTTCCGCGTCGATTTCGGAGTCCCGCTCGAGCTGCACGGCCGCCCCAACGGCATCGCGCCGTACCAGCTGTTCCTCGCGTTCGGGCAGGCGTTCCCCGTGCAGACCGTCGCGCCGTCTCAGCCGGTGCCCTGACGCTCGGGCTTGCGCGCGCGGGTTCGATCGGGGACAACGCCGGGGTGAAGCTAGACTGGCTTTGGTTTGGGCTCGCGGCAGCGGGCGCGGTGGCCTGCGGCTCTGCGGCGGGCGGGAGCGGCGCGAACCCTGACGACGGCAGCGCCGCGGGCGCGGCGGGTGAAGCAGGCGCGGCGGGCGCGGCGGGTGAGCCCGGCGTCGCGGGCGCGGCGGGCGCGGGGGGCTTCGTCGCGGGCGGCGGCGCGGCGGGGTCCACGCAGGCCGCCGAGTGCGCCAACATCCAGAAGACCGCCGAGGTCTACGCGCACAGCCCCGACACGCTCTACAAGCTCGACCCGATCACGAAGGCGACCACGACGGTCGCCAAGTTCGGCGGCTGCAAGGATCAGGTGATCGATCTCGCGGTCGACAAGGCGGGGCAGGTCATCGTGACGACGTTCTCCTCGCTCGAGCGCGTCGATCCGCTCACTGCCAAGTGTACGCTCATCAAGGCCGGGCTCACGGGCACCTTTCCCAACTCGCTGTCGTTCGTTCCCGCGGGCACGGTCAGCCCCAACGAAGAGGCGCTGGTCGGCTACCAGACCTCGTCGGGCGGAGACGTCTATGTTCGGGTCGATCCCGCGAGCGGCAAGATCACCTCACTCTCGGGCGGGCTCCCCGATGGCTACCAGTCGAGCGGCGACATCGTCTCGGTGATCGGCGGCGGCACCTACCTGACCATCAAGGGCTCGGGCGGCGCCTACGGGAACTGCGGCGACTGCCTCGTCGAGGTCGATCCGAAGACTGGCAACGTCGTGAAGAAGCTCGCGACGCTCAAGTTCGGCTCGGTGTTCGGCCTCGCGTTCTGGGCCGGGGTCACCTACGGCTTCACCAGCTCGGGCCAGCTCTTCAGCGTCGATCTCAAGACAGTGACGACCACCGAGCTCACGATCCCGCAGAAGCCCGCGGGCCTGAAGTTCTGGGGCGCCGGCTCGACGACGTGCGCGCCGCCGCTGGAGATCGAGTGACAGCGCGCGCCTTCGTCATCTCGCTGGCGCTCGCGTGCGGAGTCGGTGCGTTGAGCGCGCCGGTCGACGCGCGCGCGAAGCCTTCGGCCAAGGCGCACGGCGAGAAGCCCGCCGCGAAGAAGGGCCTCGATCCCGAGCGCCTGCGCCGCGAGGTCGACGCGCGCATCGCGAAGCGTCGCGAGGCGCTCGAGCGCGCGATCACCCGCAAGAAGCTCGCCGCCGCGAAGGCGGGGGCGCTCCGCACCGAGTTCAACCAGTCGGTGGCCGAGGTACACCGCAAGCTGGCGGCCGCGCTCGCCGACGGCAAGCTCACCCCCGACGAGGCGCGCGCGGTGCGCGCCGCGTCGCAGCGGGTGGGCCGAAAGGCCTGAGCGCGCCTCAGGGTTTCAAGAGAAAGATGAACGCGCCGAGGCACATCTCGTCGAGCGTCGTCTCGCCGAGCTTGACCTCCTGGGGCGCGGACACGTGCATGTCGCTCAGCGCGCGACGCACGAACGGGTTGTCCATCGTGTTGTCATAGGTGCACCGCATCCGCAGCGTGTCGCCAGTGTGGATGACCGGCAGCTTCTCGAAGTCGGCGTCGTAGCGGTACCCGCGCTGCCAGTTGAAATCCCACGACGGCGTCTGCAACAGACACTCTTCCGCGGGGAGATCGGCCGCGGGATCGGGCTCTGCGCGCTCGAGCGTGATCTTCATGTCCCGGCCGACCCAGTGCATGTGCGTGCCCACCGTCGACAGCCTTAGGTTGACGAACGTCGGCAGGATGTCAGGCGTGAACGTGAAGGTCATCTCCTCGACGTGACCGCGCGCGCCCGCCGGGATGACGAACGCGGGCTCGCCGGGATCGTCGGCGCCTGGCAGCAGCTTGACCTGGCCCTTGGCCGACTCGGCGTTGCCGATCAGCGCGACGATCGCCTGCCACTCGGGCTGCTTCGGCAGGCGATTGAGCGCGAGCGCGGTCTGGTCTGACTCGGTGGAGTCGGCGAGCGGGTGATAGTGAACCTGCGAGACGATGAGCGAGCCCTTCTTCACCTTGACGGCGGCCCTGTCGCCGAAATCCATCGCGCGCGCGCCCGGCGCCCACGCCGCGAGGAGGTTGGTGTCCTTCAGATCGGGGCCGCCGAAGCAGGGGTAGCTGTCGCCGACCTTGCCGCCGACGCGCTCGAGGCTCTCGCGCTGCTCATCGACGTACACGACGACGTGGTGCGTGACGCGCGAGTTCTGTGGGACGACGTCGACGCCGCTGATCCACGCGTCCTCGGTGAAGCCGGGGTCGAGCACGAAGCACCTGAACTCGTCCTTCCTGCTCGCGACGACCTCGTAAGGTTTGGCTGGTTTCAGCGTGTGGGTGACGGTCGACAGCCCAGGGGGCGACGAGAGCGCGACGGGCGCGGGGGCCTTCGCCGGGTCTCCCTCGGGCGCGCCCGCGTCGAGCCACCGGCGGAGCATCGAGATCTCGTCGTCGGTGAGGGTGACGTCGTCCATGAACGGCAGGCGCGGCGCGCACTCGTCCGTCTTGCGCGCGCCGAACGGAGGCATCGAGCGCGCGGTCGTCTGGGTCGCGATGGCGCTCGCGTACTTGAACGCGGACTCGTATCCGAGCAGCGAGAACGGACCGAGCCCCGCGGACGTGTCCCCGCCCTCGCCCGCCGCGTGATGGCAGCTCTGGCAGCGCCGCTGCAGCAGCGGCTCGACGTCCGCGTGAAACGTCGGGGGCGCGACGCTGACCGGCGCGCCGCCGTCGTCGCCGCTGGAGCACGCCCCGACGACCAGAGAGACGAGCCCCATCACCGCACCGACCATCACCCGCGTCTTCATGCGGCGTTGTCAGATCAGAACTTGACCTGGATCAATTGCTATTTGGTGTTCTACCTACCCGCTCAGCGACGCGAGGATGGCCGCACGCACGGCGACGCCCGCCTCGACCTGCTCGAGGATCACGCTGCGCGCGCCGTCGGCGACGCGGTAACCGATCTCGACGCCGCGGTTCATCGGGCCCGGGTGCATCACGATGGCGTCGGGCCTGGCGAGCGCGAGGCGACGCTCGTCGAGGCCGAACGTCCGCGCATACTCGCCAGGCGACGGCACGCCAGCGCCGACGAGCCGCTCCTTCTGGATGCGCAGCATCATCACGACGTCGGCGCCGTCGAGCGCGGGCTCGAGCCGCTCGAACACCTCGCAGTCGAACGCGGCGTCCATCGCGGGCGGCAACAGCGTCCGCGGCGCGGCGAGGCGAACGGTCGCGCCGAGCTTGCGGAGCAGCAGCGCGTTGGAGCGCGCGACGCGGCTGTGCGCGATGTCACCGCAGATCGCCACGACGAGCCCCTCGAAGCGCCCCTTGTGCCGGAGCATGGTCAGCGCGTCGAGCAGCGCCTGCGTCGGGTGCTGGTGCTGTCCGTCACCTGCGTTGACCACGCTCGCCCGCACGCTCCTCGCGACGAAGTGCGGCGCCCCGCTCGCGCCGTGGCGGATGACGAACGCGAACGGGTGCATCGCGTCGAGGTTGCGGACGGTGTCGAAGAGCGTCTCACCCTTGACCACGCTGCTCGTCTGCGGGCTGACGTTGATGACCTCGGCGCCGAGGCGCTTCTCGGCGATCTCGAACGACGTGCGGGTCCGCGTCGACGCCTCGTAGAAGAGGTTCACGACGACGCGACCGGCGAGGTCGACGCCGAGGGGCGCGCCGCGGTCGAGGGCGCCGAGGAACCCGCGCGCGCGCTCCAGCAGCGCCTCGATCTCCTCGAGGGAGAGGTCTTCGATGCCGAGGAGGTGTCGCATCGGCGGCGGGGCTACCAACCGGGCGCGCGCGCGTAAAGCGGCTCGCGCTGGGGTGCGACCTCGACGGACGGCGGGGTCCATCGTTCGGTTGCCTCAGAACTTGAACCGGAACATCCGTTCGCCCCGTTCGCCCCGTTCGCCCCACAGGCGCGTCGAGGTCAGGCCGACCATTCGATAGAGCGCCCCGAAGGCTCGAGGGATCGGCACGTCGTCGCAACTGGCGTGGAGCAGGCTGCAGAGTCGCACCAGGCTCTCCGTCGCGACCACGGCCATGCGTCCGTGTCCGGCAGCGGCCGCCACGCACGCGTACGCCGAGCTCATCGTCAGTCAGGTCCGTGAGAGTTTTTCGTCCGTCAGGTGGTGGGGGAGTCGTCCAGACCACACCATCGCGATCCGCCGAGTCTTCGCAGGGCTCCCACGTGAACAGCTGAAACTTCGGGTTCGGCAGGCCAACAGAGAGCTCACGGTCCTTGAACTGCGCCGCCTTCGTCCACGCGATCCCCTCGTCCGCCGCGCCGCACGCGCTGTTCGCCACGCCCCTGCCCGTGCGTGGGCCACGCTGCCAGCCTTGCCACTGTCCTGCCACGGTGTGCGGCCGACCACGCGGCTCGAGCTTGCTCACTTCGCCGAACGTCGCGCGGCTGGGCTCGTCCCGCGCTGTCAGGCCGCGATTCGACAGGATCGGAACCGCCTGCAGACCTCCGACGGCGCAGCGAGGCATCATGCGGAGATGGCGGAGCTGATGAAGACTACGTTCTTTGTGTCAGTACAAACGCGGCGCGCGGGAGGCGACTCATCGTGGCGCGCGGGTGAGCCAGCGTCGCAGTATCTCCAGGCCTTCGTCGAGCAGCGGCAGGCTCGTCCACTCGTTGCGCTGGTGCGCCTGGGCGTTGACGCCTGGGCCCCAGTTGACGGCCGGGACGCCCAGCGCGGCGAACCGCGCCACGTCGGTCCAAGCTTGCTTCGGCTCGACCACCGATACGCCGGCCTCTCGCAGCTTCGCCACCTCGGGGTGGTCGGAGAACGTCGGCGCGGACGGGCTGAGATCGAGGAATGACACCCGCGCCCGGCCAGCCACCAGCGCCAGCACCTCGGCCTGGGCCGCCTCGAGGGTCGTGTCGGGCGTGAAGCGGTGGTTGAGGTTGAGCTCGAAGGAGTCGGGGACGATGTTGCGTCCGCGCCCGCCGGTGGCCATCGTCACCGAGGTCACCTTTCGGTAGACGAGCTCGCCGTCTCGGTACTCGACTGGCTGCCTCGCCGCGAGGTCCGCCAGCAGCCCGGCCGCCGCGTGGATCGCGTTGTCTCCCTGCCAGGGACGCGACGAGTGCGCGGTCCTCCCTTCGAAGGTGACCGTGGCGTGAATGGAACCGTTGCACCCGAGCTGCAGGTGGTTGTCAGAGGGCTCGAGGCACACGACGAAGTCTTGCGAGCCGAGCTCGGGCACGGCGTCGAGCAGCGGGCCGAGCTCGTTCTCTGCGTAGGGCCCCTCCTCGCGCGCATAGAAGACGAGCGTCAGATCGACGCGCAGCGCCGCGGGTGGCGTCGACTCGACCAGCTCGAGCATCACCGCGAGCCCGGATTTCATGTCGGCCGCGCCCGCGCCGTACAGGCGAGCCCCGTCGATGCGCGCGGGGCCGTCGTGCGCCGTGCGGACGACGTCGAGGTGACCGGCGAGCGTGACGCGAGGCCCGCCGGTGCCGCGGCTGATCGGGACGACGACGCTGTCTCCGACGCGGCGGATGGGCGCCGCGAGCGAGCGCGCCGACAGGCGGGCCACGACGGCGTCGCACAGCGCGCGCTCCTCGCCGATGGGCGAAGGGATCTGACAGAGCCACAGCAACGTCTCGTGCACGCGCGACATGCTGGCGCCGGAACCACGGCCGCGTGACCGACGCAACCTCGGGCGGTGTAGTCTCCCGCGCTCATGTGCATCAAGCCTGAGGCGCTGCTTTCGGGGCTGGTCGGGCGCGTCGACCGCGAAGGCTATCTCGTCACGCGCGCCGATCTCGACGCGCTGCTCGGCGCGGGGGTGTCCCGGGACGCGATCCGGGCGCACCTCGAGCGGCTCTCCCCCACCCCGGCGGCGCTCCACGCGCGGTGCTCGCTCGACGAAGCATGAGGCGGGCGCTCGGAGCAGCGCTCGGGCTCGCGCTGACGGCGTCTCCGGCGAGCGCGCAGATCGACGCGCGCGTCCTCGACGCCTACCGCGAGCTCGCCGTGACCGGCACCACGCCGCCGTGGTTCAAGCGGGAGAGGGTGGTCGAGGCGACCGGCGAGCTCCCGCTGCTGATGCGCCTGTCGCGGGCGCTGACAGGAGACGAGCTGTCCGCGCTGCGCGCCCGACGCGGCGACCTCGGCGCGCCGCTCGTCACCGGCGCGGTGCCCGCGACGCTCCCCCGCGACACCTTCGCCTGGCTCGTCGAGCGCGGCCTCGTCGCGCGCGCGTCGGTCGATCTCCCGCCGCCGGTCCTCGCGCGCCCGCTGCACGCGGCCGCGGAGCTCACGGGCGTCGCCGGCGCGCGCCTTGTGTTTCGCGCGACGACCGGCGAGGCGCTGTCGGGCAAGGGGCTCGTCGTCGGCGACATCGACACCTCCGCCGACGTGTTTCACCCCGCGTTCTTCCGACCTCTCCCGCCGACCGCGTGGGTCGACGTCGACGGAGACGGCGCGCTGACCCCTGGTCGCGACGGCTACGATCTCGACCACGACGGCGCGATCTCGCCCCGCGAGGTCCTGCGCCTGTTGCCGAGCCGCGCGATGGGGCTGTTCTCGGGGCAGGTCGTCGACGGCACCGGAGACGCGCGGTTCGACCCAGGCTGGGATTACCTGTACCTCGACGAGAACGGCGACGGCAGGCGCAACGTAGGCCTCGAGGTCGCCGACGCCGAGGCTCGCCCCGCGATGGCCGAGGCCACGTTCGTCGCGGACGACGTCGACGGCGACGGCGTCATCCGCCAGCCCGAGCGGCTGTGGCGCCTCGGCGAGTCGAAGTTTCGCGCCGTCTCCCACAAGGGCAAGGTCTACCGGCGCGGCGTCGATCTCTCCACGTTCACGCCGACGATCGAGTCCGCGGACGACGCGGCGCACGCGACCGCCGTGCTCGGCACGATCGCGGGTGGACAGGCGGGGGTCTCGCGGTACCTCGGCCTCTCCCACGACGTCGATCTGCTGCTCGTGACCAGCCAGTGGGACACGATCTCGCTCACGCAGAAGCTCGACTGGCTGGTCTCCGAGGGCGCGAACATCGTCGTCACCGAGCTCGGGCTCTGGGGCTACGAGGTCTCCGACGGCTCGACCGAGCTCGAGACCGCGATCGACGCCGCCGTGTCGAAGGGGACGCTCGTCGTCAGCCCCGCGGGCAACCTCGGCGAGTCCCAGAAGCACGCCCTCGCCGAGGTCCCGGTCGACACCGACTACCTCAACACCTGGCTCGATCACGACTCCGGCGCGAGCCGCGTGTGGGCCAGCGTGACGTGGGTCGAGGGCCAGCGCGCAATCGCGGCGCAGGCGACGATCGACGGTCAACAGCTCGACCTCGGCGTGGACGGAACACACAAACTCGAAAATGGACAGGTGTTGAAGGCCGTCCACGGGGTGACCCCCAAGGGCGCCGGATATCTGCTGCTGTCGCTGAGCCGCGCGAAGGCGGCCGCGCTGCCCGCGAGCGTTGACTTGAAGCTGCGCTCGCTCGGAGACGGGCCGCTCCACGCTTCGCTGTTCCTCATGGACGACGTGTCATCGTGGGGTGGCGGCTGGACCTGGAAGGACTCGACCCCTCGGGGCACGATGTGCTCGCCGTCGCTCGCGTCGAAGACGATCGCGGTCGGCGCGGCCGCGCTGCACGTCGGGCCCGGCTACTACCCCGACGAGGGAGGCGGTCCTCTCTCCCTGCGCGGCTTCTCGGGTCGAGGGCCCGATCTCTTCGGCGATCCGGGCGTCGAGCTCGTCGCTCCCGATAACGCGATCGCCGCGTTCCCCGACGTGTACGACGCCGGGACGACGCGAGCCCGGGGCGTCGAGGCGCCGCTCGCCGAGTTCGGCGGGACATCGGGCGCCGGCCCCGAGGTCGCGGGGATCGCGGCGCTGATGTTCCAGGCACACCCTGGCGAGGGCGCGAGCGAGATCCGCGCGCGCCTGCTCGCGGCCGCACGTCCAGATGGGCCGCTCGCGCCGCTCGACGAAGCGGAGCGCGGTCGCGGGCGCGTGACGCTCGGGCTCCCGGTCGCCACCTCTTCACCCAGCGTGACCTTGGTCGCACCCGCCAGCGCGCGTGTCGGCGACGTGGTCGCGCTGACCGCGAAGGTCTCTGGCTCCACGGGTCCGCTGCGCGCGCGGTGGGACGTCGGCGTCGACGGCACGATCGAAGCCGAGACGCCGGCGCTCACGCGCAGCCTCACCCAGCCCGACGGACCGCTCGATGTGCTGGTCGAGGTGCTCGACGCGGGCGGCGGCCACGCCCGCGCGATCGCCCGGATCGCGCTCGATTCATCGAGGCGCCCGCGGCCCCTCGAACCCCCGCCCATCGCGGCCGAGCCGACCCCGCCAACCGTCGAAGCGACCGGCGGCCAGTGCGGCGTGGCGCGCGCGCAGCTCGATCATTCACCTGTCGTCGCGTGGCTCGTCGCGGGGCTCGCGCTGGCACGGCGTCGCCGACGCGCGTGAGCATCACCAGTCGAGCACGAGCACGACGTCACCGCTCGGGCGAGGCGCGGGCGGCGTCGGCAACGGCTCACCCCTCATCCGACCGGCCACGCACTCGGGCAGCTCGGGTGGCACCTCGGGGCCGGTCGCCTCGGCCCGCGCGGCGGTGATCTTCGTCTTCGCGTCGAGCGTGACGGTGACGATCAGCGACGACTCTCCGCTGGGCGTGCCGCAGACCGTGGCGGCGTGGTGCACCAGCGACTTCAGCGCGCGCGCATACGCGTGGCGCGCGTGCGCGGCGGGCAGCTCCCGCGCGAAGGTCACCCGCGGCGCGACGGTCGCGCCGTCGGGCGGAGGACGCGGCGAAGGGCGGCGCGCGAAGTTCCATTTGACCGACACGGGCACCGAGATCACCTGTGACGCCGGGCCGCCGTCGAGTCCGCAGAGGCGCTCCTGCACGCACCGCGCGTAAGGAGACACCACCTCGGCGGGGGGTCGCACGCGCAACGGCGCGCCGCCGACCGACAGCTCGACCGAGTATCGCAGCGCTACCTCGTCGGCGACGGTCGCCAGCCCCTCGCACGCGTCGAGGTCGGGAAAGGTCGCGAACGACGCCGAGGTGCGGTCGACGGTCGCGGTCACCCGCGGCGTCACTGGCCCGCCTGTCGGCGGCGCGCCCACCTTGCCCGCTCCCATGAACGGGGCCTCGAAGAGACGCGCGCGATCGGTCGGCGCCGCGACCTCGGACACGACGCTGCGCGGGCGATCATCGACTCCACACCGAACGACCCGAGGATCGGGCGCGGGCTCGGCGGCGGGCCCGGACGGCACCTCGACCGGCGTCGGCGCGGGCGGGGCGGCGGGCTCGGGCGGCGCCGCGGCGCACGCGACCACGAGCGTGAGCGACGACACGACCGACGCCCTCGCGAGCCGCATCACCGGGTCATCTTGATCGCGAGCACGAGGATGCCTTTGTCGTAGCTCTGCCCCGCCACGAAGAACGGCTCATCGAGCTTCGCGGCGACCTCGAGCAGCGGCAAGAACGCCTTGCCCTTCGGATCGCTGATGGTCGCCGCGACCTTGTATCGTGGCTCGGCGCGCGACTCGGCGAGGCCCTTGTAGGTGACGCGGAGCGTGCGACCGTCGGGCAACGCCAGCTCGCCGCCACCCCCGAGCGGCGTCGGCAGGCGCTTGTCGATGAGCAATTTGTAGGTGTCGTAAGCCGAGAACGGCGGCTTGGTCAGCTGCGCCGACAGGTGCTTGACCCGCGGATCGATGCCTCCGCCGCCGTTGGTAGCGTGCAGGACGAGCACGTCCGCGTTGAGGGAGGTGGGCGCCGGGGCGGCCGCGCTCGCGCTCGCGGACGCCGACCCCGCCAGCGGCTCACGCGCGCCCAGGCTCGACGCGGGCAGCGACGCGCCCACGACGACCGCCGCCACCACGAACCCCGCCGAGACACCTCGCCGCCTCATGGCGCGCCCTCCTCGCCGATCCACACGACGGGGGTCGACTCCTCGTGCTCGCCGTGGACGAAGAAGATCACGCCGTGATTCGAGCCAAAATCGACGGCCGACACCGATGTCCCCTCGTCGCCCGCCGAGACAGGCGCTGTCGCGGGCGGCGGCGCGACCGAGGCGACGGCGACGGGCGCGCGCGAGGGAGAAGATGCCTGCCACCAGAGCATCACCGCCGCGGCCGCCGCGAAGAGGACGAGCGTCACGACCGTGCCGCCGCGAACGGCAGCCGTCGCGGGCGGGCGAGCGCTCGGGCGGACGGCGGGCAGCTGCGCGTTGCGAGAGGCCGCGCTCTGCCGATCGATCGCGGCCATCACGTCGTCGGCCAGATCGATGGCGGGGCGGGCCTGGAGCGCCGCGGAGACGCGCGCGGAGAGCTCGCGAGCGCGCGCGACCTCGGACGCCGCGGAGGCCTGCACGTCGAGGTAGGCCTCGACCTCGCTGAGACGAGGCTCCTCGAGCTCGCCGTCCGCGAGGGCCATCAGCTCGAGCGGGGTGGGAGCCTTCATGGCTCGTCCCCGCGCGCGCGAGACGGCGGCGCGTGGCCGGTCGTGTCCTCGTAGAGCTCTCCGAGCGCGCGCTGCAGCTTCTGTCGGGCGTGATAGAGGCGGCTCATGATCGTGCCCTTGGAGACGCCCATCGCGTCGGCCATTTCTTCGTAGGACATACCCTCGAGCTCGCGCATCAGGATGACTCCTCGGTGATACGGGGGGAGCGCGGCGAGCGCGAGCCCAATCCGCTCTTCGAGCTGACGGCGGTGTACCACGGCGAACGGGTCGCCGTGCTCGGGTCGAGCTCCGAACGGCAGCCCGCCGTCGTCGAAGCTCTCGGGGGGCTCGAGGTCCTCGACGGCGCGCCCGGGCTTTCGGATGATGTCGATCGCGAGGTTCGCGACGATGCGGTAGAGCCAGGTGAAGAAGCTCGAGCCGTGCTGAAAGCTCGGCAACCCCTTGTGCACCCGCAAGAAGGCCTCTTGCACGATCTCGCGGGCGTCGTTGTCGTCGCGGACGAGGGCGAGCGCGACAGCGTGCGCGCGGCGCTGATGCCGCTCGACGAGCTGACGAAAAGCGTCTCGTTCCCCCAGCTTCGCTCGTTCGATGAGTCCACGGTCAACGTCCGCCTCGGTCCGCCTGGCCTCACGCTTGGACGTCGGGGACGCGCCGCTATTCACCGGCGCCTCGTCCGTTGCGAGCCGACCGGGGATCGCGACGATGCTCGACACCCCGCGGTCTACGGGTTCGGCTGGGGGCATCTGCCTCGGCTTCGCCATGGGCCCACGCTCACCGTAGCGCACCCGGGCCGCGTTCGAGCAAGCGCGTGCGCCGCGAGCCCGACGTCAGGGGATACCGGGATCCGGGTCGAACGCGGGCGCCGAGGACACGTCGGGCAGCGCGCCCAGCGTCACGGTGACGTCGAACTCGCGCTTTCCCCGGGCGATCCTCACGGGCATCGACGAGCCGACGCCGGCGAGGCTCGCGCGCCAGCGGAGGTCTTCGGGGCTGTCGATCGCGATCCCGTTGAATCCGGTGACGACGTCACCGACGGCGATGCCGGCGCGGTCCGCCCCGCCGCCGGGCTGTACGCCCTCGACGAGCGCGCCCTTGCGGTTGGGGCGCCCGGCCCGCTGGGCGTCGGCCGCGTCGAGCGCCTGCACGTTCACGCCGAGCGCGCTGCGGGTGATCTTGCCGTCGCGCACGAGCATCGGGACGAGCGCCTTCACCATGTCGATCGGGATCGCGAAGCCGACGTTGTTCGCCATCGCGCGGACGGCGGTGTTGATGCCGACGACCTCGCCCTTCAGGTTGATCAGCGGGCCGCCGCTGTTGCCCGGGTTGATCGCCGTGTCGGTCTGCAGGAAGTTGAAATACGCGCGGCCGGTGCGGTCGAGGTCCTTGAAGTAGGAGGACGTGCGCCCCTTGGCCGAGATGATGCCGGCGCTCACCGTGTGCGACAGCCCGAAGGGGTTGCCGATCGCGACGACCCAGTCGCCGACCTCGAGCGCGCTCGAGTCGCCGAGCGGCAGATAGGGCGCGCCGACCAGGTCGATCTTGAGCACGGCCACGTCGGTGAGCGGATCGCGGCCCACCAGCTTGGCGTCGAACACGCGATCGTCGGCCAGCCGCACGAGCAGCGTCGTCGCGTCGGCCACGACGTGGTTGTTGGTGAGGATGTAGCCGTTGGGATCGTAGATGAACCCCGAGCCGAGCCCTTCTTTGAGGGTGCGACGACCGCCGCCGCGCGTGCGGGCCTCCTCCTTGACGGCGATGAAGACGACCGACGGATCGCAGTCCTTCACCACCGATGAGAACGACATCGGCGCCGTCGCGCCCCCGGGCATCACCACGCTGGTGGCTGGCCGCGGCGGCAACGGCGGCAGCGGCGCGGCGCTCGTCGGCGGGGCTGCTGCGACGGGTGGCGCGGTCGACGCGGCGCCGCTCGGCCCCGTTCCCCACGACTTCGAGCTCTTGCAAGAGCAGCCGAGCGACAGCGCCGCGGCCGAGAGCGCGAGGAGGGCGAGCGGGCGCTTCACGAGCCGCGCGAGACCTCGACGAAGCGCAGCCGAAGATCGACGAGCGCCTGGGACAGCAGCCGCTCCTCGTCGCCCGTGAGGTTGCCCTTGGTCTTGTCGTGCAAGAGGCCGAGGATGTCGATCGTCTGCCGCGCGAGCTCGAGGTCCCGCGTGGAGCTCCCCTCGCCGTCGGGCGCGTCGCCGAGGTGCACCAGGGCAGAGTGCGACAGCGACATCACGAACGTGCTGAAGTCGAGGTGAGGGAGGTTGTCCTGATCCTGGGACACGCGGGGCTCCTCTGCCTCAACCGTCGGCGTCGTCCGTGCCTTCCGCGCCGCCGTCGATCGCGGGCTGGGGCATCGAGACGATCTCCATCTGGCCGACCAGATCGGGGAGGTCCTTGAGGTGCTTCTCGAGCTGCTTCGGCTCGAGCAGCCCCTTCTTCAGGTGGCGGGCCTGCACGCGGACGTCTGTGAGCCAAGCGCTCTCGAGCTTCATGGTCGGGACCGAATAACGCGGGGGTGCCGGGTGTCAACCGCAATCGCCCCTGAAGATGGGCAAGAACCGACGTCCGGACCGCGCGCACCGCAGGATTGGCCGCCCGGCTGTCGCGAGAGGGTCCCACGGAGACGGCTGAACCGCGAGTCGCGATCTAACTCGCGACGGCGGAGCTGCACCAGGCCGGGCGCGACGTGGGGGTGATCGTGATCGTGGTCGTGATCGTCACAGCACTCTTCGAGGGCCCGCTCGGCGGTCTCGAGCTCTTCGTCGGTCGCGGGGCGCACGTCGGCGACCTCGACCTCGAAGCTGAGATCCTGACCTGCGAGCAGGTGGTTGCCGTCGACGACGAAGCCACCGTCGACGATCTCGACGACGCGCAGCATGCCCACGTGGCCGTCGTCGCCCTCGACCTCGAGGACGTCCTCGACCTTGATCGAGTCGGGATCGCCGAGCTCGGCGCGATCGAGCGTGAAGACGGCCTCGGGATCTCGCTCGCCGTAGGCCTCGGCCATCGGCACCTTCACGGTGCAGCGCTGACCCGCGACCTTGCCCTCGAGCGCGGCCTCGACGACGGAGAACAGCTGCCCGAAGCCGTGGACGTACGAGAACGGATCGTCGAGCGTCGACTCTTCGACGACGTCGCCGTCCTCGTCGAGCAGGCGGTACGCGAGCTCGACCACGGTGCCAGGACCGACCTGCGTGTCCATGGGGTCAGTTGGTGACGCTGGCGGGCGCAGGCTGCGGCTGCGGCATGCTCTCGAGCGCGGCCTCGAGCACCTGATCCATCTTCGCGCACGAGACGAACTCGAGCTCGTCCTGGATCTCCTTCGGGACCTCTTCGAGGTCGGGCATGTTGCGCTCGGGCAGGAGCACGCGCTTGATGCCCGCGCGGTGCGCGGCGAGCACCTTCTCTTTGAGGCCGCCGATCGGCAGCACGCGGCCGCGCAGGCTGATCTCGCCCGTCATCGCGACGTCGTGGCGGACGCGGATGCCGGTGAGCAGCGACACGAGCGCGGTGAACATCGTGACGCCCGCGCTCGGCCCGTCCTTGGGCATGCCGCCGGCGGGGATGTGGATGTGGACGTCGCTCTTGTCGAGGAAATCTTTGGCGATGCCGAGGCGCTCGGCGTTCGCGCGGACGTACGACAGCGCGGCCTGCGCGGACTCTTTCATCACGTCGCCGAGCTGGCCGGTCAGCGTGAGCTTGCCGGTGCCGTGCATCTTGGTCGCCTCGATGAAGAGGATCTCGCCGCCGACGCTGGTCCACGCGAGGCCGGTCGCGACGCCGGTCTCCTCGGTGCGCTCGGCGATCTCGGAGGTGTACTTGGGCGCGCCGAGGAACTCGCGCAGATCGTCCTCGGTCGTGATCACGCGCCGCTGAGCGTCGCCCTCGGCCACCTTGACCGCCACGCCGCGGATCACGCTGGCCACCTGGCGCTCGAGGCTGCGCACGCCGGCTTCACGGGTCCAGTGCTCGATGATCTCCTCGATCGCCGAGTCGGTGACCTCGAGCATCTCGGGCTTGATGCCGTGCTCCTCCATCTGCTTCGGCACGAGGTGCTGCCGCGCGATCGCGAGCTTCTCGCGGCGGGTGTAGCCGGGGATCTCGATGATCTCCATGCGATCCTTCAGCGGCGCGGGGATCGGGTCGGCCATGTTGGCCGTCGCGATGAACATCACGTGCGACAGATCGTAAGGGATCTCGAGGTAGTGATCGGCGAACGTGTTGTTCTGCTCGGGATCGAGCACCTCCAGCAGCGCCGAGGCCGGATCGCCGCGGAAGTCGTGGCCGAGCTTGTCGACCTCGTCGAGCATCATCACGGGGTTGACCGTGCCGGCCTTCTTCATCTTCTGGATGACCTGGCCGGGCAGCGCGCCGACGTAGGTGCGTCGGTGCCCGCGGATCGCGGCCTCGTCGTGGACGCCGCCGAGGCTGGCGCGCTCGTACTTGCGGCCGAGGGCGCGCGCGATCGACCTGCCGAGCGACGTCTTGCCGACGCCGGGCGGGCCGAGCAAGCAGAGGATCGGGCCCTTCTTGTCGGGCTTCAGCTTGCGCACGGCGAGGTACTCGAGGATGCGCTTCTTCACCTTCTCGAGGCCGTAGTGATCCTCGTCGAGGACCTTGCGCACCTGCGAGATGTCCATGTTGTCGACCGTCGACTGAGTCCACGGGATGTCGAGGATCCAGTCGAGGTAGGTGCGCACGACGGTGTACTCGGCCGAGCCGACCTGCATCGAGCGCAGGCGCTTCAGCTGCTTCTTCGCGACCTGCTCGGCCTCGTTGGGGAGGTTGGCCTTGACGATGCGCTCCTCGATGCCGTCGAGATCGCCCTGATCGCCGTCGTCCTCGCCGAGCTCCTCCTTGATGGCCTTCAGCTGCTGGCGGAGCACGTACTCGCGCTGGTTCTTGCCCATCTCCTCCTTGATCTGGGAGTTGATGCGCTCGCGCATCTTCAGGATCTCGAGCTGCCGCGTGAGCATGCGGATGACCTTGCGCAGGCGGTCCTTCACCTCGACCGTCTCGAGCAGCTGCGCCTTCTCCTCGACCTGGGCGTCGAGGTTCGCGGCGACCAGATCGGCGAGCGGTCCAGGCGCCTGGATGCTGTCGATCAGCTGCGACGCCTCGCGCGGCAGCTCGGGCATCAGGTGGATGACCTGCTTCGCGAGATCGCGCAGCGACAGCGCGAGCGCCTCGGCCTCGACGTCCTCGCCCACGGGCTCGTTGACCCGCTCGATGCGCGCCTTCACGTAAGGGCTGCTCGCGGTCTGCGCGCGCATGCGGATGCGCGTCACGCCCTGCAGGATCAGGCTGTAGTTGCCCGAGCTGTGCTTCAGCGCCTTCAGCACGCGGGCCGCGGTCCCGACCGGGTAGAGATCGGTCTCGCCGGGATCGTCGGTCGACGGATCGCGCTGCGCGAAGATCGCGATGACCGGCGACGAGAGGCTGTCGAGGTCCTCGACCAGGGCGACGGATTTCTCGCGGCCGACGTCGAACGGCGCCACCGCGCCTGGGAACAGCACCGCGTTGCGGATCGGCAACACGGGGAGCTCGTCGCCGAAGACGACCTCTTCCTCTGGCTTCGCGGGGGCTTTCTTCTCGGTCATGGATTGCTTTCTGGCTTTCGCCCGATGCGGCGGACGGCGTCAACTCGAACTTCGCGGCGACGCGCGTGGATCGAGCCTAATCACTCTGCCCGCGCGCGCCAGCGGCGCCGATCTTCCTTGCTCTGCGCGGCGCGTTGTGGTCTTACGCGCGCCGACTTCATGGAAGGCAAGCATCGGTCGTGAGCCGCGGTGATCTCCTAGAGCTCGAGGGCACCATCGTCGACGCCCTCGGCGGCGGCCAGTACGCGATCAAGGTCGACCAGGGCGGCTCGATCGTGCGAGCGCAGCTCTCGGGGCGCATGCGCCGCTTCCACATCCGCGTGCTGCCCGGCGACCGTGTGCGCGTGGCGGTGTCGCCGTACGATCCGACGCACGGGCTCATCGTCTACCGCGGCAAGTTAGCGAGCGGGAGCGTCGACGCGCTCCGCGGGAACTGGGAAGACGGCGGCGGCGCGCGCACGTATGAGGGCGCCGTGAAGCGCTTCCGCCTCGCCTCTCCCCTCGCCGCCTCCATCCTGTGGCTGGCCGCGTGCGGGGGTGGTGACGAGGCGCCGAACGGCACCTCCGCCGACGCGTTCATCAACGAGTACTGCAACCTCACGGCGAGGTGTTGCGACCCCGGCAAGGGCGACGATCCGGTCGGGTGCGCGAAGTCCTTCTCCGACTTTCAGGCGATCGCGCCGCGCAAGTACGACGCCGCCAAGGCCGGCGCGTGCCTGGCCCGGCTGCGCGAGGTCGAGGGCTGCGACTTCGAGGCCGCCAGCGCCGACTGCGACGAGGTCCTGGGTGGCTCGGACCGCGTCGGCAGCGCGCCCGTGGGCGCGGCGTGCCAGACCGCCGGAGACTGCGCGAGGTCGAGCGAGGGCACGACGACCTGCAGCTATCCGACGAGCGGGACGAACCGGGCGGCGAGATGCCAGGTGACCATCGACGGCGCGGAGGGCGCAGCGTGCGACGGGACGCGCTCGGGGAAGATCACCGCCTACGTCGAGAGCGGCGCGGACGACAAGGACAGGGTCGTCGTCTGCGACGGCGCCAAGGACCTGGTGTGCGACAAGGGCTCGCG
The DNA here is from genome assembly GCA_963169165.1 of Myxococcota bacterium. Lineage (GTDB taxonomy): Bacteria > Myxococcota_A > Polyangia > Polyangiales > Polyangiaceae > JADLFU01. The sequence continues at coordinate 13,004 of CAUJFL010000111.1, read as the reverse complement.
CGTCTGTGAGCAGCTCGGGGCTCCTGGCGCTCCGTGCTCGACGTGGAGCGACTGCAAGTCGCAGCTCTGTCAGTCATCGAAGTGCCTCGCGCGCGCGGAGATCGGCGAGTCGTGCGCCGCCACCTCGTGCGTCGAGACGGCCTACTGCGACGAGTCTCGCAGGTGCGTCGAGAAGCTCGCGACGGGCGCCGCCTGCACCGGCTTCTCCCAGTGCAAGACCGGCGGCTGCAACAGCCAGCAGGTGTGCGAGCCGTTCCAGAAATCGCCGCCGCTCGGTTGCTACTACGCGGGCGATTGACGCTCACACCGGCGCGCTCATGTCGAGCACCTTGGCCGGGAAGCGCACGCCCTCGCGATGGAGCGCGGCGCTCACCTCGTCGGCGACGCGAGCGCCCTCTTCGCCGCCGACGATGCCGGCGCGCCTGTAGCGCGCGCACGAGGCGAGGTACGCGAGGCGACACGCCGAGAGCCTCGCCTCGGCGTCGACGAGGAGATCGTGGGCGCGCTTGCGTTCTCCCGACGCGAGCGCGACCAGCCCGAGCACCTTCCCGCCCAACGCGCGCGCGTACGGCGCCCGCATCGCGGCGAGCACCTCGCCGTCGCCCGCGGCCGCCCGGAGCCGCTCGGGCGCGCCGTCCCGCACCGCGGCGAGCGCCGAGAGCGCGCGCTCGTAGGTCGCGCAGACGCGCACGAGCTCGACGTCGAGCAGGAAATGGCGCTTCAGCACCCTCCACTCGGTCGAGATGCGATCGTGGGCGGCGACGCCCCGCCGCTCGTATCGCTCCATCGAGATGCGCGACACGAGCGCGCCCCAGTGCCCGGTGTTGTAGCGCGCGAGGGTCCAGCCGGTGACGAACGCCTCGTGAACCCGCTCGGCGCCGGCGACGTCGTCGTCGAGGATGAACGCGACGGTCACCGGGTAGAGGATGTGCTGCATCGCGTACCGGTCGCCACGGTCGATCGCCTCGCGCATCAGCGGCTTGATCCGCCGCGCCGCCTCGCCGAGCTCGCCGGTCAAGATCAGCGCGTTGGCGAGCCACATCTGCGCGTTGGCCATCTCCCACGGAACGCCGCTGCAGCGCTCGCGCAGGTGCAGCTCGACGTCGGCCATCCGCGCGCGCGCCTCGCCGAAATCGCCGGTGAGCACCGAGACGTAGGCGGCGGCGAGCTTCGAGAAGGCGACGACGCGGGGATCTCCCAGGCGGAACGCGAGCGACTCGGCGGCCTGCACGAGCTTGCGCGCCCTCCCCGCCCCGGCGCCGCCGCCAGCCGCCGTCATGCTGGCCTCGAGCGCGAGCCCGCGTGAGATGCGCATGGGATCGCCGAGCGACAGCGCGATGCGGAGGTGCCGCGCGGAGAAGTCGGCCGAGCGCAGCGTGTCGAGCATCGCGAGGCCCACGGCCGCGCAGTAAGACGCGTCGGCGCGCGCGACCTCGCGAGGATCGTGCGACTCGGGCGGGCGCTCGTCGTAGCCGAGTCCCTGCACGCGCAGCCGCGCGCGGTGCCACATCGCCGACACGAGCGCCGCGCGTGACGACTCGGGGAAGGCGAGCCCGACCTCTCGCAGCACGCCCTTCAGCGCCTCGAGCCCCTCCTCGTCGTGGCCGCTCTTCAGCAGCTGCTCGGTCGCGAGGCGGTGCAGCTCGGCGACCGCGTCGCGATCGGGCTCGTGCGCGGCCGCTTCCCGGTAGGCGAGCGCCGCGTCGCGCCCCAGCCCCGCGAACGCGAGCGAGTCCGCGTGCTTGCGCCTGAGCTCGCCGTGTGGATCGTCGACGCCGAGCTCGAGCGCGCGCTTGTAGAGATCGGCCGCGCGCCTGAACGCGAGCGCCGTGAGCGCGCGGTCGGCGGCGAGGCGGACGTAGCGCTTCGCTTGCTCGGGGCGACCGGCGGACGTCCAGTGGTGCACGAGCGGCTCCGGCTCGAGGTCGCCGCGCTGCTCGAGCGCTCCGGCGATCGCGCCGTGCGTGGCCGCGAGGCGCTCGGACGGCAGGCGGGAGGAGAGCGCCTCTCGAACGCGATCGTGGAAGGTCTCGACCTCGACGCCACGCGGACCCTGGCGCTGGACCACGAGCTTGGAGACGGTGAGCGTGCGGAGCGCGCTCGCGTCGTGCGGAGGGAGGCCCGCGGCCGCCAGCGCGACCGCACGATCGAGCGGCCGCGCCGCGACCGACAGCACCGCGAGGAGCGCGCGTGGCTCAGGCGGGAGCTCGCCGGTGCGGGCCAGGATCGCCTCCTCGAGCGTCGCGGGACCGCGGCGATCGAGGGTGTCCTCTCCGCGGTCCGCGCGCTCGGCCTGGTGGCGGACGAGCTCCGCGACGAACAGCGGGTTGCCCGCGGCCTCTCGCGCGATCGATCTCGCCAGCTCGGGCCGCGCGGCGACGCGCGCACCGCCGAGCTCTTCGGCCAGCCGCGCGCAGTCGTCCAGGCCGAGCGGCCCGACGTCGAGCTGCCGGGCGCGCGCGCCGTCACGCGGGGCGAGCACGCGCTGGAGCATCGCGCCGACGGGGCCATCCCGGTGCGTGCCGAGCACGAGCAGCCGGAGCGGTCGAGCGGCGGTGAGCAGCTCGGTCAGCAAGAGCGCGCTGTCCTCGTCGCCCCACTGCAAATCTTCGAGGTGAAACGCGAGCGGCGCCTGCTCGGACATCACGCCCAGCACCTCCGCGAGCGCGCCGAACGCGCGCCGGCGCAGCTCGAACGGCTCGGCCTCGTGGCGCGAGGACTCGGCCACGTCGAACGCCTCGACGCCGCGAAACACCGGGAACACCCGGCACAGCTCGGACAGCGCCTGCGGCAGGAGCGGCGCGAGCTCCTCGGGCGGGAGCCGACCGAGGTGCCGCGCGAGCGCGTCGATCGCGGCGTCGAACGCCTTGTACGGGACGCTCTCTCGTTCGTAGCAGCGCCCCGGCAGCACGAGCCAGCCGTCCTGGCGCAGGCGCGACACCACGTGCTCGGCGAGCGCGGATTTTCCCACGCCCGACGGTCCGCGCAGGAGCACGAGCCGCGCCCCGCCCGCGACGACCTCTCGCCGCGCCTCGTCGACCGCCGAGAGCTCGTCGGCCCGGCCCACCAGCGCGACCCGCCGCGCCATCGCGGACGTGCCGCTCGCGCGCAGGCCCGGCGCGCTGCGAGGTGACAGGCGGGCGCGCGCCTCGTCGAGGCTCGGGCGTGCCTCGGGCCGACGGCGCAGCAGGTCGGCCGCGAGCTCGACGAGCTCATCAGGGAGCCCGTCGAAGAAGCGCGCCGCCGACGGCGCCTCACCGCGCTGCTTCGCGAGCAGGATCTCGAGCGCGCTGCCCTCGAACGGGAGCCGACCGGTGAGGCACTCGAAGAGCATGACGCCGACCGCGTAGAGATCGGAGCTCGGCGTGGCGATGCGCGGCCCGGCCTGCTCGGGCGCCATGTAGGCGGGCGTGCCGAGGATGTGCTCCTCCGCGGCGGGACGCTCGCCGTCGGTGAACTGGTGCACCAGCCCGAAATCGAGGAGGACGACGCGCCCCTCGCGCGTGACCAGCACGTTCGAGGGCTTGATGTCGCGATGGAGCTTGCCCGCCGCGTGCAGCGCGCCGACGCCCTCGATCAGCTGACGGAGCGCGTCGCGGAGCTTGGTCACGTCCACCTTGCGCATGCGGCCGGTGCGGAGCACGCCCGACGTGGGCAGGGATTTGTGCGAAGCCGCGTCCAGCGTCGCGTCGTCGGCGGACGCGGCGGGAGGGGCGGTGGACCTTCGCTCGCCGCTGACCCAGCTCGTGAACGGCACGCCGTCGACGAGCTCCATCGTGAGGAACCACGTGCCGTCGGCGCCGCCGACGAGGTCGTACAGCTCGACGACGTTCGGGTGGGCGACGTCGGTGAGGGCGCGGAATTCTTCCTTGAACCGGCGCAGCGACGCCGGCTCGACGCGCAGCAGCGTCTTCAGCGCGACGTCGACCCCTCGCTCGAGGTCCCGCGCGCGATAGACGACGCCCATCCCGCCCTCGCCGAGCCGCTCTTCGACCGAGTAGCGTCCCGACGCGCTGATGTGGCGTTCGTTGCCCATGCGCCGATCGATCGGGTACCGCACCTCGGGCGCGCCCGTCGAGCGCTTTCGCGGAGGCCCGGAGGCGCTCAGGGCAGGACGTACACGGCGCCCACCATGCCCGACGACGCGCCGTCGCCGCCGTGGTTGGTGCAGTAGAAGCCGAAGGAGCCCGGCGCGTCGAACTTCACGGTCTTGTCGACGGTGGACTCGGGGCCGATCGGGTTGGGCTGGGTGCCGACGGTCGTCATGCCGACCAGCGGGTGGATGCTCGAGGTGCCCTTGAACTCGATCGACTCACCGACCTTGATCTTCAGGCACGCCGGCGAATATTTGGGACCGCCCGCGCCCGCGGTGACGATGGCGCCGCCGCCGCTCTTGTCCGACGCGGTCGCCTCGGTGCAGCCCGCGAGATCCACGAGCGCGCCCGTGGAGCCCGCCGCGCCGCCGCTCGACGCGCCGCCGCTCGACGCGCCGCCGCTCGACGCGCCGCCGCTCGATGGGCTGCCCCCGCTGCCTGCGCCGGGTGATCCTCCCGCTCCCGAGCCCGCGGCCCCACCGGCGGGCGGGTCGGACGAGTCGCTCCCACAGGCGGCGAGCAGGGAGAGAGAGAACGAGAGGGCGGTGACGGCGGCGCGGTGTCGCATGCGCGCGAAGATCGAGCCCCGCGCGAGCGTCGTCAAGCAGGTGTCACGGGAGGAGCGTCGCGACGAGGGCCACCGCGAGGTCACGCTCATGCGCGAGCGAGAGCCACACTCGCTCGGGGGTGCCCACGAGCGCTGGTCGCTGGTCGCGCGGCGCGTGGACCCTCGCGCTCGCGTCTCCGGTCAGCGCGAGGCAGGCGGCGTGCGCGGCGACGCGCGCCGCGATCGACGCCCGAGGGTCGGGACGAGACTCACACTCGGCGCGCTCGCGCTCGTCGAGATCGTCATCGGCATCGGCGACGGGGATCCCGCGCGTGGCGTACGCGAGCCGCGCTCGCACGGGTGGGCCCGCGCGCGTCGCCAGTGACGTCACGACGACGTGCGCCGGGGAGATCGCGAGCACGGCGAGGCGAGCCGCCGTGACCCCCTCGCGCTGCATCACCTGCCGGTACGCCTCTCCCGGCCGCAGCGTGAGCGCGCCACGATCCCAGGCGACGACCATCTCCCTCAGCGGAGCGCGCAGGATCCCGGGGCCGCCGACGGCCTTCAGCACCGCCTCGCGGGCGGCGAACGGCAGCTCGCGGCGGCCGCGAAAACGCTCCAGCTCGGCTTCGCTGAACTTGGCCCGCGCGAGCCGCGCGCTGACGCGACCGCGCGAGACGACGTCGACGCCGACGCCGTGCAGCGGGCCGTCGAGCAGCAGCTCGGTGACGGCGGTCGTCACGGCGCGGACAGGACGAGCGCGCGGCGCGCGGGGACGGTCACGACGCCACCCTGCACGCCCGCGCCGGACAGCAGATCGGTCCAGGCGCCCGCGGGCACCGACGAGACCTGCTGGTCCGAGTCGCTGCGATTCAGGACGACGATCACGCGGTCGCCGTCGCCGACCTGCTCGTAGGCGAGCGTGTCAGCGGTCGCCCCGATCGACTTGCGCGTCCCGCGCCGCAGCGCCGCGTGCTCCTTGCGGATCTTGCCAAGCTTCTTCAGGTGATCGCGCAGCGCCAGCTGCGAGGCAGACTCGCCCGTCCACGTCATCATGCGACGGTTGTCAGGGTCACCCGCGCCCGCGAGGCCGATCTCGTCGCCGTAGTAGACGAGCGGCACACCCTTCGTGGTGAACAGGAAAGTGAACGCCAGCCCGAGGCGCTCGAACGCCGCGCCACCGACGGGCTGCGGTGGAGCACCTTGCCAGGCGCGGTCCTTGCCATCGGCCCAGGGATCGCCCCAGAGCGGCGTGTCCTCCGCGAGGTGAATCGCCCTCGGGATGTCGTGGTTGCCGATGAAGGTGCTCATGATCCCGGCGCCGTAGAACGAGTCGTTGCTGGACAGGAACGCGTCGAGCGCCGCGAGCGAGCCCTTGCGCATCAACAGCGTCTCGGCGAGCTGCATCCGCAGCGGGAAATCGAACTGTCCGTCGAGCTTGGTGAACGGATCGACATAGGCGCCGATGACGCCGCGGTCGCCGGTGAAGGTCTCGCCGACGAGATAGAAGTGCTCCTTCTTCTCCGGCTCGACCTCGGCGGAGAGCCGCGCGCGGAGCTCGGTGATCCACGACTCTTCGATGTGCTTGACCGCGTCGAGCCGGAACCCGTCGAGCGACAGCTCCTTCGCCCAGTAGAGCGCGTTGTCTATGGAGAACTTGCGCGCCTCCGCCCTGGTGAAGTCGAAATCGGGCAAGTAATCACGGAACCAGCACCGCCGCGCCTCGTAGGGATCGTCCCACGAGCACCCTTCGCCGCAGACGCATGACTTTCCGTCGTAGGTGACCGGCCAGAACCACTCGGGGTGCTGGGCGTAGACCGGCGCCGATTTGTGGACGTGGTTCATCGCGTAGTCGACCAGCACCTTGAGGCCGTGCGCGTGCGCCGCCGCGACCACGGCCTTCAGCTCGGCCATCGTGCCGAACCGCGCCTCGACCTCGTCGAGCTTGCTCGGCCAGTAGCCGTGGTACGCGCTGTACTGCTTGCCGTCGGTGCCGAGGCCGGCCTCGTCGGGGTTGTCCATCGGCACGGTGAGCCACAGCGCGTTGACGCCGAGGCCCTCGAAGTATCCCTCGTCGACTTTCGCCTGCAGCCCCTTGTAATCGCCGCCCTGATAGTTGGCAGGCGCCATCACGCCGGGCACCGGGGCGCCGTCGTTGGAGGGATCACCGTTGGCGAAGCGGTCGACGAACACGAAATAGAGGACGGCGTCGCGCCAGTCGAAGGTCCCCGAGGGCACCTCGCAAGTGAAAGAGTCGCAGGTGAGCGGCGCCAGCACCGAGTTGAAGCCGCCGTTGCCATCTGGCTCCTTCGATGGGTTGGCAGGGTCCTCGAGCCAGGTCTTGCCATCGACGAAGAACTTGTAATGGACCGGCGTCGACCACGGCACGGCGACGGTCGCGCGCCACGCGCCGCCCGACTTCGACATGGCGACGCCCTTGGTCCACGCGCCGGGCGCGAAGTCGCCGCGCACCTCGACGGAGGTCTCGGCGCCGGCGGCCAGCGTGAGCTCGTGCGCGCACCTTCGCTGCGCCTCGGCGCAGACCGGCGGCGCGGGCTCGCTGGTCGCGTCCGCGGCCCCGTCGGGCGGCCCTCCTTGAGACGACGCGCCGCAGCCCTTCGACGCGCCGCTGCCGGTGCTCGCGCCGCTGCCGGTGCTCGCGCCGCACCCGGACGGCCCCCCTTCGCCGGGATCGAACCCGCCGACGCCCGAGGGCGGCTGGGGCCCCGAGCTCGCGTCGCTGAGCGCGCCGCCGTCGGAGCCGCAGCCCCCGTGGAGCGCGACGGCGCCGGCGAGCGAGAGGAACGCGAGGAGGTGGGCGCGTCGCATGTCCCGCGTTCTGCCGCAGCGCCGCGCGGGGCGAAACCCCGTTGGGCCGAGGCGCGCCGAGCCCAGGTGCGAGCGCGCCATCGCGCTTTACATCGCGCGCCCCGCGAATAGAACGCGGGCCATGACGTCCCCGCCCCGAGCCCTCGTCCTCGCGTCGCTCCTCTTGCTCGGCTGCGACGACGCGCCAAAGCACTCGGCGAAGCCGGCCGCGAGCGCCGACAAGGGACCGGTCGTCGACGCGAAGGTCGCCGCCGCGGTCGCGGCCGCCGCCAGCGCCAAGAGCGCCGGACAGAAGAAGAACGACGGCCCGCCCCCCGGCGGAGTGTTCGCGCCGGGCGCCGCCGACGCGCTGTTCGGCCCGAAGGACGGCGTGAAGGTCGAGCTCGGCTCGCCCGGCGAGGGCGACAAGCTCACGTTGAAGGCGCCGAACCTCGACCGATGGAAGGGCTCCCCGAGCGTCGTCGTGTCCGTGCGGCTCGGCCAGCGCTCCGCGCTGCCGACCGTCGACCTCGCGCTGTCGCTGTCGACCGAGAAGCCCAAGGAAGAGGGCGCCGTCCCCGCGCTGCTCGCCGAGGTGAAGAAGGTCACGCTGTCGAAGGAGCAGATGGGCAGCGTCCCCAAGGAGGCCGAGAAAGAGCTCGGAAAGATGAAGGGCGCGGTCGTGGCGTTCGCGCCGTCTCCCGTCGGTCCGATGCGTCCCGACGTGCGCGCCGACAAGGACGCGACGGGGCAGCTGTCGCTCCCGCTCGATGGGCTCGCCGCGGCGCTGTTCTACGGCTCGGTGCCGCCGCCCCCCGCGCCGGTCGGCAAGGGCGGGTTCTGGATCGCGGGCAGCCGTCAGCGCCTCAACGGCTTCGATGTCGTCAGCTACCGCATGTACAAGGTCAAGGCGATCGACGGCGACAAGGTCACCCTGACGCTGTCGGCGCACGCCTACGCGGCCTCGAGCGACACCACGCTCCCCGGCGTCGCCAAGGGCACCGCGCTCGCGCAGTTCGAGTCGACCGCCGAGGGCGAGCTGGTGCTGAAGAGCGGCGAGCCGCTCGCCGAGTCCGCCGAGCTCCAGAACGTGCTCGTCGCGGTGTTCGGGCAGGAGGGCCAGCCCGGACGCGCGCTCCAGGTCGCGACGGTGTCGAAGTGGGGCAAGGGCGACGTGAAGAAGTGATCCGGCGCCCGCGCTTCGCACCAAGCGCCAGCGCAGAGCTAGCCGAAGTGGCGAGGGGCGCGACCGAAGCGAGAGCGGGCGCCCGAGCCGCGAGCGCCGCAGAGCCCCGCAACCCATTCGGGGAGCGCGGTCGGTGAGGCCGCCCGTCTTGCGAGCGCCGCGCCGGGCAGCTTCAGTTATTTCCGCGCGGGCACTAGCATCGCGGGTCCGATGACCGATCGACTCCGCTGGGTGGGGCTCTCGTCCAGTTCGCTCCAGGCGCCGATGGTGGGGCGCGGGCGCGAGCTCGCCGCGCTCGAGGACGCGATGGCCGACGTGAAGGCGTCGCGCGAGGCGCGCGTGGTGTCGCTCGTCGGGCCCGCCGGCATCGGGAAATCCCGCCTCGCCTACGAGTTCTTCCAGCGGCTCGAGACGCCCGACGAGGGCGAGGAGGTGCGCGTGTTCCGCGGCAGCGCGCGCGGCAGCGAGGGAGCCTACGCCGCGTTCGAGCGCATCCTGCGCGCGCGGTTCGGGCTGACCGACGGCATGGATCCCGAGGCCGCCAAGTCGCTCGTGCGCGCGCAGGTCGCGTCGGTGCTCGAGGATCGCAAGGTCGGCGACGTCCTCTTCTTCCTCGGCCAGCTGCTCGGGCTCCCCTTCCCCGACAGCCCGCTCACCAAGGCGGTCGGAGAAGACGCCGTCGAGGGGCGGCTCGTCCGGCGCAGCGTGCTCCGGCGCCTGATCGAGGCCGACGCGGGGGGCGCGCCGCTCGCGCTGTTCTTCGACGATCTCGACGACGCGCACCCCGACTCGCGCGATCTGCTCGTGTTCCTGTGCGAGCTGGTGGCCGCTCCCGTGCTGTTCGTCTGCGCGTCGCGCGCCGATCTGGGCGCGCTGCACGAGGGGTTCTCCGCGATGCCGAGCGCGCGGCTGCGGCGGGTCGAGCTGGCGGCGCTCGGCGAGCTCGAGGCGGTGACGGTGGTCGAGGCGCTGCTCGAGCCTTGCGGCGAGGTGCCCCGGGCGCTCGTCGACTCGGCGTGCGGCGCGGCGGGCGGCAACCCGATGCTGCTCGAGCGCATGGTGCGAGTGTTCGTCGACGCCGGCGTGCTCGAGGTGTCCCCGAGCGCGACGCACAGGACCGAGTGGCGCGTGCACCTCGACAAGCTCGATCTCGCGCGCCTGCCGCTGTCGGTCGAGGACGCGGTCGAGGCGCGGATCGCGGCGCTCTCGCCGCAGGAGAAGCGGCTGCTCGAGCGCGCCGCGGCGATGGGCAGCGTGTTCTGGGAGGGCGGGCTGCGCGCGCTCGCCCGCTCAGACGAGACGGGGCCTGCGCTGTGGACGCGCGACGCCGACGCCGACGCCGACGCGATCCGCGCGGCGCTCGATGAGCTGGTCGCGCGCGACTACCTGTTGAGGCTGCCGGACAGCACCTTCGCCGGCGAGCGCGAGCTCGTCTTCAAGCACAACAAGGAGCGGGAGCGCATCGCGAGCGGCACGAACCCGCAGGTGCTCCGCGGCTACCACCAGACGCTCGCCGACTGGCTCGAGCACAAGGCAGGCGTGCGCGCCCACGAGGAGCACATGGGGATGCTCGCGCGGCACCGCGAGCTGGCCGGCGCCCGCACGCGCGCCGCGCTGTCGTACCTCGAGGCCGGCGGCATCGCGCGGGGGAGGTTCGCGCAGCAGAAGGCCGTCGAGTACTTCGAGCGCGGCCTCGCGCTCCTCGGCACGCGCGACGCCGGGCGCCGCATCGACGCGCTGCACGACCACGGCGACGTGCTGCTCGCGTCGGGTCAGACCGACGCCGCGCTCGCCGAGTTCGAGGAGATGAAGACGCTCGCGTTCCGGCTCGATCTCCCGGCCAAGGGCGGCGCCGCGCACAACCGCATCGGGCGCCTCTACCGCGACACCGGCCGCCTCGATCTCGCGGAGCGCCACCTCGGCGCGGCGCTCGGCCTCTTCGAGCGCGCGGGCGACGAGCGCGGCGTCGCGTCGACCGAGGACGACCTCGGCAAGCTCCGCTGGATGCGCGGGGAGTACGCGACGGCGCTCGAGGCGCTGCAGAAGGGGCTGTCGCTGCGCCGCAAGCTCGGCGACCGCCGCGGCATCGCGCTCAGCATGAACAACATGGGCGTGCTGCTGCAGGATTTCGGCGAGTACGCGCGCGCCAAGGAGGCGTTCGAGCACAGCCTCGCCATCCGCCGCGAGATCGGCGACATCTCCGGCGTCGCGACGAGCCTCAACAACCTCGGCACGGTGCAGCAGGATCTCGGCGAGCACGAGCGCGCGCTGACGCTGCTCGGCGACGCCCTCCTGGCCGCGCGCGAGGTCGGCGAGAAGAACCGCGTCGCGCTCGTGTTGACCAACATCGGCCAGTCCGAGGAGCGGCTCGGCCACGCCGACGTCGCGATCCGCGTGCTCACCGAGGCCGAGGGGCTCTGCGACGAGCTGGGCGACAAGCTCGGGCTCGCCGAGGTCTTGCGCGGGCTCGGACGCGCGCACATGAGCCGCGGCGAGCTCGCGAAGGCGCGCCAGTTCATCTCGCGCTCGGTCGAGCTGTTCGCCGCGGTGCGGAGCAAGGTGCACCTCGGCGTCGCCGTGCGCACGCTCGGCGAGATCACGGCCGAGGGAGGCTGGGGCAAGGAGCACACCGGCAAGGCGCGCGACTATTTCTTGCGCGCGATCTCGATCTTCGAGGAGATAGGCAACGAGATCGAGGCGGCGCGCACGTACCAGGTGTTCGCCGCGCACGTGCGGCGCGAGGGCGGCCCCACCGCCGAGGCCGAGGCAGACGCCCTCGACGCGCGCGCGGAGAGCGCGTTCGAGAAGCTGAGCCGCGCGTCGCTGCCCGACGGGTGGGAGCGCTCGCCGCTGCCCCCGACGGTCGAGTGAGCGGTCGCCGCGACAGCCTCTGAAAAAAAAACGAAGGGCGTGTCGATCCGCGCGCCCCTCGTTCGTCGTGTGCTCGAACCCCCACAGGAGGAACCATGAAATATCTCAGTTTCATCCGCAGCTCGGAGAAGTACCGCGACATGACCCCGCCCCCGTCGATGATGGAAGCGATGGGTCAGCTCATCGAGCGCTTCGCGCGGGAGGGCGCGCTGGTCGACACCGGCGGCCTCGCACCGAGCCGCGACGGCTTTCGGATGCGGCTCGCCGACGGGAAGCTGACGACGACCGACGGGCCGTTCACCGAGACGAAGGAGCTCATCGGCGGCTGGGCGATCCTGAAGGCCGACTCGAAGGCCGAGATCCTCCGGCTGACGACCGAGTTCATGGACCTGCACCGCCAGCACTGGCCCGATTTCGAGGGTGAGTGCGAGGTGCGGCCCATCGACTTTCTCGCGAGCGACGCGCACGGCACCAAGTAACCAACCCAACAACGACAGAGAAGGAGAGATCCACATGCGCGTGATGGTGATCGTGAAGGCGACCAAGAATTCCGAGGCGGGCGCGATGCCCACCGAGACCCTGCTCGCCGAGATGGGCAAGTTCAACGAGGAGCTGGTGAGAGCAGGCGTGATGCTCGCCGGCGAGGGGCTCCACCCCAGCGTCAAGGGCAAGCGCGTGCTGTTCGCGGCCGGTGACAAGACCGTCCTCGACGGGCCCTTCGCCGAGACGAAGGAGCTGATCGCGGGCTTCTGGCTCTGGCAGGTGAAGAGCATGGACGAGGCGCTCGAGTGGGTGCGGCGCTGCCCGAACCCGGCCCCGGGCGAGGAGGGCATCCTCGAGCTTCGCCCGGTGCTCGAGGCCGACGACTTCGGCGACGCGCTCACGCCCGAGCTGCGCGCGCAGGAAGCGCGCCTCCGCGCCGAGAGCGAGCGCAACCGCTCATGAGCCGCGTCGTGGTCCCGCGCCGCGCGAGCCCGTGATGAGCGCGGCGCGGACCACGCACGAGGCTATCGAGGCCGTCTGGCGCCTCGAGTCGGCGCGGCTGATCGGCGGCCTCACGCGCCTCGTCCGCGACCTCGAGCTGGCCGAGGACCTGGCGCAAGAGGCGCTGGTCTCCGCGCTCGAGCGGTGGCCCGACGCGGGGATCCCCGACAACCCGGGCGCGTGGCTGATGGCGACCGCGAAGCACGGCGCGATCGATCAGCTGCGCCGTCGGCGCATGGTCGACCGAAAGCACGACGCGCTCGCGCACGACCCGTCGCTCGAGCGAGACGTGGTCGTCACGGAGGGCGACGACATCGGCGACGATCTCTTGCGGCTCGTGCTGGTCGCCTGTCACCCGGTGCTGTCGACCGAGGCGCGGGTCGCCCTGACGCTGCGGCTGCTCGGAGGGCTGCCGACCGACGAGATCGCGCGCGCGTTCCTGGTCGCCGAGCCGACGCTCGCGCAGCGGATCGTCCGCGCCAAGCGCACCCTCACCGAGGCGCGCGTCCCGTTC
>CAUJFL010000110.1 GCA_963169165.1 Myxococcota bacterium | reverse complement strand
CCCGGAGGGCTCGCGCGGCGCGGTGGTCAACAGCGTCGCGGCCTGCGTGCGCTACTACGAGGGCTGGGGCAGGCCGTGGGAGCGCGCCGCGCTCGTGCGCGCCCGGCCCGTCGCTGGCGACCGCGACCTCGGACAGGGCCTGCTCGACGAGCTCGCGCCGTTCATCTACCGGCGCCGCGTCGATCCCACGATCGCGGCAGAGCTCGGGCACATGGTGCAGCGCGCCCGCGCCGAGCTGTCTCGCGCCCCCGAGCGCGATCTGAAGCACGGCGAGGGGTGTATCCGCGAGGCCGAGTTCTTCGTGCAGGCGCTGCAGCTCATCTGGGGCGGACACGAGCCGTCGGTGCGCACGCCCGGGACGCTCGACGCGCTCGCGCGCCTGCACTCCGCGGGGCTCGTGTCCGATCGCGAGACGCGCGAGATCGCCGACGCGTACCTGCTGCTGCGCCGCGCCGAGCACCACGTGCAGTGGTGGACGGGCCTGCAGACCCACGAGCTGCCCGCGTCGGTGGTCGACCGCGCGCACCTCGCGATGACGCTCGGCTTCGAGAGCCTCGGCGACCTCGACGCGGTGCTGCGAGAGGCGCGCGTGCGGGTCTCGACGCGGTTCGCGTCGCTGACCCCAGAAATAAACAAACCAAACACGCTCCAGGCCGAGCTCGCGCGCAGCATCACCGATCGCGACGAGGACGAGATCGGGCGGCTGCTCGAGGCGAACGGCGTGGGCGCGGCGGCGCCCGAGCTCGCGCGAGATCTCGCGTTCCTCTCGCGGCGGCCGGACGATCCGTTCGGGCACGCGACGGTCGAGCGGCACCCGGCCTTCGGGGTCGCGCTCGTGACGGCGCTGCTCGACGCGCCCGATCTCGAGCTCGCCGTCCGCCGGATGCGCGCGCTGTTCACGCGCGTCTCGTCGCCCGCGGTCTACGTCGGCACGCTCGCCGGAGATCCGCGCGGCGCCCACAGGCTCGCGACCGTCCTCGGCGGCAGCGCGCTCATCGCCGACGCGGTGGTCCAGGAGCCCGAGATCCGCGATCGGCTCCTGTTCGCGCGGCGCCCGCCGACGAGCGAGGGCGCCGTCGCCGAGGTCGACGAGGAGGTGAGCGCGGCCGATCCTGGCGATCCCGAGGCGTTCGTCGGCGCGATGCGACGCGCCAAGCGGCGGGTCACGGTCGACGTCGCGCTCGCCGAGCTCGCCGACGAGTTGCCCGAGCAGCTCGCCTCCCGGGTGCTCGCCGACCTGGCCGACTGCGTGCTGTCGCGGACGACGTCGCTCGCCGCGGGCACCTACCCCGAGCCGCCGCGCGGCCTCGCCGTCATCGCGGCAGGTCGGCTTGGTGGGCGAGAGCTCTCGTACGCGTCGGATCTCGATGTGTTCTTCGTGTTCGACCCCGCGCTCGCGCCCGACGGCCGCGATCCGGCCGAGCACTTCGCGCGGCTCGCGCAGCGCATCATCCGGTGGACCTCGTCGCCGCACGAGGCCGGGCCCGGCTACGAGCTCGACACGCGGCTGCGACCGTCGGGCTCGCAGGGGATGCTGGTGACGTCGCTCGCGTCGTTCGCGCGGTATCACTCGCAGTCGGACGAGGGCGGCGGGACGCGCGCGGCGCCGTGGGAGCGCCTCGCCCTCGTGCGCGCGCGCTTCGTCACCGGCGACGCCGAGCTGGGCGCGCGGGTCGAGCGGCTCATCGCGCAGACCGCCTACCTGGGCGCGCCGCCCGACGCGGCCGAGACGCACCGACTGCGCCTGCGAATGGAGCACGAGATCGGCCAGGAGCGCCCGGGTCGGTATCACCTGAAGGTCGGACGTGGCGGCGTCGTCGACGTCGAGTTCGCGACGCAGCTCGCGCAGATGCGCGCCGGCGCCGACCCGCGCGTGCGCACGACCGTGACCCAGGACGCGCTCGCGAAGCTCGCCGAGCTCGGGCTCCTGTCGGCGTCGGCGCGGGCGACGTTCTCCCAGGGCCACGAGTTCTTGCGCAGGATCGAGCGTCGGATCCAGCTGATCCACCGCTCACCTTCGCCGCTGCTCGACGAGCACGCGCCGGGACTGCGCCCGCTCGCGCGTCGCATGGGCTTCCACGATCGGCCCGGCAACCGCGCCGAGGATGAGCTGGTCGCGACCTATCGGCGAACGACCGACGCCGTGCGCGCCGCGTACCTCGACGTGCTCGGCGTCGCCTAGCGCTCACGCGGGCGCGGGCGCGGGTCGACTTGGCAGATCCTGCGGGCGCGCGACCACACTCTCGGCCGGTTACGCCAGCAAAGTCGAACCCGTCTCGGGACAAATGCGCACAGCGGAAGCTTCGCGCATGAGCCGCGCATTCCAGAATGCGCGCGCGTAATGGCCGCATTCCCGCTCATTTCTTCTTCCCCCTGGGCGCGCGTTGCGGACCCTTCCAGACGTAGCGGGCGCCTCGGCGCTCGCCCTCGAGCCTCAGCTCGGCGTGCTCGGCGGCGAGCCTTCGAAGTAGTCGGCTCCTCGTCCGAGAGGCGCAGTAGCGCGGCGTCGCCACGCCCACCGCTCTCTCTCGCGAGTCGTCGGAAGCGCGCGATCTCGATCGGATCGAGGTCATCCCAGGTGGCGCCCGGGACGACGGCGGTCGAGGGATCCCGAGACAAGCCGTGGGCCGCCGTCTCGTAGACGAAGAACGGCACGCACGCTGGCTTGCCATCGCCGCCGAGCGCGCGGCGCAGGTACCTGCCGCTCCACGTCCCGACAGGCGGGTGCGGCACGCGCACCATGAGCACCGGGTGGCCGTAGACTTCCACCATCTCGGCCATGACGGCGAGCGAAGGGCGAGTTGCGTTCGAGACGAGCGCTTCGACACGGCGCGTGTCGGTCGTCGCCCCGTGGCGGTGCCGCGCGCCCACCACTCGCCCGTCGTCTTGAACGCCCACCAGCAGCGTGCCTCCCTGGCCGTTCGCGAGGCAAACGACCGTCTCGATGAGCTCGCTGTCGTTGAGATCACTCTTGAACTCGACGGTCAGCGTCTCGCCTCAGGCGATGAACGCAGCGATCGTCATCCGCTCCCTCGAACGCGCGCTCGGTGTGCTTCGCGGTCATTCGTCGCCCTTCTTTC
The DNA here is from genome assembly GCA_963169165.1 of Myxococcota bacterium. Taxonomy (GTDB): domain Bacteria; phylum Myxococcota_A; class Polyangia; order Polyangiales; family Polyangiaceae; genus JADLFU01. The sequence continues at coordinate 4,742 of CAUJFL010000110.1, read as the reverse complement.
TGCGCGACGGGCGCTTCTGTTCGATCCGCTTCACCTCTTGTTCAATTTGGGCCTCGAAGTCGCTCTGGAACTCGCGGTCCTGGCTGACGCGGAACTCGGCGTACTGCGCCTCGGCGAGGCGGTCGGCGACCTCCTTCGAAATCCTGCCCGCGTTCGTCAGCACCTCGTACTCGTTGAACTTCAGGAAGGCGTCGAGCTTCTGCACCCAGTCGGCCATCTTCATGGCGATCTGGCGCGCGGCCTGGTTCTCGGCGTAGTCGAGGTACATCGAGACGATACGTTCGAGCTCGCTCACCTCGCGCTCGATCAGGTAGTTCTTGCCGACCGTCACGTCGCTCTTGAGGATCTTCCCCTTGGGTGCGTTCTTCCAGGTCGTGAGCCCCATCGACGGCTTCGAGGCGTCGGCGCGATCGGCGATGATCTCGGCGGCGGTCTTGCCCGTTACCGCCCAGTGCAGCTTGTTCTGCACGGTCTTGAAGAAGGTCTTCGTCGTCTCCGCGTGGGCGTCGTAGTCGATGCTGCACTGCTCGTAGATATCGGTGATCTTCAGGTAGAAGCGCCGCTCGCTGGCGCGGATCTCGCGGATGCGCTCGAGCAGCTCGTCGAAGTAGTCCTTGCCGAAGCGCTTGTTGAGCTTCAGGCGCTCGTCGTCGAGCACGAAGCCCTTGACGATGAACTCGCGCAGGGTCTGGGTCGCCCAGATGCGGAACTGCGTGGCCTGCGCGCTGTTGACCCGGTAGCCGACGGAGATGATCGCGTCGAGGTCGTAGGCGCTCACTTCGCGAGAAACCTCGCGATTTCCCTCGGTTCGAACCATCCGGAATTTCCGGAGGGTTGCGTCCTCGGCGAGCTCGCCGCTGTCGTAGATGTTGCGTAGGTGCTCGCTCACCGTGCGCACGTCGACGCCGAACAGCTCGGCCATGCGGCGCTGGTCGAGCCAGAACGTCTCGGACTCGTAGAGCACCTCGACGCGCACGCCGCCGCTCGCCGTGCGGTAGAGGATGAGCTCGCCTTCCGTGGGGGGGCGGTCGGTCATGGCTCGAGCGCCTCCGTGGGGTGAGGCCTCGTCACCGACGGGGCTCGGACCGCCTCCACGTCGAGCTGGCCGGTCACGGCGGCAGTGATCAGCGCCTGGCGGTACTCGCGGAGCTTGTCGACCATCGGGTCGCCCTTCAGCTTGGCGAAGTCCAGCTTCGACGTGTTGTAGAAGGGCACGCCGGTGATCTTGCGGAGGGCGACGTCGACGGCCGGATCGCTCGGCTTCATGCCTTTGGCCTTCAGCGCGTCGAGGCGCGCGAGGACCTTGTCCTTGGTGGGCCCAAGCACGCAGTCGAGGCGGCGCGCGACCAGCAGAGGAAGGATGACCTTGTCGTACTCGTTGGGCTTGTACGCGCGGCGCCTCCGCTCGGCGTTCTGCCAGAGAAGGTCGGCGATCTCGCGGAAGCTCGCGAAGCGTTTGGTGGTGCTCTCGGCAGCCGCAGCGCCGTTCGTCTTCGACATCAGCTCTTCCTCGTCTTCGGCTTTGCGTGGGGCTTCGAGCCGCGCCCGCCCTCGTGCTCCTCGCCAGCGCCGCCGGCTCGAACCCACTCGTCGACCTCGGACAGCTTGAACTTCCAGAGGCGCCCGACCCGGTGGGCCGGGAGCTTCTTGGCCTCGACCCAGCGGTAGACAGAGTCGCGGGCCACGCCCAGATGGGCGGCGACGTCCTCGACGGAGACCCAGGGCTCGGCGGCTGCGGTCATCAGGCGAGCTCCGCTTGGCATGGTTTGAAACTGCACACGCGGGCAGCTTGCCCGAAGCAGACGAAACCTACAAGAGCCGAAGAGAGTCGTAGAGGGACGATACCGCGCAGACGCGGGTTGGCAGACCGGCTGTGCCGCTCGATGATCTAACAAAGATCACATTTGAAGCAGCGGCGCCCCGCCGCACCTCGGCCGGGTTGTGCCGGCGACGACGGATCCCATACCGTTCGCCGCCCGCATGTCCCAGCAAGCCGCGCCCGAGACGCCGCCCGACTCGTTCCCGCTGAGCCAGGCGCCGCTGCGCGATCCCGAGGCGGTCGCCGCGCGCGACGCCGAGTGGCTCGCGAAGGTCTACCGCCCCGGAGAGGCGCAGCTGACGGCGCGCGCGGTCGCGTCGGGCATGATCCTCGGCGCCCTCTTGTCGGCGTCGAACCTCTACCTCGGCCTGAAGATCGGCTGGATCTTCGGCATGAGCATCACGTCGGCGATCTTGAGCTTCGCGATCTTCCGCGCGGCGTCGAGCGTGCTGCCCGGCGTCCGCCCGCTGACGATGCTCGAGACCAACACGTCGCAGACGACGGCGTCGGCGGCCGCGTACATGTGCGGCGCGGGCCTCGTGAGCTCGTTCCCCGCGCTGACGATGCTGCACCAGGACGGCACGATCCCCGCGTCGACGCCGATGCTCGCCGGCTGGCGGATGGCGCTGTGGCTGCTCGGCACGTCGCTGCTGGGCGTGCTGATCGCGGTGCCGCTGAAGCGCAGCCTGATCAACGCCGAGCAGCTCCGCTTCCCGTCGGGCACGGTGTGCGCCGAGACGATCAAGACGATCCACGACGCGGGCAAGGGCGGCGTCGAGAAGGCTCGCGCGCTGCTCTACGCGGGGGTCTTCGCGGCCGTGTGGAAGTTCTTGTTCGACTGCAAGCTGTCGATCCTCGCGAAGCTCCCCGAGGTCATCGCCATGCCCGGCACGCTGCGCGCCTTGCCGCTGTCCGCGTTCTCGTTCCAGCTCAACACGTCGTTCCTGCTGTACACCGCGGGGGCCGTCATCGGCCTCAAGGTCGCGGCGAGCTTGGCGATCGGCGCGGTCGTCAACTACGCGGGCCTCTTGCCCTGGCTGCTCGACCACGGGGCGATCGTCGTCGCGCCCGCCGACGTCGCGGCCTCCAAGGAGGCCTGGCGCGCGTTCGAGGCGGCGAGCCAGGCCGAGCACGTGATCGCGGTGAAGAGCGCGGCCGGGCTCGCGGCCGCGATGCGCGCCAAGTGGAGCGTGTGGCCCGGGACGGCGCTGATGGTCGCCGCGAGCCTCACGGGGTTCGCGTTTCGCTGGCGCACCGTCGTGCGCGCGTTCTCGGGCCTCACGCGCCTGTTCGGCGGCAAGGGCGCGGCCGATCCGCTCGAGTCGGTCGAGGTCCCCAACTCGTGGTTCGGCCCCGGGGTGCTCGTGGTCGGCGCGCTCTGCGTGGCCATGCAGCGGGTGTGGTTCGACGTGCCGATCATCATGGGCGTCGCGTCGGTCGTCGCGGCGTTCGCGCTCTGCGTGGTCGCGGCGCGCGCGACCGGCGAGACCGACGTCACGCCGATCGGCGCCATGGGCAAGATCACGCAGCTCCTCTTCGGCGGGCTCGTGCCAGGCAACGCCGCCGCCAACCTCATGACCGCGACGGTGACCGCGGGGAGCATCACGCACGCCTCCGACATGCTGCAGGAGGTGAAGACGGGCTACCTGCTCGGCGGCTCGCCCCGCAAGCAGTTCGTCGCGCAGATCTTCGGGGTGCTCGCGGGCGGGATCGTCTGCGTGCCGGTCTACGCGCTCATCGCCAGGCCCGAGAAGATAGGCAACGAGCTCGCCGCGCCGGCCGCGTTCGCGTGGATGGGCGTCGCGAAGCTCTTGAAGGACGGCGTCGACAACCTGCCGCGCTACGCGCTCGTGGCGCTCGCCATCGGCGGGGCGGTGGGCGTCGCGCTCGCGCTCGCCGAGGAGCTGCTGCCGAAGGGCGCGAAGCCCTGGATCCCCAGCGCGACCGGCGTCGGCATCGCGCTCGTGATCGACGCGAACGACAGCCTCGCGATGTTCGCCGGCGCGGTCATCGCGTGGGCCTTCGCGCGGTGGAGGAAGGACCTCTCCGACCGCTTCACGATCAGCGTCGCGAGCGGCGCGATCGCCGGCGAGGGGCTGATGGGCATCGTCGTGATCGTCCTGCGCGACGTGCTGCACTGGCTGCCGACGGGGTGAGATCCGTGGCATGAGCCAGCGCGATGGCCACCCTGCTCGAAGACCTGAAGAAGCGCCTGATGTCCGCGATGAAGTCGGGCGCCGTCGTGGACAAGGAGATCCTGCGTGTCGCGATCGGCGAGATCGAGACGGCCGCGTCGCGCGTCGACTCGTTCGACGACGAGGCGTCGCGAGCCATCCTTCGAAAACTAGTCAAATCTAACGAGGAGACCCTGTCGCTCGAGGGCGATCCCGCGAAGCGGGCGGTGCTCGCGCGCGAGCTCGAGGTGCTCCGGGAGCTGTTGCCGAAGGAGCTGGGCCCCGACGAGCTCGTGCCGCTGCTCGAGCCGGTGCGCGACACCATCCGCGCGGCTGGCAACGACGGCCAGGCGACCGGCGTCGCGATGAAGCACCTGAAGGCGACGGGGATCACGGCGCAGGGCAAGGCCGTGGGCGAGGCCGCGCGCCGGCTGCGGGTCTGACGGGCGCTCAGCGGCCGACGATCGGCCCGCGCATCGACGCGACGGGGATCTGCGGCTTGGACGCGGGCAGGCGCGACTCGCTCGTGCGCTCGCCCTCGAGCTGGCCCATCATCTCGAGCGCTCGGTCCATGCCCATCTCGATCACGGCCTCGCGCTGGAACAGGCCGACCATCTTGACGAGGCGCACGGCGAGCGTCTTGCCGAGATCGATCTCGCGCTCGACGAACGCCTCGAAGCTCTGGAACCCCTTGGCCGTGTAGAGCTTGCGCGCCTGCACGTCGCGCAGCAGCAGGCCCACGTCGAAGA
>CAUJFL010000109.1 GCA_963169165.1 Myxococcota bacterium | reverse complement strand
CCCGCGACGCCGCCGCGGCCGCCGATGGGCTGGGGCTCGGGCGCGTCGGTGAGGTCGAGCGCGTCGATCGGCGCGTCCTCATCGAGCGCGCTCGTCGTGGCCTCGGCGTCGAGCACCTGCTGCTCGCCGGGCCGCTCGACGGAGCGATAACCCGCGCGGCGGCGTGCGCGGGCTCGGCGGGCGAGCTCATCCTGCGGGCCGCGTCCCTGGGCGCCGAGCTCGTCTTGACGGGTGAGCTGCGCCACCACGACGCGCTCGCCGCCGCGCGCGCGGGGCTCACGGTCGTCTGCGCGCTGCACTCCAACAGCGAGCGCGTGGCGCTGCCGAGCTACGCCGAGCGGCTGGCCGCGCGCGTGCCCGGCCTCGAGGTCCGGCTGAGCCACACCGACCGCGATCCCTTCTCGATCTCGGGGCCGTTCACGGCGCGTTGAGCTCGTCGACCACGCGAAACAGCGCGCCCTCGTCGTAGAAATCGACGGCGACGAAGTTGGGCGAGCGGGCGTGGCGCGCTCGACACGCCTCGACGTGACGCGACAGCGCGTCGTAGGTGTTGGCGATGACCGCGTTCTCGCGAGACGAGAGCGGGTTGCCGATCCAGTGGTTGAGCAAGAACAGCTGGTTCGACGTGGCGCCACGGTTGAGGTCGGCGCCGGTGGCGTCGAGCTTCGCGAGCGAGTCGTAGTCGTAGGGCGTGTCCCACGCGAGATCCCACACGTGGTGGTACCAGGCCGGCGGCGGGCGCCCGTTCTCGGCGGTGACGAGCAGCCGCGTGCCCTTCGAGATCAGCTCGCGCAGCGTCGGCCAGGGGGCTCCCGGCTCGTGGACCATCAGGTACGGCGCGAGCCCGGCGTCGATGAACGCGCGCTCGGTGACGGCGGCCGAGACGTCGTCCTCGATGATCATCACGACCACCTCGTGCGGGCGCTGCTCGAGGAACTTGCGGTAGATCCCCAGCGCGTCAGACAGCTTGATCGCGCCGAACTGGCAGACCGCGTGGCAGAGCTGCGGCTCGTCCTCGAACATGTGCGTGTCGATCAAGAACGCGCGGATCCCGTCGTCGAGCTGGCGCGCGAGGCCGTGACCCTGGTTCGGCGCGATCCACCCGTCGTCCTCGTTGGACATCGAGTTGTGCGTCGCGGGGAAGACGACCCTGTCGAGCGTGCGATCGCAGAGGTGCTCGTGGCCGTTGCACACGAGCGACGCGGGCGGCGTGGCCTGCTCGTCGCCGCCGCAGCCGTGCGCCGCCACCCCGAGCGCGAGGACCGCGGAGGCGAAGAGCCGCCGCGCGCTCACGGGCGGCCTCCGGGGCGAAAGACGTCGGAGATGCGCTCGAGCGCGCGCGCCCGCCCAGCCTGCACGAGGTGGCCTCCGTCGAAGACCTCGAGGCGACAGCGAAAGTGCGCGGCGAGCTTCTCGGCGTGGGAGAGCGGCGTGATCCGATCGACGCGACCGGCGACGACCGCGACCCGCGACGGCGGGAGCGCGAGCGGGCGCGACAGGGGGCTCACGACGGCGTGCACGCGCTCGACCGCGTCGTGCTGCAGCCGCTGCTCGTCTGGCGTGCCGACGAAGCGACCATCGGCGCCCGCGAAATCGGCGATCGACGCGAGCGGCACGAGCGGCACGGCGAACGACAGCTCGGGCGCGACCGTCGCCGCGAGCGCCGCGGTGTACCCCCCGAGGCTCATCCCGAGCACGCCGATCTCGGGGGCGCCGCGCGACCGGAGCCAGGCGGCGAGGTCACGCAGATCGGCGATGGCCTGTCGAAACCCCTCGATCGTCATGCGCGGATCGGAGGAAGGGAACTTCGGGCGCGCCTCGGGCCCCTTGCGCGGACCATGAAACGGCAGCACGAAGAGCGCGACGTCGAGCCCCTGGCGCATCAGCCACCTGAGCGGCCAGAACCCCTCCTCGAACGAGTATGCGCCGCCGAGGTAGCCGTGCACGACGATGACGACGGGGCGCGCGGCCGACGGGATCGAGAACCACCGCGCGTGCGCGGTCGCGCTGGGCTGGTGCGCGAGATAGCGCGCGCGCACGGCGTCGAGGACAGGCGCGTGCGACGAGCGCCAACTGAGATCGTGCACCTCGCCGCCGCGCCCGAAGCGGCGCGCGCGCGTCATGGACACCTCCGGCGCGCGCGGGGCACCGAAGAACGACGCTGGGGCGTCGAAGGCCGACTCCGGGATCGAGGCCGCGAGCTCGCCGAGCTTGGTGACCCGCGCCTCGTGCCCGAGCGACTCCGCCGGTGAGCGCGCCCGCGACGCCTTGCCCCGCGAGAGCGCGGTCACGAACACCGCGCGATCGATCGCCGAAGCGAGCCCACGGGAGAGCAGCGTCCTCACGGCGCGGCATCCTAGCGCCCACGTTGCGCGCGCGCGACAGGCCCCTTAGGTTGCGGCCCGTGTCGCGCGACCGATCGCAGCGTCAGAAGCTCGAGCGCATCCTCGAGGCCCGCGAGAGGCTCTTTCAGCTGGCGCCGGGCGGCGCGCCCGACAACCCGATCGTCGTCGGCTCGGCGTCGCTCGGCGAGGCCCGCGCGACCTCGCTCCGCTGCCCGCGCTGCGATGTGCCTTCGCTGCGCGTCGAAGAGCACACGGCCGACACCGTGCGCGGCGTGCGGCTGCGCACCCTGCGCATGCGCTGCGCGCGGTGCGGCCGCGAGCGCCGCCTTTGGTTCAAGCTCGCGTCGATGCTGGCGAACTAGCCGTACGACTCGTCCTGCTCGATGCGGGACAGCACGAAGTCGAAGTCGCCGCGCGTGACCTTGGCGTCGCAGTGCGAGCAGCAGCCGGCCATGTTGACCGCGAGCGGCGCGCCGCAGCTCGGGCACTCGGGCGCGCCGCCGCGGCGGACACCCTTCGCGTCCCGGCCGCGGATGAACGTCCAGTATTCGCTGTACACGCGCGGGCGCTCGCGGCTGCCCGACACGACGTTCCCGGCGTCGTCGACGGTGTGATCGTAGCAGGTCGCGTAGATCCGCACCGTGAGCGCGTCGTAGAACTTGTCGGTGGTCACGCGCGCGAGCTGGACGCTGGTGAGGCGCGGATCACCGGCGATGTTGCGCAGCCCGGCCTCGACGTAAGCCTTGATCCAGTACTGCTGCGTCGCGAACAGGCCGTCGGAGAGGTAGGGGCGCACGCGAGAGAGATCGCGGCGCGACCAGCCGTCGTAGAACGCCGCGAACACCTCGGCGACGCGCGCGGTGAAGGAGTCCCACGTCACGCTCGGATCGCGCTCGCCCATCGCGCGCCACATGGCGTTCACGTTGGCGTCGACGATCGTCGGCAGATCGGTGCCGACCTCCTCCGTCTCGCCGGTCAGCATCGGTCCGCGCTCTTCACGACTCAGGATCGAGACGTCGACGACGTACCAGTCGTCGAGCCCCTCTGTCGCGACGTGGCCGCAGTAGCCGCACTCTCCGGCGATGAAGCGGTCGAGCGGGGCGCCGCAGTGCGGGCATGTGATCGCCCGCGCCGCGGCGGGCTCGCGGCTCTTCGCGTCCGCGCTGCGGACGAGCCGCCACTCCTCGGCGACGTAG
>CAUJFL010000108.1 GCA_963169165.1 Myxococcota bacterium | reverse complement strand
CCGTCGGCGACGCGACCGAGGTCCGCAGCACGTCGCGCGTGTTCGACGGCGCGCGCGCCCTGCCGGTCGGCTCTCTCAAATCTAACATGGGCCACCTGATCACGGTGGCGGGGGTCGCCGGGTTGCTGAAGGTGCTCGGCGCGTTCGAGGCGCGCGTGCGGCCCGCGACGCTGCACGTCGACGCCCCGATCGACGCGCTCGCCGGTACGCCGCTGCGGCTCCTCACGGCGTCGGAGCCCTGGGAGGGACCGATGCTCGCGGGCGTCAGCGCCTTCGGGTTCGGCGGCAACAACGCGCACCTGGTGGTCGAGGCGTGGGAGGACCACCACGCCCCGGCGCGCGGATCGGTGGCCGCGGTGCGCGCGCCGATCGCGATCGTCGGCGTGGGCGCGCGAGTCGGTGACGGAGAGTCGGTGTCAGAGCTGACCCGAGCGCTCCTCACCCGAGCGGGCGCGCGCGCGCCGCGAGCGAGCGTCGAGGTCGCGCTCGAGGGGCTGCGCTTCCCGCCGCGCGATCTCTCGCAGACGCTGCCGCAGCAGCTGCTCGTGCTCGAGGCCGCGCGTGAGGCGGCGGCCGGGGTCGAGCTGCCTCGCGAGCGCACCGCGGTGCTGATCGGGATGGGCTGCGATCCCGAGGTCGCGCGCTACGGCGCGAGGTGGCGCGCGCCGACGTGGGCGCCCGAGGGCGCGGGCGCCGAGTGGATCCAGGCGGCGCGCGAGGCGTTCGTACCAGTGCTCGAGTCGGCGGGCGTCGTCGGCACGATGCCCAACATCGTCACCAACCGCGTCAACAGCCAGCTCGACGTCGCGGGGCCCAGCTTCAGCGTCTCGGCCGAGGAGGCGTCGGGCGCGGTCGCGCTCGAGCTCGCGTCGCGCGCGCTCCGGGTGGGCGAGATCGACGCGGCGATCGTCGGCGCGGTCGATCTCTCCCACGAGGCCGTGCACCGCGCGGCGACGCGGGCGCAGGGGGCGATCGACCGGCCGGGTGACGCCGCGGTCTCGCTCGCGCTGAAGCGCCTCGACGACGCGCGACGGGACGGTGACCAGGTGTGGGCGGTCCTCGATGACGGCGCGATGGCGGTCGCGTCCGACGCCGTGGCGACGCTCGGACCAGGTTCGCACGACGTCACCGAGCAGCTGGGGCGCGCGCACGCGGCGGTCGATCTGCTGCAGCTGACCGCCGCTGCCGTCGCGGTCCATCACGGTGTGCGCCCTCGACACGACGCGGGCGCGGCGCCGTGGGTGGGGCCTCGCGTCGCGCGGGTGCGCGGCTCGCGCGGAGAGCTCGTCTCGCTGTCGGGGGCAGGGGCGCCCGCGCCGTGGCACGACGGCGCCGCGCCGCGGTTCTTCGTCTACTCGGGCGACGAGCTCGACGCCGCGCGGGCGGCGATGCGGGCCGATCGCCGCGGCGGCGACGGGCGCGCGAAGATCGTCGTCGCGGCCGGCTCCGAAGAGGAGCGCGCGCGGCGCGCCGATGCGTGCGACGCGTGGCTGTCTCGGGGCGGACCACGACCCGAGGCGGTGGCCGCGCGCGCCGACCCCATCGGCGGCGAGGTCGCCTCGGTCTTCACCGGCGCGGCCGCGGCCTACACCGGCGCGGCGCGCGAGCTCGCCCTCGCGCTGCCCGAGCTCGTCGTTGCGCTGACGCAACGATGCGACGAGGTGCCGTCGATGCTGGGGTGGATGCAGGGCCCGCCCGACGCGCCCGCGCCGCACCCGCTCGATCAGCTGTGGGCCGCGTCGTTCGTCAGCCAGCTGCACGCGGAGCTGTCGCGTCACGTGCTGCGCCTGCCGGCTCGGGCGACGATCGGCTACTCGTCGGGCGAGACCAACTCGCTGTTCGCGGCCGGGGCGTGGCGCGATCTCGGCGCGATGATCCGCGAGACGCGCGAGACGCCGCTCTTCCAGGACGAGCTCTGCGGCGAGTTCTCCGCGGCGCGCCGGGCGTGGGCGAGGACCGGGGGTGAGGGCGCGGGCTGGAGCTCGTTCGCCGTGAGGGCGACGCCCGACGAGGCGCGCGCCGCGCTCGACGGCGAGCCGCTCGCGCACCTGACGATCATCAACTCTCCCTCCGACTGCGTGATCGCGGGCGAGCCCTCGGCAGTCGCGCGCGTGGTGGGGCGGCTCGGCGCCGAGCGCGCGTGGTCGCTCGGCTACGATCTCATCGCGCACGCGCCCGAGATCGGCGAGGTCCGTGACGCGTGGCGCGCCCTGCACCGACGCGAGACGTCCCCTGTCGACCTGCGCGTCTACAGCGGTGGCCACGACGGCGCTTACGCGGTGTCCGCCGACGCGTGCGCCGACGCGATCACCGCGCAGGCGGTCGATACGCTCGATTTTCGCCGGACGATCGAGCGGGCGTGGGCCGATGGCGTGCGGGTGTTCGTCGAGCACGGGCCTCGCGGACAGTGCAGCGCGTTCGTCCGCAAGATCCTCGGTGACCGCCCGCACCTCGCCGTCTCGCTCGATCAGCACGGGCGCGGCTCGGTCCGACAGGTGGTCGACGCGGTCGTCGAGCTCGTCGCGGCCGGCGTCGCGCTCGACACGGACGAGCTGTCCTCGCGCGTGGCCCGCGGCGCGCCGCCCGCGCGCTCGGGCCCCACGTTGAAGTTCGCCGCGCACGCCCCGCCGCCGCGGCTCCCCTCGTTCACCCGTGAGCCCACGATGCAAGAGATGACCCGCGCGCCCGCGCTGCCGCGCGTGCTCGACGACCTCCC
>CAUJFL010000107.1 GCA_963169165.1 Myxococcota bacterium | reverse complement strand
CGGTGAGCGTCCGGGCGAGCTCGACGTGCGCGGCCTCGTCGCCCCGCAGGAGCGCGCGGATCGCGGGGGTCCCGAGCGGCGGGCGCGGCGCGAGCGACCGCGCCACCGCGCGCTCACCGCGAGCGCCCATGCGCGCGCGGGCCTCGTCGACGGCCGCGCCGAACCCACCCTCGCGATCGACGAGCCCGTTCGCGAGCGCGTCCTCTCCCATCCAGACGCGCCCCCCCGCCAGCTCGCGCACCGCCTCGACGGGCAGCTTCCGGCCGGTCGCGACGAGACTGACGAATCTATCGTAGGCGCGCGTGAGCTCGGCCGAGAACACCTGGTGCTCTCGGTCGTCGAGCGGACGGTGCGGCAGCAGCAGATCGGCGAGCGCGCCGCGCTTCTGCACCTCGATCGAGACGCCGAGGCGCGCGAGCAGCGGACCCACGACCGCGCGCGCCGCGACGACGCCGATGCTCCCGGTGATGCTCGTGCGCTCGGCGTAGATGACGTGCGCGGGGGCCGAGACGTAGTAGCCACCGCTCGCGGCGACGCCGCCGAACACCGCGACGAGGGGCTTCTTCTCGGCGACGCGCGCGACCGCGCGGTGGATCTTCTCGGACGCGAGCACGCCCCCGCCGGGAGAGTCGACCGCGAGCACCACGGCGCCGACCCGCGGGTGCTCGAGCGCGAGGGACAGCTCTCCCACGACGCGCTCGGCGGAGGCGCCGCGCGGCGCGCGTTCGCTGATGGCGCCGCTCACCGAGACGATCGCGATGACCGGTCGAGGCCGCACCTCGATCGTCGCACGGCGCTCGCGGCGCGCGAGGTACGCGCCCGCGCCGATGTGTCGCGCGGGCTCGGGTGTGCGCGCGCCTCCGACGAGCGAGAGCGCCTCGTCGTCGTGGCAGACCGCGTCCGCGAGGCCGGCCGCGACCAGCTCGTCGGCCGACAGGAGCCCCTGGTCGAGGGCGCGCTCGATCGAGGCCTCGTCGAGCCGCCGCGCCGCCGCGAGGCCGCGGACGAGATCGGCGTAGAGGACGTCGAGCATCCGGGCCGTCTGGGCTCGCTGCGCGTCGGACGGGCCCTCACGCGTCAGCGGCTCGCCCGCGGACTTGAACTCGCCGACGGCGTGGACGTCGGGCATCACGCCCAGGTGGTCGAGGGCGCGGCGAAAATAGAGGCCGATGGAGCGAACACCGAGCGGTCCCAGCGTGGTCTGCGCGCCGACGAGCACGCGCGTCGCGCCGCGCGCCAGGGACAGCTCGGCCGTCGAGCCGCCAGAGGGCAGGTGCAGCACGACCTCTCTCCCGGCGTCGCGGAGCCGCGAGAGCTCCCGCACGATCGCGGTCCTCTGCGCGGCGCTCGCGGACAGCGACCGGACGGTGAACAGCAGCCCTCTCGGACGCGGATCTCGCGACAGGGCGTCGACCAGCGCCCGGAGCCGTTCGAGCGACAGTCCATGCTGCGGAGCGCCCAGCGATAGGAGCGCGCGCGGCGGCGCGACGTCGACGACCTCGCCGTCGAGCCGGAGGTGGACCCAGCCGCCGAGCGGCGCGGCGAACCGTCGCCTCGCGAGCATGAGCGGCGCGAGCGGCAGGAGGAGCACCCACGCGACGGCGCGCGCGACGATGGAGAAGAGCACGGCGCCAGCGTTGCGCCGCGCGCGCGCCCTCGCAACCTTCATGGTCGGGCAGGCTGGATCCCGAGCTCTTCGGCGAGACCGGGCTAGCAAGCGCTCGCGGACGGCGCGAGGCGCGTCACTTGCGCTTCGGGACGCCGCCCTTGATGGGTTGCTCCTTGATGGTCGCGCTCGCGGCCTTGTAGAGCTCGACCATCTCCTTGGCCTTCTCCTTCTCCTTCTTGAACAGATCCTGCTTCTCGTCGGGATCGCTCTTCAGATCGTACAGCTCGTAGCGAAAATCGTTGGCCAGCGCGATGATCTTCCAGTCGCCGTGGCGGAGGCTGCGGCGGCGCTCGTTGTGCGAGTCCTCCGGGAGATCGCAGATGATGTCGCGGGGCTCGGGCGACGCGCCGAACAGCTCGCTCGAGAAGCCCTTGCCGCGCAGCTCCGGGTTCTTCTCGGCGCCCATCAGCTCGAACAGCGTCGGCACGAGATCGATGTGGCTCTTGGGCGCGTCGATCGCGCGGGGCTCGGCGCCGGGGACGACGAAGAACAGCGGGACGTGCACCAGCACCTCGTAGAGCTCGAAGGCGTGTCGGTGCAGCTTGTGCTCGCCGAACGCCTCGCCGTGGTCGGCCGTCACGACGATCGCCGTGCGCTTCGCCCAGGGTTGCGTCTCGACCCAGTCGAGCAGCTTGCCGATCCAGTGATCAGTGTACCAGACCTCCTGGTCATACAGATCTCGCGATTTTTTTCCGAAGTCGGGCGCCTCCTTGTGGGGTTGGTAGACGTCGTGCGGATCCATGTAGTGGAACCACGCGAAGAAGCGCTCGGTCTCGAAGCGCTTGTCACCGAGCATCTCGATGGCCATCGGGGTCATCTTCTGCGAAGTGATGAATGGGTCCTTGTTGTAATCGAACGAGATGCCAGGGACTATCCGCCAGGTCTCGAAGCCCTGCTCGAAGCCGCTCTCGCCCTTGCCAAAGAAGGCGTGCGCGTGGCCGCCAAGTGTGTGGATCTTTTGCTGGGTGAGCGCCTCGGCGAACATCACGTCGTCGTCGTGGTACTTGGTGAAGAATGACGCCGTGCGCTTCAGCTCGGAGGGATACCGCCCGCCCAGGAAGCCGCCGACGCTCTTCGAGGTGAACGACGAGATCGAGTAGGCCTGCGTGTAGGTGACGGCCTTCTTCTGCAGCGCGGTGAGCCTCGGCGCGATGTCTCGCGGGTAGCCTGCCCACGGCATGTCGGCGCGCAGCGAGTCGACGCTGATCACGATGACGTTCAGCGGGCCGCGCGGGGCGGGCGCGGGCGCCGGCGTCGCGGCAGAGGACGACGCGACCGGAGGCGCGAGAGGCGCCGCGCTCGGGGTGGGCGCGGGCGCCGCGGGGACGGCGCTCGAGGTCGAGGCCGGTGGCGCCGCGGGGCGGGACGAGGTGCCGCAGCCAGCGACGAGCGACGAGAGAGCGAGGGACAGGAGGGCCGTCGTGCGCATGCGCGCGCCGTACCACGCGGCGCCGACGCTGGCCCACTTCAGGGCGGCGTGAGAGCCTCGGCGCGTGGCCGATCCGTTCGCTCAGCACCTCGCGCGGCTGTTGTCGCTGGCGGACCTCTCGGGGCGCCTCGGCGCCGACCCTCGCGCGGACGCGACGCTCGCGGATCTCGCCGACCTCGCGCGCGTCGCCGCCGCGGCGGATCGGGTGAGCGTGTTCGCGCTCGAGAACGTCGACGCCGACGCCGACGGGCCGCCCTCGATCACCCGTCGCGCGCGGGCCGTCGCCGACGAGGACGGCGTGCGCGCCGAGGTCGAGTTCTCCGCCGCGGGCGCGGGCGCGCTGCTCGCCGTCGTCGCGGGGGGCGGCGCGCTGTCGCTGTCACCGGTGCCCAAGGACGAGGCGTTTTACACGTCGAACCGCGCTCGAGAGCCGATCGTCCCGGGCGCGGTCGCGTGGATCCCCATCACCTGTGACGACGCGCCACGCGGCGTGCTGGAGGCGGTGCGCTCGATCGACACTCCTTTCAGCCCGCGAGAGCTGGCGGCCCTCGAGGCGGCGGGGAAGCTCGCTGCGGCGACGGCCTGGCTCGCCGACCGCGGCGCGGTGGTGTCGGCGCTGTTCGCGCGGCTCTTGCCCGAGCTGATGAACGAGCCTCGCGGCGCGCTGCGTCCGAGGCTCGAGGCCTGGCTCTCGTCGGGAGAGCTCGGCGGTGAGCAGCGGCGGGCCATCTCGCTCGCGGGAGAGATCGTGACGCTCGCCGAGGCGTCGCCGGGCGGGCTCGAGCTCGCGCACACCGTGCTGTCGGCGGCCGCGCGCGCGCTCTCGTCCCCGAGCCCGCCGGTGCCCCTCGATCACGCGGTCCCGGCGCGCGAAGACGTCGTGGTGGGAGGCGAGGTGTGGCGCCCGCTCGCGGGCCTCGGCGTCGACGCCGAGCTCGCCACGGCGCTGCTCGACGGCGGGCGCCCAGGCGAGCTCGACCTGTTGATCACGCGCCTGCCCGCGTCTCCCGCGCGTGACGCGCTCGCGTTCGCGGCGGCCGCGCGGCGGGCCGAACGCCCCGACGAGATCGACGCGCTCGGTGTGCTCGCGAGGGACTCGCTCGCCGCGGCGGG
>CAUJFL010000106.1 GCA_963169165.1 Myxococcota bacterium | reverse complement strand
AGCGCTCGTCCTTCGAGCGCTTCGCGTAGCCGTACCCGGGCAGATCCGCGAGCAGCAGCTCGACGCCGTCGGCGCACCTCGCGCGGAACAGGTTGACCGCGCGCGTACACCCGGGCGTGCCGCTCGTGCGCACCAGGTTGCGCCGACCCATGAGCGCGTTCATCAGGCTCGATTTCCCGACGTTGGAGCGACCCGCGAACGCGATCTCGGGCAGCGTCGGGGCCGGGAGCTCGCCGCCCGGTCCGGCGGCGGCGAAGAAGTCCGCGTCGACGACGCGCAGCGGCGAGAGGGGACTGGACACGGCGGGCGCGTCGTTGCATGACCGCGACGTCGCTGCCAGAGGGAGCACCGACGAGGCGGGAGAGGGGGAGACAGGTTTGTCAGGGGGCGGGGCGGGGCAGCCAACGGCGCGAAGGCAAGGCGAGGTCGCTCGGGTGGCCTGTCCTCGGCCCGATTTGGGCGGCGCATGGGCCCGAGCGCGCCGAGCCGACGTGGGCGAGCTCGGCGACGGAGCGCCCGCATCGTCGCTGAGAATGAACCTGGCAGGTCGTTTGCTTTGGTGAAGACCGTGGCCTCCCCCGTCCGAGCACCCATCTCCGACCTGCCCCCGCGCGAGCGCGCGAGCGGCACGCGGACGGTCGCGTCGGTGGTCGAGCTCGACGAGTCCGAGGATCCGACGCTGCGGTGGCTCGATCGCGCGCTGCTGGGCGACGACGTCGACGCCGAGCTCACCGCCGATCCGGCCGCGTTCGTCGACGACGTCGCCCGCCCCATCCCCGAAGAAGAGGTCACGCCGCGGCCCACGCGCTGAGCGCATTGGGGGTTGCGCGCGCCGAGCCCGACGGGTAGCGGCACGCGCCATGGCCCTCGCTCGCGCGCTCGTCTCCGTCTCCGACAAAACCGGCCTCGTCGATCTCGCGAGGGCGCTCGCGGCGCGCGGCGTCGAGCTCCTGTCGACCGGCGGCTCGCAGAAGGCGCTCGCAGACGCGGGCATCCCGGTCGTCGGCGTCGAGACCTACACCGGCTCGCCCGAGGTCATGGGCGGCCGGGTCAAGACGCTCCACCCGCGCGTCCACGGCGGCATCCTCTACCGCCGCGGCACCGACGAGGGCGAGCTCGAGCGCATCGGGGGCAAGCCGATCGATCTCGTGATCGTCAACCTCTACCCGTTCGAGGCCACGGTCGCCTCGGGCGCGTCGCACGACCACATCGTCGAGAACATCGACATCGGCGGGCCGTCCATGGTGCGGAGCGCCGCGAAGAACCACGCGTCGGTCGCGGTGCTCTGTGATCCGGCCGATTATCCCCGCGTCCTCGCCGAGCTCGAGGCGACCGGCGAGGTGTCGCTCGCGACGCGCAAGGCGCTCGCGGCGAAGGCCTACGCGCACACGGCGGCGTACGACGCGGCGATCTCGGGCTATCTGTCGTCGCTCGACGACGCGGGCGCGCGCGGCGCGTACCCGCTGTACCTGACGCTCCCGACCGAGCGCGCTTACACGCTGCGCTACGGCGAGAACCCGCACCAGTCGGGCGCGTTCTACGTCGAGCGCGGCGCGGCCGACGGCACGCTCGCGCGGGCCGAGAGCCTCGGCGCCGGGGGCAAGGAGCTCAGCTTCAACAACCTCGTCGACGTCTCCGCCGCGCTCGAGGCGGTGCGCGAGTTCGACGAGCCCGCCGCGGTCGTCGTGAAGCACACCAACCCGTGCGGCGTCGCGACCGGCGCCGAGCTCGCCGCCGCGTACCACACCGCGCGCGAGGCCGACGCGCTGTCGGCGTTCGGCGGCATCGTCGCGCTCAACCGCGGCGTCGACGTCGCGACCGCGAGGCTGCTCGCCGAGACGTTCCTCGAGTGCGTGATCGCGCCGTCGTTCGACGCGGCGGCGCTCGAGGTCCTGCGCGCCAAGAAGACCCTCCGCCTGCTCGCGACCGGCGCGTGGCTGCCGCACGATCACGCCGCGCTCGACGTGAAGCGCGTGTCGGGAGGCTACGCCGTGCAGACGCGCGACGCCTCCGCGCGAGGTGAGGCGACCGGCGGCAAGGTCGTCACGAAGCGCGCGCCGACGGCCGACGAGCTGCGCGCGCTCGAGTTCGCGTGGCGCGTCTGCAAGCATGTCAAATCCAACGCCATCGTGCTCGCGAAGGACGGGCGCACGACGGGCGTCGGCGCGGGGCAGATGTCGCGCGTGGTCAGCGTGCAGATCGCCTGCGAGAAGGCCGGCGCCAGCGCGGCGGGCAGCGTGCTCGCGTCCGACGCATTCTTCCCGTTCGCCGACGGGGTCGAGGCCGCGATCGCGAAGGGCGTGACGGCGGTCGTGCAGCCCGGCGGCAGCGTGAAGGACGCCGACGTGATCGCCGCGGCCGACGCCGCCGGCATCGCGATGGTGCTCACCGGCGTGCGGCACTTCAAGCACTGATCCGCCCGCCGGGGTGGACCGATCAGCGCCGCGGTACTAGCGTCCTCGCGGCATGGCCAACCCGCCGCCGCTCCCTGGCGCGACCGTGGAGCGCGTCCCGATCCTCGCGCTGCGCAACTCGGTGCTGTTCCCGCTGTCCACGGTGCCGATCAACGTGGGGCGGCCTCGCAGCCTGCGCCTCGTCGAGGAGCTCGCCGGCAAGGAGCGCGCGCTGGTCGGCGTGCTGTCGCAGCGCTCGGCCGACGTCGACGATCCGTCGTTCCTCGATCTCTACGACGTCGGGACGCTGGCGCGCGTCGTGAAGGTCATCCGCATGGGGCCGACCAACTACAGCGTCGTGCTGAGCGGGCTCGGCAGGTTTCGCATCACGCACGCGGCGTCGGTCGAGCCCTATCTCTCCGCCGACGTCGTCCGCCTGTCCGAGCAGCTCGGACGCGATCCCGAGCTCGACGAGCTGGCGAAGCGGCTGCGCGAGGACACGCGCGCCGCGCTCGAGCTGATGCAGAGCCTCCCGAGGGACACGGGCGGCATCCTCGACAACGTGCGTGAGGCGGGCTCGCTCGCCGACCTCGTGGCGTCGAACCTGCCCGCCGAGAACGCGAGCGTCCAGGTGAAGCAGGAGATCCTCGAGGCCTTCGACGTCAAGGCCCGCGTGCGCCTCGTCTCCGGGATCATCTCGCGCCAGCTCGAGGTGCTCCGCGTGAAGCGCGAGGTCACCCGCATCGCCGAGACCGAGCTCACGAAGAGCGAGCGCGAGTACATCCTGTCCGAGCAGATGAAGGCGATCCGCGCCGAGCTCGGCGAGACCACCGACGACGAGGTCGAGGAGCTGCGCGAGCGGCTGCGGCGCGCCGAGCCCCCGCCCGACGTCGAGAGGCTCGCGAAGAAGCAGCTGTCGCGCCTCGCGTACATGCAGCAGCAGTCGGCCGAGTACAACGTCACGCGCACCCACCTCGAGTGGATCGCCGATCTCCCGTGGAAGAAGGCGTCGCCCGACCGGATCGACGTCGGCGAGGTGCGACGCTGCCTCGACGAGGATCACCACGGCCTCGAGAAGGTGAAGAAGCGCGTTCTCGAGTACGTGGCGATCCGCCAGCTGCGCGCCGACAAGAAGGGCCCGATCATGCTCTTCATCGGCCCGCCCGGCGTCGGAAAGACCAGCCTCGGCAAGTCGATCGCGCGGGCGATGGGGCGCAAGTACACGCGCGTCGCGCTCGGCGGCGTCCGCGACGAGGCCGAGGTGCGCGGCCACCGCCGCACCTACGTCGGCGCGCTGCCCGGTCGCATCATCCAGGCCTTGAAGAAGGTCGGCGTGCGCAACCCGGTGATGGTGCTCGACGAGATCGACAAGCTCGGCGCCGACATGCGCGGCGACCCGGCGGCGGCGCTGCTCGAGGCGCTCGATCCCGAGCAGAACGGCACGTTCCAGGATCACTACATGGATCTGCCGTTCGATCTTTCGCAGGTCGTGTTCCTCGCGACCGCCAACGAGCGCTCGACGATCCCGCAGGCTCTGTACGATCGCATGGAGGTCATCGAGGTCTCCGGCTACACCCGCGCCGAGAAGCAGCACATCGCGCGTGACTACCTCGTGCCGAAGCAGCTCGAGCAGCACGGCCTGACCGACGAGCGGCTGCTGTTCACCGACGAGGGCGTCTCGACGCTGATCGACTGCTACACGCGCGAGGCCGGGGTCCGCGGGCTCGAGCGGCAGATCGCCGCCGTCTGCCGCGCGCGCTCGATGCGCCTCGCCGAGGGCGACGACTCGATGGGCGAGCAGGTCACGAGGGCGCGCTGCGAGGCCGTGCTGGGGCCGCCCGTGTACCGCCCCGAGGTCGCCGAGCGACGCGGCGCGCCCGGCGTGGTCGCGGGCCTCAGCGTGTCGGCCGCCGGCGGCGACGTGCTGTTCGTCGAGGCCACGAAGATGCCCGGCAAGGGCGAGGTCATCCTGACCGGCAACATGAAGAGCGTGATGCAGGAGTCGGCGACGACCGCTGTTAGTTTCGTTAGGTCGAAGGCGGGCAGCCTGATGCTCGATCCCGAGTGGCTGAGGACGATCGATCTCCACCTCCACCTGCCCAAGGGCGCGGTCCCGAAGGACGGCCCGAGCGCGGGCGTCACGATGTTCACGGCCGTCGCGTCGCTGCTGCTCGGCGCGCCGGTGCGCCCCGACGTCGCGATGACCGGCGAGATCTCTCTGCGGGGCAAGGTCCTGCCGGTCGGAGGCATCAAGGAGAAGCTGATCGCCGCGCACCGCGGCGGCATGAAGCTCGTGCTGATGCCCAAGAAGAACGAGCGCGACCTCGACGATCTGCCTCGCGAGGTCCGAGAGGGCCTGGAGATCAAGCTGCTCTCGACGATGGACGAGATCCTGCCGCTCGTGCTGTTGCCGATCGAGCCCGCGCCGCCTTCCATCCCGCCTGGGGCCCCGTAGCTCGGCGCGATGTGGAGCCCCGCGCCGCTCCCCCGGACGCTGGCCGCGGCGCTCCGTGACCTCGGCGACGCGCGGGCGAAGGTGCGCGCATC
This sequence comes from Myxococcota bacterium, assembly GCA_963169165.1. Taxonomy (GTDB): domain Bacteria; phylum Myxococcota_A; class Polyangia; order Polyangiales; family Polyangiaceae; genus JADLFU01. Next base: position 40,313 of record CAUJFL010000106.1, on the reverse strand, counting down.
CGCGCTGAACGATCTCGCGCGCCACGCCGTCGCGAGCCCTCACGCCGTCGCCGACGCGGCGCTCGGCTGCCTCGGCGACGAGTCCGGCGAGGTCCGCGCGCACGCCGCGGCCGTGCTCGGCGCGACCGCCCGCCTCGCCGATGTCCCCAGGCTGCTCGGCGCGGCCGACGATCCTCACCCGCTCGTGCGGCAGATGGTGATCGAGGCGCTCGGCGAGATCGGCGGCTCCGACGCCGACGCGGCGATCTCGCGGGCGCTGTCCGACGCCCGACCGGACGTGCGGTTCCAGGCGGTCATGGTCGCCTCGAGGTGGCCCACCGACGACGACGCGCTCCCGGCCATCCTCGCCGCGGTGGACGACGACGACGCGTCTATCCGGCACATCGCGCTGCGCCTCGGAGAGGAGCGATGGCAAGACACACACTTCCCCCTCGCGCTCGTCGACGCCGCGCGCGCCCGCCTCGACGATCCCTCACCCGAGGTGCGCGTGGCCTCGGCCATCCTGCTCGCCGAGGCCGGCGAAGACGACGGCGCGGCGGTCCTGCTCGCGGTCGTCGACGATCGCCTGTCGTCGCGCGAGATCGACGACGTGCGCGCCGCGATCGAGCACGCAGGGCGCGTGGTGGGCGCGGCGGCGACCCCGGGCCTCGAGCGTCGTGCGTTCGGCGCCGGCCGGTATTTTCGCGAGCGCCACCCGTGGAGCGCGATCATCTCGCTGGCGGCTCAAGGGCACCGTCGCGCGGTCTCCGAGCTGGAGCGGGCGCTCGGCTCGCTGTCACGCGGCAAGCGCGAGCTGGGCGTCGCGGCGGTCGGCGCGGCGCGCGTCGCGGCGCTGCGGGGCGTGCTCGAGCGGCTGCGCGCGGAGGACAAAGTCGACGCCGCGCTCGCCGACGAGGCGCTGCGCAAGCTCGATCGCCTACACTCGCCGCCGCGATGAGCGACGCCAACGACTGGAACTGGGTTCGCTACTCTCCCGCGCGCCGCGGCGGCCACGTCGAGAGCTATTTCTTGAAGCTCAACTCCCCGGATGGCGCGCGCGCCCTCTGGCTGAAGGCGACCATCCTCGCGCGCCCCGACGCCGCCCCCGTCGCCGAGGCGTGGGCGATCTCGTTCACGCGCGACGGGCGCCACGTCGCCTGCAAGGAGGTCGTGCCGCTCGCCGCCGCGCGGTTCGACGGGTCGCGGCTCGACGTCGAGGTCGCGGGCGTGCGCCTCACGCCGGGCGAGACCTCGGGCGCCGTGTCTCGTGGCGGCGAGCGCATCTCGTGGCGGCTGTCGTTCGTCGACTCGACGCCGCCGCTCGCGCCGTTCCCGAGGGCGTCGATGTACACGGGGCGCTTCCCCAAGTCGAAGCTCGTGTCGCCGTACCCCGACGCGCGCTTCGACGGCTGGTACGAGGTCGACGGCGAGCGCGTCGACGTCCGCGGCTGGCGCGGCATGCAAGGCCACAACTGGGGCGAGCGCCACACCCACCTCTACGCGTGGGCGCACTGCAACCAGTTCGACGGCGACGACGCCGTGTTCGAGGGCTTCACCGGTCGGGTCAAGGTGGGGCCCGCGGTGCTCCCGCCGCTGACGATCGCGTGCCTGCGCCACCGCGGCACCAGCTACCTGTGGAACCGCCTCCGCGATCTCGGCACGTCGAGCGGGCGGATCGGGCGGCGCAGCTGGAGGTTTCGCGCCGAGAGCGATCTCGGCGCCCTCGACGGCGAGCTCTCCTCACCCGACGACCTCGTGGTCGCGCTGCTCTACGAGAACCCCACCGGCGCCCCGACGTTCTGTCTGAACTCCAAGCTCTCCACCGCCAGGCTGACGCTGACGCCCCGCGGCCGGCCGCCGATCACGCTCACGAGCCGCGACGCGGCCCTCGAGATCGGGACGACCGATCCCTCTCACGGGGTCCGGCTGAGGGCCTGACCGCGCCGATCCGCGACTCGCCTGTCATGGCGAGACCGTTGAATACACGGGCGATTCGGCCCGTCGGACCCGCCGACGCCGAACAGATCGTCACCAGGAGGTTGCATTTCTGGGACGAACGCGCCAAAAGCCCGCGCCCGAAGAGCCGCTGGCTCCGAGCTTGCTAGAGACGCCCAGACGCCCTGAGATCAGGCGCAGCGGCGCAGGTCAACAAAACCAACTTCGATGTGCCCGCGTCGGGCCTCGATACGAGAAGAACAATCATAGGAGGCTGAGTATGTCGAATCGTGGCTTGTGGATGACGTTGGGTGCGGTGGGCCTCTCCGGTCTGCTCGCGGTGGCTTGTGGCGGCGGCGACTCCGACTCGCCCACGAACACGACGCCCGCTGGTGGCACCACCGGCAAGAGCGGCGCGGGCGGGAGCAAGGCCGGCAGCTCGGGCGGCACGGTGGGCGGCTCGGGCGGCAGCTCGACCGGCGGCACGAACGCCGGCGGATCGACGACCGGCGGCTCGGGCGGCAAGGCGACCGGCGGCAGCGGCCCGGCCGCGCCGAAGCTCCCCGAGCCCGCGAACATCGGCAAGGCGTGCTCGAGCGACGCGACCTGCGGCACGGGCGGCAAGTGCTTCAAGGCCGACAGCACCGACTTCCTCGGGGTCGGCGCGCCCAACGGCTACTGCACGATGGACTGCACCGACTTCCTGAAGAAGGTGATCGCGGACCCGAACTCGACGGAGGTCGACCCCTGCGGCGACGGCGCGAGCTGCCTCAACTTCGGCGACGGCGACGGCGCCGACAAGGCCAAGGGTGTCTGCGTGCAGCTCTGCACCTACGGCTCGCCCGAGCTCGAGTTCAAGCTCTCCGAGGACAAGTGCCGCGGCCGCGACGACGTGACCTGCTTCCCGCTGCACGCGAGCGAGACCGATCCGAACGTCCAGCCGAAGATCATCCGCGCCGAGATCGACGGCCAGCAGGTCCCGATGGGCTTCTGCCGTCCGCTCTGCACCGACGACACGTCGTGCAAGTCGGGCTACAAGTGCGACCTCGCGTCGGGCGGCTGCATCCCCAAGGGCACCAAGTGCCAGCAGCACGAGACGAAGTGCGACCCGACGTTGAAGGACGCGAGCGGCGAGCCCGTCAAGCAGTGCGAGGGCCTCTGCGTCAGCATCTACGGCTCCGATGCCCCCGCCGACAAGCAGAAGATCGGCATCTGCATGGATCCCTGCTCCGCCGGCAACACCGCGGCGTGTGACGGGCTCAACGGCTCCGAGGCGTTCTGTGGCCTGTACAACCTGTACGGCTACGACGGCGAGGACCGCGTCGACGTCGGCAGCGGCGACCAGGCGGTCTGCGGCTGGTTCGCGACCAGCGCGACCTCCGACAACGACTGCGGCTGGGAGGCCGGCTCGTTCGTGCGCAGCTTCAAGTCTGGCAACCAGACCATCCCGATCTGCGTCATCTCGAGCGAGTGCCAGACCAACGACGACTGCACCTACACGTGCAAGACGGCGGCGGACTGCGAGATGGGTGACAGCTGCACCGGCGGGAAGTGCATGAAGAGTGACGGCACGCCCAACACCGGCGGCAACACCTGCCAGGACGTCCCCGAGCTCAGCGGCAAGTTCTGCCTCGACCACAAGCCGACCGGCCTCAAGCCGAAGGGCTCGCCTGGCTGCGTGGGCGGCGGCGGCGCGGGCGGCGCTGGTGGCGCGGCTGGTGCCGGCGGCGCGGCCGCTGGCGCGGGCGGCTCCGCGGCTGGCGCGGGCGGCTCCGCGGCTGGCGCTGGTGGCGCGGCTGCCGGTGCGGGCGGTGCTGGCGACGCGGGCGCGGGCGGCGCGGCCGCTGGCGCGGCCGGCGACGCGGGCGCGGGCGGCTGATAGCCCGAGGTCCACGGGCCTCGCACGACGGCGCGTCGGTGAAGACCGGCGCGCCGTCGCGCTTTTTGTGAAGGATCATGGTGCCCCGCCCCGCGCTCGTCCTGGTTCTGTCGTGTGGCGCGTCGCTCGTTCCGGCGTGCCGCTGCACGTCGTCGTCCGAGCCCTCCACCGCGGGGGCGGGTGGCGAGCCCGGCGCGCGCCCCACCCACCCCGCGGGCAGCGCGTCCATCGACACCGCGGCGCTGCGCCGCGTGAACCTCCGCCCGAACCTCCGCCCGCTCCTGCTGAACCCCTCGGCGGTGCGCCCGCCGCCCGCCGCGCCGACCGCGTCTCACTGACGACCCTCGCCGCGAGCCTCAGCGCTCGCTCGCCGTGCGCCCTCCGGTGGTGTAGACGCGAGCGCCATGCTCCGCGTGCCGATCCCCGAGGGCCCCGACGCTGGACTGTTCCGAGTGCTGCGCGACGACGGCAGCGCGGATCCGGCGAACGATCCGTTCCTGTCGCCCGAGCAGCTCGGCGCGATGCACCGGCAGATGCGGCGCTTGCGCGTGCTCGAGGCGCGCATGGTCGTGCTGCAGCGCCAGGGCCGCGTGGGCTTCTATGGCTCGTGTACCGGACAAGAGGCCACGCCCATCGCGGTCGGCCTCGCGCTCTCGCCCGACGACTGGGTGTTCCCTGCGCTGCGCGAGAGCGCGATCATGCTGGTGCGGGGCTTCGCGCTGACGAGCTACATCGCGCAGGTGTTCGGCAACTCGAGGGATCTGCTCAAGGGCCGCCAGATGCCGTCGCACATGAGCGGGCGCTCGGTGAACCAGGTGTCGTGGTCGAGCTGCATCGGCCCGCAGATCCCGCAGGCCGTCGGGTGCGCGATGGCGATGCAGCGCGCGGGCAAGCGAGAGATCGCCGTCGGTTTCTCGGGAGACGGCGCGACCAGTCAACCTGATTTTCATAACGCGATGACGTTCGCGGCGCGCTTCGCGGCGCCGTGCCTGATCATCTGCCAGAACAACCACTGGTCGATCAGCGTCCCCACGGCCAAGCAGACCGCGAGCGCCACGATCGCCGTGAAGGGCCGCGCATACGGGGTGCCGAGCGTGCGCGTCGACGGCAACGACGTGCTCGCGGTCTACGTCGCGGTGCGCGACGCCGCGGCGCGCGCGCGCGACGGCGGGGGCCCGAGCTTCATCGAGTGCGTCACCTATCGAATGGGCGCGCACTCGACCAGCGACGATCCCACGCGATACCGCTCCAACGAGGAGGTCGAGAGCTGGGCCAGGAAGGATCCGCTCGATCGCCTCGAGCGCTACCTGCGGCGCGCCGGCCTGCTCGACGACGCCGCGCTCGCCGCGCTCGACGACGAGCTGAAGGCCGAGGTGGAGCGCGCGATCGACGAGGTCGAGCCCGCGCCGCCGCCCTCGCGCGAGCAGCTGTTCGAAGACGTGTACGCGTCGCCGACCTGGCCGCTGCTCGAGCAGCGCGCCGCGCTGAGCCAGGTGCCGAAGGCGGAGAGCCCGCACTGAACGTCCTCACGGAACTTCCCACGGGGCGCGCGGTCGGAGGAGCGATGAGCCGGTGGCGTTGGCTGCTCGTGGCGTCGTTCGTGGGGCTGACCGGCTGTGGCGCGGCCGCGGCTCCACCTGTGCGCGCGCCGATCGCGGCTGGCGCGACACCGTCGGCCGAGACACATGTCCAGGCTCCGCGCGAGGCTCCGCTCGAGCTCGGGCGCGAGCCGTTCAGCGTGCCGCTCGAGCTGCGCTCCGAGCCCGCGCACCTGATGGCGTTGCCGTCGAGCGAGCTCGCCGCCGCCGCGCTCCCGTCCGCGCCGGCCAGCGTCCCTGCGGCTCCCAAGCTCTGCGACGCGCTGGTCGGGCAGCGGTCGGACCCTGCCCCCGCGTGCGCCGACGCGGCCCGCGCGCACGCCGCGCTCGTCGACGCGCTGAGCGCTCCGCCCGCCCGGTTGCAGGCGCGCTTGGGCGCGCTGGAGTCCTGCGCGGGCCTGCCGAAGGGCGTCGTCCGCGCGCTCCGCGCCGAGCTCGCGCCTGCGGCGTGCGGCGACGTCCTCGTCGCGACGACGCTGTCGAGGGCAGACACGTCGTTCTCGCCGCTCGTCGTCGGCGCGCTCCAGGGACACGTCGTCGCCGCGCGCCTCTCGCGCCTCCCGGTCCCGCCGCCCACGCTCGCGCCACCCTACGACAAGCAGCGGGTGCTCGAGCACATCAAGGGCCCGGTGGCGACGTGGCTCATCGAGCAATCCAGCGCGGTCGAGGAGACCAGCCGCGCCGCGCAGCGGCTGTCGTTCTACGGGCGTGCCCTCGCGGCGCTCGAGGCGGGGATGGCCGATCTCAGGATGGTCGACGCGCTGCGCGCGGTGCCCGTGCCTGACGAGCTCGCGCGCGATCCCGAGCTGCGCGGCGTGTACGAGGGCGCGCTCGAGGAGGCGCTCGATCCGCGCAAGGCGCGGGGCCGCGACGCGGTGCTCGTGGCGCTCGGAGACTTCGCCGCGGTCGGCGCGCTCTCCGATCCGCGCGTCACGCGCGCCCGCGCGCAGCTCGCGAAGATGTACGGCGGGCGACGCGTCGACGCGCTCGACGCGCTGTGGTTGCCGCCGACCGTCGAGCTGAAGGCCGCCACGGTCGACCAGCGCCTCGCGCTCGCGCTGCCGACCTTCTACTCGGCGGTCGTGCTGGCTCCAGAGCTCACCGCCGACGACGCGATGCTGCTCGCGCTCGCGCAGCGAGGCGTCCCCGGCCCCGCGCGGCGCGCCATGGCTTCCCCGAGGTCGCCGGAGGCCCGGCGGCTCGCGGCGACGCTGCGGCTGCGCCTCGGTCAGCTCTACTGGCGCGCGTTCGATTTCGACGAGGCCGCGACGCTGATGCGCGAGGCGCCGCACACCGGAGAAGATGGCTTCCTGCTCGCGCTCGCGCTCGCGCTCCGGGGCGGGCCCGAGAACGCCGCGACGATGATGCGACGCGCGCCAGATCGCGCGCTCTCGCTCGGAGACCCTCGCGCGCTCGAGCAGCTCGCAAAGGGCGAAGAGCCGCTCGCCGGGCTCGCCGCGTACGACGCCGCGGTGCTCCGCGAGCTGACGGCGCCCCACGACGCGCCCGCGTCGTTCTGGGACGAGCTCGCGAAGCGCTACGACGCCGCCGCTGCGCGTATCACGGACCCGCGCTGGCACACCCGCGCCGTCTCGGCGGCGGCCGGCGCGCGCTCGGTGCGCGACGCCGTCAAGCGCTGAGCTCTCACCGCTCGACCCCGCACGCCGCGACGAACGCGTCGAGGCTCGGCGCGCGCGCCTCCAGCTCGCCCCCATCGAGCGTCACGTGCGCGAGCGCGCGGTACTTGAGGTCGCGCGCGCGCAGCAGCTCACCATAGCTCCGAGACAGGGCCGCCCGCTCGTCCTCGCCGGCGCGCCGTGCGTAGGCGCCGCCCCACACGACCGGCTTCGGCTCGGCGAGGTAACGCGCGAGCATCGCCTGCGTGCGCGCCTCGGGCGTCGCGAGGTACACGACGCGCGTCGCTCGCGCGAGCCGCTCGCGCAGCGCGGGCGACAGATAGACGACGCTGCCGGTGCAGTCGATCACGTGGCGAGCACCCGTCGCCGCGTCGCACCCGCGCCGCGTGACCTCCTCCTCGAGGGCGAGGTAGCGCGCCTCGCGGGCGTCGTAGCCCGACGAATACGGCATGCCCATCCAGCGACCCAGCGCGCGCACGGGCTCCTCTCCCTCGTCGGGCGTGACGAGCTCGGAGAGGCGCGCCGCGATGTCGCCGTCGCAGTCGTGCCTCGTCCAGCCCGCGTCCACGAGCCGCTTCGCCCAGAAGCTCTTGCCGATCCCGGACATCCCCACCAAACACAGCGGCGCGCGCGCATCGTCGAGGTTCACGGGCGCGACCTAACTCTTTTTCACGAACGCGGCTCTTGACCTCGTGCAGGGATGTAACTAACCGGATGGTTACTTCGATGGCACCCGTCGACCGCACCCGCGACCCCGAGCGTACGAGGGCTCGCATCCTCGCCGCGGCGCTGGCCGAGTTCGCGTCCCGGGGGTTCGCCGGCGCGCGCGTCGACGCGATCGCGGCGGCGGCGGGCGTCAACAAGCGGATGCTCTACCACTACTACGGCCACAAGGACGCCCTCTACGCCGCCGTGCTGCAGGACCGCCTCGATCGCCGGGGCGCGTCGATGGCGGCTGCGCCCGGAGACCCGTTCAAGACGTTCGAGATGTTCCAGCGCGAGATGCACGGAGACCCCGAGTGGGTGCGCTTCCTGATGTGGGAGGCCCTCGAGCACACCCAGCGCCCCGTGATCGGCCGGGACGCGCGCAAGTCGAAGTGCGCCGATGGCGTGTGTCTCGTGGGGCGGATGCAGGCGAACGGCTTCTTCCCGACGGCTGCGCCCCCGCACCTCGCGCTGTCGATGATGGCGATGGTGATGTGGCCGTACGCGATCCCGCAGATGGCCGAGATGATGACGGGGCTCCACCCGTCGTCCGACGAGTTCCTCGAGGCGCGGCTCGCGTTCTTCAGGAGCTTCGTCACCGACGCGAGCGGCGCGCCACCGGCGTCCGCGCGCCGCGCGAAAGAGCGCGCGAATCCGACTCGATCGAAGCCCACGCAGAAGCGGGCGCCCCGGAGAAAACCATGACCAGCTTGAGATCCATGTCGTTCGTCTTCGTCGCGGCCGTCGCGCTCACGGGGTGCCGCCGCAAGCCCGGGCCTGTCGGCGACGCCGCGCGCGCGGCCGCCAGCAAGCCCGTGACGACGACGTTCGCGCGGGCGGTGGCGCGCGACATCCCCGTGTTCGTCGAGCTGTCCGGCACGCTCGCCGCCGACGAGGAGAGCCAGGTCGCGACCCAGGTGGCCGGGCGCGTGTCGGAGGTGCTCGTCGACATCGGTACCCGCGTGAAGAAGGGCGATCCGCTCGTCCGCCTCGACACCCGCGAGGCGTCGCTGCGCGCGGCGCAGGCCGGCGCGACGGTCACGCAGGCGCGCGAGCGGCTCGCGTTCGACTCGGCCAAGGTCTTCGATCCCGACCTCGTCCCCGAGGTGAAGGCCGCCAAGGAGGCCGCCGATCTGGCCGAGCAGGACGCCGCGCGCGCGAAATCGCTCGTCGACAGCGGCGCCGCGCCGGTCGCGACGTGGGACACCGCGCGGAGCCGCGCAGAGCAGGCGCGCGCCCAGCACGCGGCGGCGCTCGGCGCGGCGCGGGCCGCGTACGCCGGGATGCACGCGGCCTCCGCGCAGGCAGGGATCGCGAGCAAGCAGGTCTCCGACGGCGTCGTGCGGGCGCCGTTCGACGGCGCGATCGCCGAGCGTCGCGTGGCCGTCGGCGAGTTCGCCCAGGTCGGGCGGGTCGTGCTCGTGGTCGTCGCCGACGATCCGCTGCGCCTCAAGCTCGACGTCGCCGAGGAGGACATCGGCAAGATCGCCATCGGCAAGAAGGTCGAGGTCGAGGTCGCCGCGTTCCCCGGGCAGGTCTTCTCGGGCTCGATCACGCGCGTCGGCGCGAGCCTCCGCGCGCTGTCGCGCACGCTCCCGGTAGAGGCCACGCTGCCCAACGCCGACGGCAAGCTGAAGCCCGGCCTGTTCGCGCGGGCGCGCGTCGCCGTCCCCGATCTGCGCGAGAAGGGCGTCTTCGTCCCCGTCTCCGCGGTCGGCTCGACCGGCGCGTCGTCGCGCGTGTACGTGAAGAAGGGCGCCAAGGTCGAGGAGCGCCTCGTCAAGGCCGGGCTGCGCGTCGAGCAGAGCGTCGCCGTCACCGGCGTCACCGTCGACGAAGAGGTCGCGACGTCCAACCTGTCAGAGCTACGCGACGGCGCCGACGTCGCGCCGGGGGGCTTACCGCCATGCAATGGCTCGCATCCATCTCGGTCCGTCGCCCGGTGTTCGCGACGGTCATGGTGCTCGTGCTCGTGGTGCTGGGGGCGTTCGCGTACTTCGGCCTCGGCGTCGACCGCTTCCCGAAGGTCGACTTCCCGATGGTGACGATCACGACGCTCGTCCCCGGCTCGGCCCCGGAGGAGATCGAGACCGAGGTCACCGATCGCGTCGAGGCCGCGGTCAACACGGTGAGCGGCATCGACGAGCTGCGCTCGACCTCGGTCGAGGGCGTCAGCCAGGTCTACGTCGCGTTCGTCCTCGAGAAGGACATCAACGTCGCCGCCCAGGAGGTCCGCGAGAAGGTCGCGGCCATCACCGCCGAGCTCCCCGAGGGCATCGATCCGCCGGTCGTCACCAAGATGGACGCCGACGCGATGCCCATCTTGACGCTGACGATCTCGGCCGACCGCGACGTCCGCGACATCACCGAGCTCGCCGACAAGAAGCTCCGGCGCGCGCTCGAGCCGGTCAACGGGGTCGGCGAGGTGACGATCATCGGCGGCCGCAAGCGCCAGGTGAACCTCTGGGTCGACGCCGAATCGATGCGAAAATTCGCGGTCACGAGCGTCGACTTGCAGCGCGCGCTGCTCGCCCAGAACGTCGAGATCCCCGCGGGGCGCGTCGAGCAGGGCAGCAAGTCGTACACCCTGCGCACCCGCGGCCGCGCGCAGTCGGTCGACGAGATCCGTCAGCTGACGCTCGCGGTGCGGGACGGCGTCGCGGTGCGCCTCGGCGACGTGGCCAGGGTCGAGGACGGGATGGAAGAGCCCGAATCGGTGGGCTTCATCAGCCAGAAGCCCGCCGTGCTCATGTCGATCAAGAAGCAGAGCGGCACCAACACGATCGAGGTGCTCGCGTCCGTCAAGGCGCGCCTCGCCGAGGTCGAGAAGACGCTGCCGCCCGGCTACACGATCAGGATCGGCCGCGACGGCGGCGAGTTCATCCACAACGCGGTCGGCGCGGTGAAGGAGCACCTCGTGCTCGGCTCGGTGCTCGCGTCGATCATCGTGTTCCTCTTCCTGTCCAACTGGCGCACGACGGTGATCTCGGCCATCGCGATCCCGACGAGCGTGATCAGCACGTTCGCGCTGATGCGCGCGGGCGGCTTCACGCTCAACGTGATCTCGCTGCTCGCGCTCACGCTCGCGGTCGGCATCGTCATCGACGACGCGATCGTCGTGCTCGAGAACATCTACCGGCGCATGGAGGCGCACGGCGAGTCGGCGCGCGTGGCCGCGGTGACGGGCACGAAAGAGATCGGCCTCGCGGTGCTCGCGACCACGCTGTCGCTCATCGCGGTGTTCCTCCCTGTCGCCTTCATGAGCGGCATCGTGGGCAGGTTCTTGAACCAGTTCGGCCTCACGATGGCGTTCGCCATCGCCGTCTCGCTGTTCGTCAGCTTCACGCTGACGCCGATGATGAGCGCCCGCATGCTCAAGGTCGATCCGGCCAAGCACGGTCAGCACGAGACGGGCCGCGTCTACAAGGCGATCGAGCGCGGCTACGTGCGGATGCTCGACTGGTCGATGGCGCACCGCTGGGTGGTCGTGCTCGCGTGCGTGGGCGCGCTGTTCAGCGTGCCGTTCCTCGGCAAGATCGCGAAGAAGAACTTCTTGCCCGACGACGACGAGTCGCAGTTCGGGATCACGATCCGCGCGCCCGAGGGCACCACGCTCGACGCGACGCGCATCCTCGCCTCTCGGGTCGCGGCGCAGACCGAGGCCGTGCCCGGCGTCGACTACACGATGCTGACCATCGGCGACGACGCGCAGAAGACGCCCAACCTCGCGACGATCTACGTGAAGCTCCACCCGGTGAGCGAGCGCTCGCTGAGCCAGCTCGAGATGATCGACCTCGTCCGCCGAGACATCGTCTCCAAGCTCGTCGGCCAGGACCTGCGCACGTCGGTCGGCAAGATCCCGACCTTCTCGGGCGGCGGCGGCTCGCAGGCCGCGATCCAGTACATCGTCCAGGGCCCCGATCTCGCGAAGCTGACGACCTACGCCAACGCGATCACGAAGCGGCTGAAAGCCCAGCCCGGCATCGTCGATCCCGACACGTCGCTCGTGCTCGGCAAGCCCGAGCTGCGGGTCAACATCGACCGAAAGAAGGCCGCGGATCTCGGCGTCGTCGCCGGCGACATCGCGACCTCGCTGCGGCTGTACGTCGGCGGCCTCAAGGTCTCCAACTACAGCGAGGGCGGCGACCAGTACGACGTGTTCGCGCGGTCGACCGCGGATTTTCGCAGCGACATCGCGGGGCTGCGTCGCATCGCGGTGCCGTCGCAGAAGCTCGGGATGGTGACCCTCGACAACCTCGTCACGTTCTCCGAGGCGACCGGGCCCGCGCGCATCGATCGCTACAACCGGCAGAAGCAGGTGACCATCACCGCCAACCTCGAGCAGGGCTACTCGCAGGGCGAGGCGCTCGCGGCCATCGAGGCCGAGGTCAAGGCGCTCCGCCTCGAGCCTGGATTCAGCGCCGGGCCCACCGGTCAGTCGCGAGAGATGGGCAAGGCGATGAAGAGCTTCTTCGCCGCGTTCCTGCTGTCGTTCATCTTCATGTACCTCGTGCTCGCGGCGCAGTTCGAGTCGTGGCTCCACCCGATCACGATCCTCTTGTCGCTGCCGCTCACGGTGCCGTTCGCGATCCTGTCGGTCATCATCTTCCAGCAGTCGATCAACATCTACTCGATGCTCGGGATCCTCGTGCTCTTCGGCGTCGTGAAGAAGAACTCGATCCTCCAGATCGATCACACGCTCGCCCTGCGCCGCGAGGGGCACGCGCGCCCCGAGGCGATCCGCGAGGCGAACCGCGACAGGTTGCGCCCGATCCTGATGACGACCGCCGCGTTCGTGGCGGGGATGGTCCCGCTCGTCTTCTCGAGCGGGGCGGGCGCCGCGACCAACCGCGCGACCGGCTTCGTGATCATCGGCGGCCAGACGCTGGCGCTGCTGCTCACGTTGCTCGCGACCCCGGTCACCTATTCACTGCTCGACGATCTGTCCGTCAAGCTCGCCCGGTGGACCCGGCGCGGCGGAGACGCGTCGGCGCCCGAGCCCGAGCCCGTGCCCGGCGAGTGAGCGACCTCTTTCCAATGAAACTCATGCGATCCCAACTCATCCTCTCCACCGCGCTCACGTTCGCGCTCACGGCCGCGCCGGGCCTCGCCGCGGACCCGCCGGAGGCGGCCCCCAAGGCGCCCGATCGGGTCAACACCGCCGCAGCGCGCGAGGCGCGCATCCTCCCGCGCCCGGGCGGGTGGACGGCCGAGACCGCGGCGACGCGCGCGCACGGCAGCAGCTACGACGTCGCGGCCAAGCGCGAGGCGATGCGGACCGCCGCCGCCAAGGCCGATCAGGCGCTGATCCAGTTCTTGCCGAGGCTCGCGGGCACCGCGCGCTACACGCGGCTGTCGCCGGTCTCGGCGCCGCCCAGCGGGTTCACGATCGTCAGCGCGATCGGCCCCGACGGCAAGCCGGCCAAGCCTGGTCCGGTGCCTGCCAACACGCCGCTGGTCGCCGCGGCGTTTCGGTTCCCCATCCTCCTCGACAACTGGTTGTTCCAGGCGACGCTGACGGTCCCGCTGTCCGACTACCTGTTTCGCGCGAGCCCGGCGCTGTCCGCCGCGCACCGCGGTGAAGACGCCGCGCGCCTCGAGCGCGTGGCGGCCGAGGCCAAGGTCAAGGCCGACGCGAAGATCGCGTACTATGACTGGGTGAAGGCGCTCGGGCAGCGCGAGGTCCTCGCGCAGCAGGTCGAGGTCGCGGCCGAGCGCAAGCGCGACGCCGAGGCGCTGCTGAAGGTAGGCAAGGCGTCGAAGGCCGACGTGCTCGCCGCCGAAGCCGCGCTCGCGCAGGGCAAGCTCGCCGAGGACCAGGCCGAGGAGCTCGTCGGCGTCGCCGAGGCGCAGCTGCGCATGCTGACGCGGACGCCCGAGGGCGAGGCCATCCCGCTCGGCGAAGACGTCACGGTCCCGCTGCCTCCCGCCACGGTCAACCTCGCCGAGCTGCGCGAGGAGGCGGTCGCGTCGCGCCCCGATCTGCGCGCGCTCGGCGCCAACGAGGCCGCGCTGGTCGCGAGCGCCAAGGCTGTGCGGGCTGCCCAGCTGCCGCGCCTCGACGCGTTCGGCGACCTCATCTACTCGAACCCGAACACTCGCTACCAGCCGGTCGAGCAGAAGTTCCGCACGACCTGGGACGTCGGACTGCAGATGACGTGGTCGCCCAACGACGCGTTCGCGGGGCGCGCCCAGGGCGCCGAGCTCGACGCCAGCGCGGCCAAGCTGCGGGCCGAGCGATCGCGCGTGCGCGACGCGGTGGTGGTCGAGGTCACGCACGCGGCGCTCGCCGTGCGCACGGCCGACGCGTCCGTCGACTCGACCGCGCTCGGTATCACCGCCGCCACCGAGGCCTACCGCGTGCGGCGCGAGCTGTACCGCGCGGGGCAGGGCACGAGCGTCGAGCTGTCCGACGCCGAGGCCAACCTCTTCCGCGCGAAGCTGGCCGCCGTCGCCGCGCGCATCGATCAGCGCGTCTCGCGCATCCGCCTCGACCACGCCACCGGGCGGGACGCGAAGTGAGCAGGCGTCAGGCGGGCGCGAGCGTCACATAGCGGGTGGCGGGCGCTGGGCAGATGTTCGCGCTCGCTGGCACGCCGACCTACGCCAGCATCAGCTCTGCGCACCGCTCGCCGATCATCATCGACGGCGCGTTGGTGTTCCCGCCGATGATGGTGGGCATGACCGACGCGTCCGCGACGCGCAGGCCGTCGACGCCGCGCACGCGCAGCGACGGATCGACCACGCTGCGCTCGTCCTGGCCCATGCGACACGTGCCGACCGGGTGGTAGACGGTGTGGATGCGCGTCGGCAACAGCGCGCGGAGCTGCTCGTCGCTCGCGTGCTCGCTGCCAGGGTGCAGCTCGCCGGTCACGATCGATGACAGCGACTCGTGGGACATGATCTGCCGGACGAGCTTCATCCCCTCGAGCAGCAGCCGCGCGTCGTCCGGGTCGGACAGATAGTTGGGATCGATGTGCGGAGCGGCCAGCGGATCGGCCGACAGGAGCCTCAGCTCGCCGCGGCTCTTCGGGTATATCAAGGTCGGCATCACTGTCATCGCCGGGCGCGTGTCGACCACGGGTCGCACCGGCAGATCCTGGTTGGGCGACGGGTACGACCACGGCAAACAGTGAATCTGCAGATCGGGCGCGGGCCCCTGACACTTGGAAGACTTGACGAACGCGGCCGCCTCGAACACCGTCCGCCCGAACCAGCTGTTGCCTCGGGTCATCTCGGCGAGCATCCCGCCGAAGAAGTGCAGCGCCGTCCCGCGGTGGATCGCCTGCGGCGCGAGGAACGTCATCGGCACGAACAGGTGATCGTGGAGGTTCTTGCCGACGGGGAGGTCCGAGATCGTGTCGATCCCGTGCTCTCCGAGCTCGGCCGCGGGCCCGACGCCGGACAGCAACAGGAGCTGCGCGGAGCCGATCACGCCCGCCGACAGCACGACCTCGCCGGTCGCGCGGACCACGCGCCTCGCCTTGCCCTCGATGAGCTCGACGCCGGTCGCGCGCCCCGCCTCGATCACGACCCGGGCGACGACGGCGCCCGTCAGGATTGTGAGCGTGGCTCGCTTGTTCTGGAGGTACGCCTCCGACGAGCTGTAGCGTCGGCCGTCGCGGGCGCTCATCTGGAACAGGCTCGCGCCCTCCTGCTCGGCGGCGTTGTAGTCGTCGAGCACCGGCACGCCGCAGGTGTCGGCGATCGCGCCGACGAGGACCTGCGAGGCCGGGGTGACGTCGTGCTGCTTCGTCACCTTCACGGGGCCGCCCTTGCCGCGGAATTCGGTCTCGCCTCCCTCCCAGTCCTCGAGGCGCTTGTAGGCGCGCGTGACCTCGGCCTCGCCCCAGCCGGTGCAGCCGTCGGCGAGCCAGTCGCGGTAATTCTGCCTGTGCCCGCGGACGTACAGCATGCCGTTGATCGAGCTCGAGCCGCCGAGCACGCGGCCGCGCACGGTCGGGATGCGCCGATCGGCGGCGTGCCGCTGCGGCGCCGAGTAGTAGCCCCAGTCGAACCTCTTCTTCACCTGCGGCGTCGTGTGGATGATCGACACCATCCCGGGGACCATGCAGAGCCGCGTGCGATCCGAGCCGCCCGCCTCGATCAGCAGCGTTCGTCTGCCCGCCTCGGCGAGGCGCGTCGCCACGATCGCGCCCGCCGAGCCCGCGCCCACCACGATCACCTCGAACTCGTCCGTCGTGCCGCTCATGACGCGCGACTCTAGAACATGTTTCACTCTGGCCGCCACCCGAAACCCGCGGCGCGCGATCGGCCTTGAGCGTCGGTGGCCGATGCGTGCATGCTGCCACCATGCGCGCGCCCTCTTCCATCGCGGTGCCTGTCCTCTTGACGCTCTGGCTCGGCGCGTGCGGCGGAGGCTCGGACGACGCGACCGGCGACGCGGGTGAGCCTGGCGGCGCTGCGGGCGCCGCGTCGGGAGGCGCGAGCGCCGCGGGCACCGGAGGGGCAGGCTCCGCGGGAAAATCGGGCGCAGCGGGCGCGGGATCGGGTGCAGCGGGCGCGAGCGGCGGCGCGGGAAAATCGGGCGCAGCGGGCGCGAGCGGCGGCGCGGGCAAGGCAGGCGCCGCGGGTGCGGGCGGCGGCGCAGGCAAGGCTGGCTCGTCGGGCGCGGCCGGCGCGGGCAAGGCGGGCTCGTCGGGCGCGGCCGGCGCGGGCAAGGCTGGCTCGTCGGGCGCCGCGGGCGCCGCGGGCGCGGGCAAGGCCGGCGCGAGCGGCGGCGCGGGCAAGGCTGGCTCGGCCGGCGCGGGCGGAGGGCTCGCCGCGCTGTGCGCCGGCGTGGCGTCCGCGAGCTTCGATCCCCCCAACCAGTGCAACGGCCCCGGCGGCCAGACGTCGAAGGAGGTGCCTTCCAACGACATCTATTCGACCAGCTGGTTCGGGTGCTACCGCAAGTCCGACGGCACGATCTACAAGGATCCTGGCGACAACTGCGAGTTCGCGTGCGGACCCAAGGGTCACTGTCCTGCGTCGCAGCCCGGCCCCGAGTGCGAGGCCGCCCTCAGGTGGTTCTCCGCCGACGCCGATCGCTATGGTTGCGGCGCGAAGCTGCGCCTCACCAATTGCGTCAACGGCAAGCAGGTGGTCGTCGTCGCGCTCGACCGCGGCCCCAACTGCACCTCCGTCGAGAAGGCCTACGGCGCGCCCGTGCTCGACATGTCGCACGACGCGATGGTCTTCCTCTTCGACGGCAAGACCTACGGCGGCAACGACAAGAAGCGCATCGTCGTCGAGGAGGTCGCGCCGTCGACGCCGCTCGGCCCGCTGTGAGCCGAGCCGGCGTACAGGAGTCGCGCACCCTCCGTCAGCGCGCGAGGCCGAGGGCGGCCGAGACGCCAGCGCCGTAGGCCGCGTCCGCCTTCGCGCAGTGATCGGCGTGTCGCCGCTTGATCTCGTCCGGCGCGTCGCCCATCGCGCGCGCCGTGTTCTCGAACAGCGCGCGCTGCTGCTCGGGGCTCATCAGGCGGAAGAGCGCGCCTGCCTGGGAGAAATAGTCGCCGTCCTCACGGTGGTTCCAGTGATCGGCCGCGCCGTCCACGCCGAGCGGGGGCTCGCGAAAATCCGGCTGCTCTCGCCACTCGCCATAGCTGTTTGGCTCGTAGCCCAGCCTGCCGCCGTGGTTGCCGTCGACGCGCATCGAGCCGTCGCGGTGGTAGCTGTGGACGGGGCAGCGCGGGGCGTTGACCGGGATCTGGTGGTGGTTCACTCCCAGGCGGTAGCGCTGCGCGTCTCCGTACGAGAAGAGGCGCGCCTGCAGCATCCGGTCGGGTGAGAAGCCGATGCCGGGGACCACCTGCGCGGGGTTGAACGCCGACTGCTCGACCTCGGCGAAGAAGTTCTCGGGGTTGCGATCGAGCTGCCACTCACCGACCTCGATGAGCGGGTAGTCCCTCTTCGGCCACACCTTGGTGAGATCGAACGGGTTGTAGGGAACCTTCGACGCGTCCGCCTCGGGCATGATCTGCACGCAGAGCTTCCAGCGCGGAAACTCCCCGCGCTCGATCGCAGAGAACAGATCTCGCTGGTGGCTCTCCCGGTCCTTGCCGATGAGCGCCTCGGCCTCGGCGTCGCTCAGGTTCTTGATGCCCTGCTGGCAGACGTGGTGAAACTTCACCCAGAAGCGCTCCTGCTTGGCGTTGATGAAGCTGAAGGTGTGCGAGCCGAAGCCGTGCATGTGGCGGTAGCTGGCGGGGATGCCGCGATCGCTCATCACGATCGTGATCTGGTGCAGCGCCTCGGGGAGCGAGGTCCAGAAATCCCAGTTGTTGCGCGCGCTCCGCAGGTTGGTGCGGGGATCGCGCTTCACGGCGTGGTTGAGATCGGGGAACTTGAGAGGATCGCGGAGGAAGAACACCGGGGTGTTGTTGCCGACCAGATCCCAGTTGCCCTCCTCCGTGTAGAACTTGACGGCGAAGCCGCGGATGTCGCGCTCGGCGTCGGCCGCGCCACGCTCGCCCGCGACGGTCGTGAACCTCGCGAACAGCTCGGTCTTCTTGCCGACGGCGGAGAAGAGCTTGGCGCGCGTGTAGCGGGTGATGTCGCCCGTCACGGTGAAGGTGCCGTACGCGCCAGAGCCCTTCGCGTGCATGCGCCGCTCGGGGATCACCTCGCGATCGAAGTGGGCCAGCTTCTCGAGGAGCCACACGTCCTGCAACAGGGCGGGGCCTCTGGGGCCGGCCGTGGCGATGTTCTGGTTGTCGGGGACGGGCGCGCCCGAGGCGCTGGTGAGCGGCTTCTTCTCGTGGGTCGACATGCGCCCACCCTTGTAGCACTCCGCGTCGAGGGGGCGAGGCGCGCCTACTCGCGGCGTCGTGACTTCTGCTTCGCGATCTCGGCGCGGACGGCGCGCGCGCCCATCACGTAGCCGAGCACCATCCCCACGAGCAGCACCGCCGGGATGAACACGACGTGCGCGGCCGACGGCATCAGGACCCTCCGTCTCGCTTCGCGAGCGCTCGCTCGAGCTCATCGAGGCGCTCGTCGAGGCGACGCTGGCGGCGGGCGCTCAGCATCACGAAGCCCATCAGCACGCACCACAGCACCACGTAGGCCGCGACGGCGAAGCCGAAGTTGCGCATCGGATCTTGCGAGGACGCGGCGCCGCCGAACGCGGGGGTCGGGGTCACGGTGGGCACGGGCTGGGCTTGGTGGGTCATCGGAGCGCCTCGTCGTCGAGCAGGCCGCGCGTCATCGCCTCTTCCTCGAGGCGCGCGACGCGCGAAGAAGCCAGGTACAGCCGGGTGCGCGCGGCGATCAGCGTGATCGCCAGCAGCGTGAACGCGAAGAAGCCGAGCCCGAGCGCGACTTTCATGTCGGGGTGCTGCAGCCCGCCGCCCCCCGACGAGATCACGCGGGGGTGGTTGCCTCCCCACTTGCGAACCGAGAGGTGGATGATGGGCAGGTTGGCCGCGCCGAGCACGCCGAGCGCCGCCGCGAACTTGCGCTCGGCCTCGCCGTCGCCCGCGAAGCTGCGGAGCACGACGTACGCGACGTAGATCAGCACCGAGAGGAGCGACGTGAGCAGCCGCGGCTCCCAGGTCCAGTAGACGCCCCAGATGGGCTTCGCCCAGATGGGGCCGGTGGTCAGCACGACGCAGCCGAACGCGACGGCGCAGTCGGCCCCCGCGCGCGCGACCGCGTCGGCGCCGTCTCGGGGGCTCACGAGGTACGCGGCCGAGCCCACGAGGCACACGGTCGCGGACAGGTACATCGCGTAGGCCGCGGGCACATGGAAGTAGAAGATCTTCTGGGCGGCGCCCATCACCGCCTCGAACGGCGCGCGGAAGAAGGTCCAGTAGAGCGTGGCCGCGATGAGCGCGAGCGACACCGCCGCGAGCGCGACGGGCAGCGTGTGCGAGCGAGGCTTGTCCAACGCCGGGCCTCGTAGCACGAGATCGCGGCCGATCGGTCAGCCCAGGTGGTCGTGGCCCCCGCGGGTCTCGACCGGTCTACCGTCGCGCAGCACGACGACGCCGGGCGCTCCTGGTTCGACCACGCCGACCCGCGCGAACTCGTCGCCGAGCGCGTCGGGGCCGGTGAGCAAGAGCGCGTAGTCGTCGCCGCCCGAGAGCGCGAGCTCGAGCGGATCGCGTGACAGCGCGCGCGACGCGAGCAAGAGCGCTTCGCCGCCGGTGGCGAGCAGCGCGCGCGCGTCGAGCACGAGCGAGACGCCGCTCGCGCGGGCGACGTGGCCCGCGTCCGCCACGAGCCCGTCGGAGACGTCGATCGCCGAGGTCGCGCCGAGCGCGACGGCCCGCAGACCGTCCTCGAGCCGCGCGATGGGGCGGACGTGCGCCTGCACGCACGCCGTGGGCACGTCGATGCTGGTGAGCAGCGCCTCGAGCCCCGCCGCGGCGAGGCCGAGGTTCCCCGCGAGGTAGACGCTGTCACCCACGCGCGCCCCCGACCGCAGGAGCGGCCTCGTCGCGCGGCCGAGCCAGGTGGTCGTGATCGACAGCTCGCCGCCGCGCGTGAGGTTTCCGCCCACGATCGGCGCGCCCAGCCGCGCGAGCGCCTGCTCCTGACCTCGCCGGATGGCCTCGAACGCGCGCTCGTTCGGCAGCGTGACGGCCGCGAGCGCGTAGAGCGGCGCCGCGCCCATCGCCGCGAGATCGCTCGCGGACGTCATCGTCGCGCGAAACGCCATGTCCTCGAGCGTCGAGCGCGACGGCAGCGCGTGGACGCCCTCGATCAACGTATCGACCGTCCACACGAGCTCGCCGTCGAGCCACGCTGCGTCGTCGCCTATGCCGACGCGGCAGCCCGCGCTCGGCGGGCCCAGCGTCGCGGGCAGGCGCGCCAGGAGCGAGTGCTCGCTCACGACGACGACGGCGGCGCGGTCGGCAGCGACACCACGAAGACGGTGCCGGTCGGCGTGTTGGCCTCGATGCGGATCGAGCCGCCGTGCGCCGTGACGAGGCGCTTGACGATCGAGAGGCCCAGGCCGGTGCCGCCGTACTCGCGCGTCGACGACGAGTCGACCTGGTAGAACGCGTCGAACACCCGCTCGCGCTCCGCCTCGGGGATGCCGATGCCGGTGTCGGCCACCCGCAGCTCGAGGCGCTCCTCGGCCGCGGCGCCGAGCACGAGGCCCATGCCGTCGTCGTCGATGTCCTCTGCCACGAGCGTGGCAGAGAGGCGCACCGAGCCCCCTTCAGGCGTGAATTTCAGCGCGTTCTCGGTGAGGTTGAGCAGGACCTGGCGCAGCTTCTCGCTGTCTGCGTGGAGCCGCGCGAGCCCCTTCGGCACGGTCGACTCGAGCGCCACGCCGCGCTTCTTCGCGGTCGGCAGCAGCGTGCTCACGACCTGCTCGGTGACGACGGCGACGTCGAGCGTGGCCTTGCGCAGCGCCATCGTGCCGCTCTCCAGCTTGGAGAGATCGAGCAGGCTCTTGATCAGCGACAGCAGCTGCTCGCCCTTCTCTCTGATGGTCCCGATGTAGTCGCGCTGCTCGGTCGTGAGGTCGCCCGCCATCCCCTCGGTGAGCATCTCGCTGTAGCCGATGATGCTCGTGAGCGGCGTGCGCAGCTCGTGCGACACCGTGGCGAGAAAGTTGGATTTGAGGCGATCGAGCTCGCGCAGGCGATCGACCGCGTCGGCGAGCCGCTTGTTCTTGTCCTCGAGCACGCGGTAGCTCTCGGTCACCGACGCCACGTGCATCTGCGACGTCAGCCACGCCTTGTGCCCCGAGAACAGGATGAGCTCGAGCGAGGTCTGGACGTGCGCCGCGATGAGCTCCGCGCGCTCGCGCGTGAGGCGGGGCATCTTCGGCGACAGCGCCTCGGCGTCGGCGGGATCGAGCTTGTCGTCGACGAGCAAGAGGCTCGGCGGCGGCGAGGTCACCTCGGGCGACAGGTACGGCCCGAGCACGGCGCGACCCAGCCTCCGCTGCTCGTAGGTGACGTTGACGACGAGGTACTCGGCGCCGGTGAAGCACGGGTGCGGCGCCGTCTTGCCGTCGGGCACGAGCCGCTTGACGACGTCGATCGTCCTCGCGCATTGCGCGCGCGCGCCGGGGATGGTCTGGAGGTGGCGGCAGAGCACCTGCTCGGTCACGCGGTCCGCGAGCAGCGAGCCGTCCGACGCGAAGAAGCGCACCGAGAGCCCGAAGAGGGCGTGCAGCGAGGTCGCGAGCTCCTCGAGGGCCGCCTGATCGACGAGGTCCTCGAGGCGAACGACGCCCATCGCCGGCGGCTCGGTCGGCGAGCGCGGGCCCTCGTGCATCATACGTCCTCCGTGAGCGACAGCTCGGCGCCGGGGGCCGTCAGCGCGGTGGCGAGGTGCTGCTCGATCGTCACGTCACCGAAGCGCGCCGCCACCTGCGACAGGAACGCACGCCGCTCAAAACCAAATTTTCCTCTCAGGTCGTTCTGCTTGTCCAGCGAGCGGAGCGTCAGGTGCAAGAGGCCGAGGAACGTGTCGACGACGCCCTCGTGCTTGACCGCCGTCGCGCGGAACACGGGCTCCTTGCCGCGCGCCGCCTGCGCCGCCAGCTCGGCGTCGGTGCGGATGTCGGGCAGATCGCGCTTGTTGAACTGGATGGCGAGCGGCAGCGCGCGCAGCTCGTAGTTGTTTGCCTTGAGGTTCGCCTTGAGATCGCGGAACGCGGCGGCGTTGTTCTGCGTCTCTGCGCTGCGGGAGTCGGCGATGAACGCGACGCCGTCCGCGCCCGACAGCACGAGGCGCCGCGTCGACTCGTGGATGACCTGACCCGGGACGGTGAAGAGCTTCACCCGGACCGCGAAGCCGCCCTCGGTCGTGAACGTCAGCGGCAGCATGTCGAAGAACAGCGTGCGGTCGTCGCGCGTGTCGAGCGTCATCATGCGCCCGCGCGTCTCGGCCGAGCTCTGATCGTGCAACGACTGGAGGTTGGTGGTCTTGCCCGAGAGCGCGGGGCCGTAATAGACGAGCTTGACGGTGATCTCGCGGGCGGAGAAGTCGATCTGCAAGGCGAGCCTCGGCGGGCCGCATCGTACACGAGGTGCCGGGCGCGGTCAGCGGGTTCGGCCGCGCGCGAGGCGCGCGAGCACCGGCCGCTCGAACAGGGAGAAGAACACCCACGCGACGGCGAGCGAGACGGGCACGCCCACCAGGAGCCCCGCCGCCGCCGCGACGTCGACCCCGCGCGCGACCGCGAAGGGGGACAGGCCGATCAAGAGCGGCTGGTGGACGAGGTAGAGGCTGTACGAGATCCCTCCGATCCACGCGAGCCCCCGCGCTGGGCGGGTAGACCACCCCGTCCGCGCGCTCGACGCGAGCCAGAGCAGGCACCCGAAGCTCACGCCGCAGACGAGCCGGTCGAACGGGAACGCCCACACGTCGACCAGGTGTACCCACGCCGCGGCGGGGATCCACAGCGTCGCGGCCACGGCGAGCCACGCGCGCGGCGCCCGCAGCCCACGCCGCACGACCTCGGCGGCGACCATGCCCGACGCGAACTCGAACCACCGACCGGGCACCGACTCGTACAGTATGGCGTACGGTTCGCCGGTGAGCCGCGCGGTCGCGGGGTGCGCGCGGAGCGCCGCGTACCACGAGAGGGAGAGCGCGAACGATCCAAACAAGAACAACCTCGGTCCGGCGCGCCTGAGCGCCGCGACCGCCAGCGGAAAGACGAGGTAGAGCTGCCACTCGAGCGCGAGCGTCCAGTAGACGCCGTTGATCGTCCACACGGTGTCGGGCCAGAGGTTGTGGAGCATCAGCGCGTGAGTCCAGACATCGCGCAGCCGCACCGGGCGCAGCGTCACGTACGAGAGCGCGGGCCACAGCGACGAGAGCGAGACGAGCGCGAGCGACGCGAAGTAGGGCGGCAGCGTCCGCCACGCGCGCCGCGAGAAGAACCGCGCGGCGCCGAGCGGCTCGCCGGGACGCACCGACAGCTGCAGACAGAAGCCCGACAGCACGAGGAAGAGGCTGACGCCCAGGAACCCGAGCTGCGACGGCGCGACGAAGAGCTTCGTCAGCGGAGACGCCCGCGCGAACGTCTCGGCGAAACCGAGGCGCCACGCGCCCAGCCAGTAGAGCGACAGGTGATAGGCGACGACCGCGAGGCAGGCCGCGGCGCGCAGCACGTCGACGTAGGCGTGGCGCGGCGACGCGGTGCTCACCGCGTGACCCGGTAGCCGAGATGGGCGTCGCGTCGCGAAGAAATTCGTGAGAACCGTGGCGCGGCTCGTGTTCGCGGTGCTGCTCGGCGCGGTGATGGGGTTCGTCGGCTCGATCCCGGTGGCGGGGCCGATCTCGCTGCTCGTCGTCGCGCACGGCACGCGCGAGTCTCGGCTCGCGCTCGGCGTCGCGGTCGGCGGCGCCGTCGCCGAGGCGGTGTACGCCTACGCCGCGTTCTTCGGGCTCGCGGCGCTGCTCACGCGCTACCCGCACCTGCAGACGGCCACGCGCGCGCTCGGCGCGCTGACTATGACAGGGCTCGGGCTCCATTTCGTGCGGCGTCGCTCGAAGCCCGCGGCGGCGTCGTTCGAGGCGCGCGGCGCGTTCACGCGCGGGGTGGCGCTCGGCTTCGGCGTCACGATCATCAACCCCGCCTTCATCGCGACGTGGAGCGCGGCGACCACGGTCGTCGTCTCGAGCGGCCTCGTGCCCGCGCTGCGCCCGACCGAGGCGCTGCCGTTCGCGGCGGGCGCGCTCGCTGGGATCGTCGCGTGGTTCTCGCTCTTGGTCGCGCTCTTGCGGCGCTTCGGCGCGGCGCTCTCGGCGGGCGCGCTCGACCGGCTGGTGCGGCTCATCGGCGCCGCGTTGCTCGCGCTGGGCGCGTGGTTCGCGTGGCGCGCGGTGACCGGCTGATGGCCCGCGCGGAGACAGCCGAAGCCGTCAGGCGCTGATCCTCGACCAGCGGTCGCGCATCGCCCACGCGAGGCGCGTCGCCATGCTCATGATCGGCACCTGGGAGTTCACGCCGATGCTGGTGGGCAGCACGCTGCCGTCGACGACGTAGAGGCCTCGCGCGCCGTAGACCGCGCCCCAGACGTCGGTGACGCCGCGGCGCGGATCGTTGGACATCTTCGCGCTCCCGAGCGGGTGGAACGCCATGCACTCGATCTTGCGCGCGTCGGGCGGAGAGGCCTCGAGCGCGCGCAGCTGGGAGCGCGAGGTGATCGGATCGAGCCCGAAGATCGGCGGGATGACCGCCTTCGCGCCCGCCGCGAACGCCATCTCGCCGAGCAGCGTGATCGCCCGACGCACGCGCGCGAGATCGCGCGGCACCATCTCGTAGGTCAGGAGCGGCTCGCGTCCGCCGAGCGGCGACGAATGGAGCACGCCGCCGCCCTCGTCGTGGACCATCCCGCCCTGGACCGCGATCATCCTGTTCTTTCGGACGATCGCGCGGTGGGACGGGCCCACGCCGGGCAGCCCCGACGAGAGGACGTTGACCGGCGGGTACATGCCGACGAACGTGATCCCCTCGCGCTCGTAGTGATCGGAGTATGCGCTCTGCATCGCGCCGTTCCACGGATCGAGCGCCTCGTCGAAGAGACCGCCCATGCGAAACGCGGGGTGCAGCGTGATGTGTCGGCCGAGGTGCTTCGAGCGGACGCCGCTGTTCTGCAGGACCTCGGGCGTGTGGACGGTGCCGCACGCGATGACGACCACCTTCGCGTGGATGGTGAAGCGGTGCTTCTTCGCGCCGTAGTGGCCCGGCGGGCCCGTGAGCCAGCCCTCGACGCCCGTCGCGCGGGTGCCGTCGAACCGCACGCGCTCGACCTGCGCGTCGGACACGAGGCGCACGCCGCGCTCGATCGCGCCCGGCAGGTACGACAGGTCGACCGACATCTTCGCGCCCTTCGGACAGCCGAAATTGCAGCGTGAATTGCCCTCGCAGTCGACCGTGTTGCGGCGGAGGTTCTTGAACTCGACCCCGAGCTCGCGCGCGCCGTCGACGAATTTCTGAGTCGACCGAGAGCGCTCGTGCGGCTGCACCTCGACCACGTGGACCCGTCGCTCGACGTCGAGGTAGGCGGCCTCGAGCGACGCCTCGGACAGCTCGGGCAGACCGTGGTTCTTCACCCAGTCGTGGTGCACGCTCGAGGGGATGCGGAAGCACACGCCGCCCGTGTGCACCGACGAGCCGCCGACGTTCCGGCCCATCGCGAGGCTGATGACCGGGGTCTGACCGACGCCGAGCGCGGCGTACATCCCCGCGTCGCGCCACATCCGCCGCAGGACCTGCGACGGCGTCATCGCGCGGACCTCCTCGGGCGTGTAGTGGGGCCCCTCCTCGAGCACGATGACACGCTTGCCGTCCTCGGCGAGCTGCGCGGCGACGACCGCGCCGCCCGCGCCCGAGCCGACGATGACGACGTCGGCCGACTCCTCGAGCGGCCCCGAGAGCTCGCGACCGTGGAGGATCTCGCCGGTCATCGCGCCCCGCCGTGCACCGGCAGCCTGCGCCGCTCGGTGAAGCCGCGATCGAAGCCGGTCACGCGGAGGTTCTCCGGGACCTCGTAGGCCGAGATCACGAGCGGCACCTTCATCGCGATGAACGCCATCGACAGGGGCCCCACCTTGGTGCGCTCGAAGCGCTCGAGGTAGGTGATGCGCGCGTCGAGCGGCAGCCCGGCGACCGACGCCAGCCGCCCCACGAAGAACCATGGCAAGAGCGCGAGCAGCGCGATCAGCGCCTTGAACGCGGTCGGCATGGTCTGGCTGTGGGTCAGCCAGTCGGACAGATCTTCGACGACGAGCCGCGTGACCTCGCTCGACGGCGGCGCGAGCGCGCCCCCGTCGTCGATGTCGGTGAGCATCGCCTCGACGATCGCCCCGAGCTGCCGCTGGTGCCAGGCGCCGAAGATCATCACTTCTTCGTGATCTCGACGATCACGCGGCGGCCGTCCTCGTCGGCGAACTTGAAAGACACCTGGTCGCCCGGCGACAGCCCCTCGATGAGCTTCGGGTTCTTCACCTCGAAGCTCATCGTCATCGCCTTCATGTAGTCGGGGATGTCCTCGTGACGGATGTTCACGAGCTTGCGATCCGGCGAGAAGCTCTTGATGGCGCCCGTGGTCGCGTAGGTCTTGGCCTCCGCCTTCTTGGAGCACCCGACGAGCGAGGGCGTGGCGGCGGCGAGCGGGAGGCCGACGAAGATCGCGAACGCGAGGCTGTGGGCGCGCATGTCGGTGGAGGCTGTACCCGAACCTCCACCGAGGCGAAAGGCGAGATCGCTGCGCGCGGCGCCCTCACTTCTGAGGGAGGTGCCCCTTCATGCGCTCGACGAGGCTCGCGACGGCGGGGCGATAGCCAAAGTTCGCGAGGGCGGGATCGGTGAGGTTGGGCGCGCAGATCGACGCGGGGACGGAGTTGGCGCCGAAGCGCTTCATCACGTCGAGGAAGCGTGTCCCGGGGTAAGCCTTCGCGCGGTACTGCTTGGCGTCGTACTTGCCGTACTGACCAGGCCCGGATGGGTTGGCAGCGTCGACGGGGGGCGCGCAGAGGGGGTTCTTCGAGTCCTTCGCGGCGGGGGATTTCGCCGACGGGTCCTTGCGGAGCACGTTGTAGTCAGGGTCGTCTGGGTTTTGGCAGTCGGCGCAGTCGCCCTTCAGACAGTTCTGCGCGTCGACCTCATCCTTCGGCAGCGCGAACACGCAGGCGAACATCAGGTCTTGTTTGTAGGACTGGTAGTCGGTGCCGTTGACGCTGTTCCACTTGCCTTCCTCGAGCGGCTCGCCGGTGACCGGGTGCGTGAGCCCCGGCTTGAAGCGCGACGTCACGGCCTCGAGCATCAGCGGATCTTGAGGGGGCTTCGGCGGGCTGGCGGCGGGCTCGCCGAGCACGCGGGCGTACATCGCGTCGTCGGGCGTCGCGTAGCCCAGGTCGAGGTTGGGCTTGCCATCGCCGCCCTTCTTCGCGAGATCTTGCCAGGGGACGCCGACGATCCCGGAGAAGAAGACCAGATCCGGCGTGCGCAGGCCGTCCTTGTACAGCGGGTTGGGCACCTTGTAGCCGTCGCGGTCGTAGATGAAGCTCTGGTTACGGAGGCCCTGCGCGTACTTCTGCACCGGGTAGAGCATGTCGACGCCGAAGCGTTGCTTCTGGTTCCAGCATCGGAGGCCGACGTAGTCGTCCTCTTTCGGGACGAAGCCGCAGCCTTCCACGCCGTCTGGCTTGTAGTAGCAGCTCGTGCAGGCAGGATCGTTGGGGTTGGTCTTGCATGCGTTGGTGCCGCCCTTGAGTTGCATCTGGCTGGCGGCCAGGTAGTTGGCGGGGAACGGGGTCTTCACACCCCAATCGGCGGGCCAGGGCTCGCGCGCGGTGTTGCACCCGACCGGCGCGCCGCCCGCGTCGAGCTTCGGATCGTTGCAGACGTCCGGGGACAGGCTCCCATCGATGATCGAGCAGTCGTTCTCGTCGGAGAGCACGACGATGGCGACCAGCGAGTCTTTTCGCAAGAAGTCGGCGCGCTGCTTCAACACTGTCTTGTCGGTGCCGGTGACCTCTGCCGGTTCGTCGAGCGTTGCGCCGGGATCGCGCGTGACCGACTCGGGCGGGTTCGGCTCGAGCAAGAAGCGGTACATGGACTCGAGCGTGGCCTCGAAGCCGCAGCCCGTCTGGCCGACGCCCTTCACCGCCTCGGCGAACGAGGACTTGAGCAGGCTGCTGTCCGCGAGCCCCGGCGGCTTGCCAGCGGGGGCCTTCTTTTGAGTCGGGTCCCAGAAGAAGAAGCCGCTGTCGCCCCACTGGTTGGTCGCGCCGCGCGTGACGAGGCGGGCGTGGTCGTCCTGTGCGGGGGAGCTCGAGCACATGCTCGTCCCGTGTCCGCCGAGGCTCGACGAGATGATGGCGATGTGGATGTCGTCGAGGGGCTTGAACTCGCGCTCGGCCCCCGCCGCGCACGCCGCGAGCGGGCTGCCCGGCTGGATGGGCGAGGGGGCCTTGGTGGCGCTGTCGATGCAGCGGGGGTTCACCAGGCGCTCGAGCAGGTCAGGGACCGCCTTCGCGAGGACCTTCTGCTTGTCGAGCATCGAGGCCGAATTGTCGATGACGAACAGCAGATCGACCTTGTCGACCGTCTGCGACGTGCCTCCGCCCGCGCCGCCCGCCGAGGAGCCGGACGAGCCGGACGAGCCGGACGAGCCCGTGGGGCCGGTCGCGTCAGACGTGGAGTCGGAGCTGGAGCAAGCGCCGAGCGAGGCCGCAGCGAGCAAGAAGAGAGGCGCGAAGAAGCTCATATTCTGGCGGAGGTTGCGCATGCTCGCGACTGATAGCGCGCCGCGGCGAGCACGCCCACCGGATTCACGGCGCGCCAAATGGCGAGAGGGCGCGTGGACTCTTCGTCCGCGCGCCCTCTCCGAGCCGCTCAGCTGTGCGTGCGGATCAGCCGCCGGCGCCCGACGAGCCGGCCGCGCTGGACGCGCCGCCCGCGCTGGACGAGCCGCCCGCGCTCGAGCCCGACGACTGCTTCGTCGTGCCGGACGCGGCGCCGAGGCACGTGATGAACAGCGAGGTGTTCTGCGTGTTGGCGTCGAGGAAGCGAATGGTGTGAGCGTTGCTGCCCGTGCCGCAGGGGGCGACGATCTGCTCGGCGCCGGCGACGAGCTCGGGCTTCTTGGGCGCGCCGCTCGCCGGGTCGACATAGCACCAGCCGCCGTTGCCGCTCGCGGTGCTGGTGGCGCCCGGATCCCCCTGGCAGGTGTCGAGGGCGGGGCCGGTGAGCTGCAGCACCTCGCACAGACACTCGTAGTTCTTCACGTCGCCGGTGAGGTTGGCCTCGATGCTGGGATCGAGCTTGCGGCGGCGCTGGGTGTCAGCGCACTTTCGACACTCGGCGACGTCGGTCGGGGTGTAGTCCGCCTTCTGTCCGGCCTCGGGCTTGCGAAGCTGCGCGTCGATGATGAGGCAGGGGGTCGAGCCGTCGGCGTTGGCCTCGAGCTGGCGAGGCAGGCACTTGGGCTTCAGCTGGTCCTTCAGGCGATCGACGATCGTCGCGACGGCGGGCCGGTAGCCGAAGTCGGGGGCGCTCGGATCGGTGACGTTGGAGGCGCAGATCGACGCGGGGATCGAGTTGCCGCCGAAGCGCTGCATCAGATCGAGGAAGCGCGTGCCGGGGTAGGCCTTCGCGCGGTACTGCTTGCCTTCGTAGACGCCGTACTGTGCGGGGCCCGAGGGGTTGGCCGCGTCGACCGGGGGCGCGCAGAGCGGGTTCTTCGAGTCCTTGGCGGGCGGCTTGGTCGCCGAAGGATCCTTGCGGAGCGCGTTGTTGTCAGTGGTGTTGGGATCCTGGCAGTCGGCGCAGGCGCCCGTGAGGCAGTTCTGCGCGTCGACCTCGTCCTTGGGGAGCGGGAACACGCAGGCGAACATCAGGTCCTGCTTGTAGGACTCGTACTCGCTGCCGTTGACGCTGTTCCACTTGCCGTCCTCGAGCGCCTCGCCGGTCACCGGGTGCGTGAGGCCCGCCTTGAAGCGCGACGTCACGGCCTCGAGCATCAGCGGATCCTGGGGGGGCCTCGGCGGGCTCGCGGACGGATCGCCGAGCACCCGCTCGTACATCTCGGCGTTGGGCGTCGCGTAGCCGAGCTTCAGGTCGGGCTTGCCGTCGGTGCCCTTCTTCGCGAGATCCTGCCAGGGGACGCCGACGATGCCGGCGAAGAACACGAGGGACGGCGTGCGCTTGCCGTCCTTGTACAGCGGGTTGGGCACCTTGTAGCCGTTGCGGTCGTAGACGAACGTCGCGTTGCCGAGCCCCTGAGCATATTTCTGCACCGGGTAGAGCATGTCGACGCCGAAGCGCTGCTTCTGGTCCCAGCAACGAAGGCCGACGTAGTCGTCCTCTTTCGGGACGAAGCCGCAGCCGTCCTCGCCGTCTTGCTTGTAGTAGCAGCTGGTGCAGGCGGGATCGTTGGGGTTGGTCTTGCAGGCGTTCGTGCCAGATTTCACGGCCGTCTGCGTGGTCACGAGATAGTTGGCAGGGAAGTGTGAGGTCACGCCCGACTCGGCAGGCCAGGCCTCCCAGGCGCCCTGACACTCGACGGCGATGCCGTTCTCGTCGAACTTGGGGTTGTTGCAGACCTGGTCCGGGATCTTGCCGTCGATGACCGAGCAGTCGTTCTCGTCGGAGAGCGTGACGATGGCCACCAGCGAGTCGGGACGCAGGAAGTCGGCGCGCTGCTGGAGGATCGTGGTGTCGGTCCCGTCGACCGTCGCGGGGGTGTCGAGCGCCGCGGCGGGGTCGCGGGTGATCGCGGCCGGCGGGTTCGGCTCGATCAAGAAGCGGTACATCGACTCGAGCGTGGCCTCGAAGCCGCAGCCCGTCTGGTCGACGCCCTTGATCGCCTCGGTGAACGACGTCTTCAGCACGTTGGCGTCGGCGAGCCCGGGCGCCTTGCCCATCGGCGCCTTCTTCTGCGTGGGATCCCAGAAGAAGAAGCTGGTGTCCGCCCAGAGGTTGGTGGCCTTGCGCGTGACGAGGCGCCCCTTGTCGTCCTGGCCCTTGGCGAGGTCCGCGCAGAGCGTCGAGCCGTGGCCGCCGAGGCTCGATGACACGATGCCGATGTGGATGTCGTCGATCGGGTTGAACTCGCGCTCGGCCCCCGCGGGGCACTTGTCGATGGGGCTCGTGGGCTGCGGCGAGACCGGCGCCTTGGTCTTGCTGTCGATGCAGGTCGGGTTGATCAGGCGATCGACGAGGTCGGGCACCGCCTTGGCCAGGATCTTCTGCTTGTCGAGCATCGACGCCGAGTTGTCGACGACGAACAAGAGGTCGATCTTGTCGACGACCTTCTCGTCGACCTTCTCGGTCACCGTGTTGCTGGTGCGCGGTGACGACGGCGCGATCGGGCGGTCGAGGCATGCCTGGGAGAACAGCGACGCGCTGGCGAGCGCGCCGAGGGAGAGCATGGGCGTGACGCGACGGCCGAGAAGAGGACGATTCATGGTGGCTCCTTCGACCCCGGCAGGGTCGGACTTGATCGGGCGGAAACTACCCGCTCCGGCCGACCCAGGTCAACGGTCGACGTCGAGGCGAGAGCAATCACCGTTCCAGCGAGAAAATTGGAGAAAGGTCGGACCCGTTCGCGAGGGCTGCGTCAACTTGGTTGGCGCCGTGACAACGCGCGGTTCATCCGAGCGTGACCGGACGGGCGAGGCGTCGTGACAGCGCCGCGGACAGCGCGTCGCGCAGCTCGTCGCGCGGCGGCTTCGACGCGAGCCAGCGCGCGCCGTCGTCGTCGGGATCGAAGTGCCATGCGGTGCGGTCGGCGGCCATCCAGATCTGGCGCGCGGCGCGGTGGCTGTTGACGACGAACGGGGGCCCGCCGGCGTCGAACGAGATCGTCAGCACGCCCATCGACAGCTCGGCCTCGACGCCGTCCTCGAGATCGAGCGCGGAGACGAGCGCGCCGAGGGTCCGCTCGGCGAGTTGATCGAAGCGTGCGTCATCGATGGCCATCGCGGCGGGTCTTTGCGATAGTTCGAGGCCCCGTGCAACCGAAGCTTCGCCCGCCCAACAAGCGCCCCGTCCGTCCGCAGAGCGGCCCCGAGATCACCTACGGCGAGGCCGGCCTCGGCCGCAGCACGCTCGCCGAGATCGAGAGCGATCTCGCGTCGGAGCCGTGGCCGCGCGCGCCGCTGACCACCGTGAGCTTCGACGAGCGCGGGCGCGCGGGGCGCTCCGCGAAGCGCCAGCTGTCGGCGCCCGAGATCGAGATCCGCGAGGGCAAGCTCGGGAGAGAGTCGCTCGCCGCGATCGATGAAGAGCTCGAGGGGCCGCGCAGGCCGACCGAGCGCAAGACGCACCCGCTCGGCGACGCGCTCGAGCTGCGGACGTTCGTCGTCGAGGAGTCCAAGCTCTCCTTGCGATCGTCCGACGCCGAGCGCCGCGCGTTCGTGCGCGAGCGGCTCGCGCACCGCCTGCCGGGGCCGCTCACGCGCATCCGACGCATCGACGCGAAGCTGCTCGAGCCTGGCGCGGTCGTGCTCAGGATCTGGTGCGCGGTTGACTGACGAGTGGCCCGCGCGCGCGAAGGCGCACAGGACGCTCGCGCACTACGAGCAGACGGCCGAGCGGTTCTGGGAGGGTACGCGCACGCACGACGTCTCGCAGAACCTCGACGCGCTGCTGTCGGCGATCGAGGGCGAGCCGCCGTTCGACGTGCTCGATTTCGGGTGCGGGCCTGGACGAGATCTGCTGGCGCTCACGCAGCGCGGGCATCGTCCGGTGGGCCTCGACGGCACGGCGTCGTTCGTCGCGATGGCGCGCGAGTACGCGCGGTGCGAGGTGTGGCATCAGAGCTTCCTCGAGCTGTCGCTGCCGCGCGCGCGGTTCGACGGCGTGTTCGCGAACGCGTCGTTGTTCCATGTCCCGTCGACCGAGCTGCCGCGCGTCCTCGGTGAGCTGCGGGCGGCGCTCCGCCCGCGCGGCGTGCTGTTCGCGTCGAACCCGCGGGGGGATGGCGGCGAGGGCTTTCAGGGAGATCGCTGGGCCGCGTACCACGAGCTCGCGGGCTGGACCGCGCACCTCGAGCGCGCCGGGTTCGCCGTCGAGCGCCACTATTATCGGCCCGACGGGCTGCCGCGTGAGCAGCAGCCGTGGCTCTGTACGGTCTCGCGCGTGGCCGCGTGAGCGCGCTCAGCGCGACCTGACGGGCTCGACGCCCGCGCGCCTCAGGTCGGCGATCCACGCCGACGCGAGCGCCCGCGCCGCGGTGAGCGCGGGGCGCCCCGCGCGGAACCCGGCCTTCCACACCGCGCCCTTCGCCTCGAGCTCGGGATCCGCGAAGCGGCGGCGTCCGGCCGCCTCGACGAGCGTGGCGTCGAACGCGACGTCGGCGGTCTGCTCCAGGACTTGCTCGAGGCGCGTGAGCACCAGCCTTCGATGATCCTCGGGGAGGCGAGCCAGGACCTCGGCGCGCTTCATCTGCTGCTGCCGCTCCAGCCGCTGCGCCTCCTCGGCCTCGAGCCGGGCGAGCTCGTCGAACCGCTCGGGGTGGGCCTTGGTGTCGGCGAGCGCGCGCTCGACCGCCACGCGCAAGCTCGTGAACGCGGAGCGCTGAGGAGCGGTCATGTCGGGATCCTCGAGCGCCTTCTTCAGCGCGGCGAGCGACACCTCGTGCTTCGAGACGCTCTCGTCCTGGAGCTCACGCGAGGCCCGCGGGCGGGGGAGCTCGTCGCCGCGGGCCTGCTCTTCGCGGAACGCCCGGTACCGCGCGGCGAACTCGGGCGACTCGACCTGCCGGCGGAGCTGCGCCCCCCGGCGCGCGATCTCTCTGGCGCGCGTCGCCTGCTCCCACAGCGGCCCGTCATGACGAAAGCTCGGCACCATCGGGCCGCGCGCCAGCACGTCGAGCACGAACCTGGTCGTCTCGTCATCGGGCGTCGCGCCGCCGGGCCGCTCGGAGGAGACGACGGCTGGCGCTCCCGCGGGCACGGTCGGCGCCGCGCGCCCCGACGCGCGCGGCGCGGCGACGCCGGGCGCCTGCGACGAAGAGCTCGGGCGTCCACCACAACCGGCGAGCGTGATGAGCGGCAGAGTGACGGCGAGCGTGGCTGCGCGGGCGCGACCCATCTGGAGCGCGCGCAGGCTTACCATGGCTGCGTGTCGAGGCCCGCGCGGACGCCGTTGGTCGCCCGGGCACGTTTGGCATTAGGCTGGCCGGACGATGAAATCAGTGTCGCTCGACGCGCAGCTCATGACCCTTCGCACGCTGTGGGGCGCGATGGCGATCTCGACGGTGACGCTCGCCGGCATCGACCACCACCTGCGCGGCTCGACGCCCCCGCCGCCCGCGCCGCCAGAGAGCACGGTCCTCGCGCTCACCGCGGTCGCCGCGTCGCTGGCCGTGGTGTCGCTGGTGCTACCCCGTCGTCTGTACGCCCAGGCCGTCGCCGCGCGAGGCAAGCCCATCGAGGGGGTGGTGACCGACGCGCAGCTCGCGCCGCGTGTGCAGCTGTTCATGACGCCGTTCATCCTGAGCCTCGCGCTGTCCGAGTCGGTGTCGATCTTCGGGTTCGTGATCGGTCGGCTCGGGGGACCGCAGCTTCACTCGCTCGCGCTGTTCGGCGCGGGCACGGCGCTGTCGCTGCTGCGATTTCCGACGCGCGGCTCGCTCTCGTGACCTGGCGGCGTCATCGAGGCGCGCGCTTCACCTTCATCGCCTGACGGCGCGAGATGCCCGCGGCCCTCGCGAGCGCGCGGTCCGACGCGTACGCGCCGTCGTGCACGCGAGAGAGATCCAGCGCAGGGGGCGGCCCCGCGAGGCGCCCGACGTCACGCTGGTGGAGGCGCCCGTCGACGTCGCTCGCCGAGGCCACGATCCGCGCGAGCTCGCGGGCGTTCTCGAGGAGCGGCAGGCGCATCAGGTGCTCGAGCGCCTCGACCTCGGCGTCGAGCTCGATGCCGACCCTGGCCGCCAGCGCGACCGCGATCGACGGGATGTCCTCGGCCCGCTCTCGCAACGGCGCGAGCCGCACGACGGCCGCCTTGAGGCGCGCGGCGAAGTCGGCGCGCAGCGCCCCCGTCGCGACGGCCACCTCGAGGTCCCGGTTGGTCGTGCCGATGATCAGCGCGCCGTGCCGCGTCGGGTCTCCGCCCACCGGCGTCAGCTCGGCGTTCTCGATCGCGCGGAGCATGACGACCTGCTGCTCGAGCGTCAGCTCCGCGAGCTCGTCCAGCACGATCGCGCCCGCGCCCGCGTCCAGCAAGAGCCCGCGGTGCGCGGTGTGCGCCGAGGTGTAGGACCCGCGCGCGTGACCGAACAGCTCAGAGTGAAAGGTGCTGGGCCCGAGCTGCGCGACGTTGGTCACGACGAGCGGGCCGCGCGGGCGCAGGCGCGCGGCGATCTGGCGCGCCGCGTCTTCCTTGCCCGCGCCGGTCTCGCCGCGCACGAGGACGAAGCGGAGCTCGGGGAGGCGCGCGAGCGCGCGGAGCTGCTGCTCGAGCGCGGCCTGGCCGAACGGGCCTCCGTGGTTCTTGGTAGGTGGACAAGGCGGCGGGAGCGCGCCAGAGCGAAACACCGCGAGCGTCGCGCCGAAGCGGAGGATGTCGCCGTCGACGAGGCGAAGAGCGCGCCCTGGTTCGAGCCGCGCGCCCTGGACGAACGTGCCGTTTCGCGAGCGTAGATCGACGATCGAGTAACCGTCCGCGTCCGCGGTGATCTGGGCGTGCCGCGTCGAGATCTCGTCGTCCCTCGCGCAGAGCTGCTCGCGTCCCAGGGGCTGCTCACCGCGCGCGCGCAGCTCGACCACCGAGATCGATGGGTGGGCCACGCGGAGCGACGCGCCCCCGCGGGCCGCGCGTCGGGCCGGCGAGCGGTGGGTCTTCGTGTCGCTCATGGCAGCTTCGCGCGAAAGACGCCGTGGAGCTGGGTGAGCGAGTCGTGGCCGCCGAGCAAGACGACCTCCGCGCCGAGCCTCACCACCGCGGGGCGGGTGACCCCGACAGGTAGCGCGGGGCCCTCGCACCACCGGTTGGCGACCGGGTCGAAGAGCGCCGTCGTGTCCGCGCCCGATTGGCCGAACGCGCCCCCGAAGCGCCAGAGCACGCCGTCGATGACCAGCGGGGTCGCTGAAGGCTGTCTGGGAGTGAGCGTCGCCTTCATCGTCCAGGTGGGTTGACTCGACGACAGCTCGAGCGCTGCGAGGCGGGTGGTCGCGAGATCATCGTCGCCCATCGCGTAGAGCGTCGTGCCTGTCGACGCCGCGCCGTCGACGTCGAGCGTGAAGGGGACCTCGGGCAAGTCGCGTCGCTCACCCGTCGTTGGATCGAACAAATCTGACTTTCGATCCTTGAAGAGCATGCCAACTCGAACCACACCCAACGGCGTGGACGTCAGCCACACGCGCCGAGGGTTTGGCAGGACGAAGGAGGTGTCGGACAGTGACTCGCCGGTCGCGTCCGAGGTCCACACCGCGCCGCTATCCATGACGACGACGAGGCGGTCCTGGTGAGTGACCACCGCGTCGACGAACTTGGGAGAGGGCGCGAGCGACTGCCAAGTAGCGTCGGCCGGAGACCACACGGCGTGCGCCAAGCCCTGAAAGGCGTGAACGCGGCCGCCCAGCGCCGCCGCCATCGGACCCTCGAACGAGAGCGGCGTCGTCGCGACCCAGCCGAGCGGGTTGGGCACGCCGCAGGTCGCGCCGGCCGCGCCCGCGTTGCTGCTCCCCGCCGCGCCCGCGTTGCCGCTCCCCGCCGCGCCCGCGCTCCCGCTTCCGCCGGCGTGAGTGGTCCCTGCGCTGCCCGCGGCGCCACCGCCCGCCGCGCCCGAGCCGCCGGCGACAGACCCGCCCCCATGACCGCCGTTCGTGGCACCGGAAGCTCCGGCGAGAGGGGCGCCGCTCGCCCCCGCCGACGGAGCTCCGCCGTTGCCCGCTGCCGGGCGCCCCGGCTTCCCAGCGGCGCCGCTGGCCGCGCTGGCGCCGGCGCTCGAGACCGTGGCGCGCGCGGCGCCGGGCTCGTCCCCCTCGGTGGTCGTGCAGGCTGCAGAGAGGAGCGTGACCACGAGCGCGTCGCGCAATCGCATCGGGGTCACACGTTACGCGTAGAGGACGCGCGGCTCAACGGCGCTGACGTGCGCGCGGGCTCGTCCTACGCTCGGGGGTCGATGCCCGCGTGGCGCGCGTTCCCTCTCCAGATGAGCCGCTCCGAGCCCGGGGTGGCCGAGGTCTCTCCCGGCTTGGTCGCGCTCATCGGGGGCTACGGCGCGAGCGATCCGCTCGCCACCGCCGAGCTGCTCGACCTCGCCACGACAGCGACGTGCGCGCTGCCCCCTCTGCCAGAGCCCCGCGTGGGGGCGACCGCGCTCACGCTCGAGGATGGCTCGCTGCTCGTCGTCGGAGGCCGAACCATGGGTTCGCTCCCGACGCCCACTCGGTCGCTGAGGCTCTCCAAGCCGACGTGCGGCGCGGGGCAGTACGTCGCGTCGAGCACCGAGCTCGGGAAGCGCTGGGATCACTCGGCTATCCCGCTGCTCGATGGACGGGTGCTCGTCTTCGGGGGCCATGTGGACGGGCAGGGCGGGCCGACCGCGAGCACATTCGTCTATGATCCGGAGTCGGATGTGTGGAGCGAGCTGTCGCCGATGAAGCTCGCGCGCGTGCACCACACCGCGACGCTGCTCGCCGACGGGCGCGTGCTGGTGACGGGCGGCTACGCCACGAAGGGCGAGGGCGTGGCGACCGCGATCACCGAGATCTGGTCGCCCCAGTCCGAGGCGTGGTCGGCGGCGGGGACCATGAGCGCCCCGCGCGCCTATCACGCCGCGGCGCGAGAGGCGGGCGGGGCCGTCGTCGTGGCGGGGGGGTGGTCGAGCGGCTCGGCGGGCGCGCTCGCGACGGCCGAGCGCTTCGATCCGGTGGCGGGCACATGGTCCAACGCGCCCGGTCTTGCTGCGGCACGCGTCGGCGCGCGCGCGGTGAGCTGGGCGGGCGACTCGGTCGTGGTGCTCGGCGGCCTCGACGGCGTGTTCCTGTCCTCGGTCGAGCTGTCTCGCGCTGGCGCGCCGTTCACCGCGCTGCCGCCGATGTCCGTCGCTCGTCGCGACCCGAGCGTGCACACGCTCGGCGACGGCTCGGTGCTGGTGGTCGGCGGCGTGACCGCGGCGGGCCCGACGAAGACCGTCGAGCTGCTGCGCCGCCTCCCGCGCGGAGAGTCTTGCTCGATGTCCACCGAGTGCTCGACGGGCGCGTGCGTCGACGGCGTCTGCTGCGAGACGGCTTGCGCCGAGGCGTGCTCTGCGTGCACCGACGCGAAGCGAGGCGACGCGCTGGGTGATGGGAGGTGCGGGCCCGTCACGGCGGGACGCGATCCCGACGACGAGTGCGCGTCGGATGCGTCGGCGAGCTGCGGCCACACGGGCCTGTGCGACGGAGCCGGCTCGTGCGCGTACCAGGGCCCGACCGTCTCGTGCGGCGCGGCCACGTGCGACGGCTCGCGCCGGATCACGCACGCTTGCGACGCCGCGGGCTCGTGCGCGTCGAGCGCGGCGCTGTGCGACGGCGGGCTCGCTTGTCGCGGCGACGCCTGCTTGACCTCGTGCCGCGACGACTCCGAGTGTCAGTCGACCCACCGCTGCGCCGACGCTCGCTGCGTCCCGCGAGCGTTCTCGCGCGTGTGCGATGCGTCGGGCACCGCGACCGTCGATCCGTCGGGCGCGAGCGAGAGCTGCGGCGCGTATCGCTGTGCCGATGGCGCGTGCCTGACGCAGTGTCGCACCGCGCTCGACTGCGCCGAGGGGACTCGCTGCGCGGCGTCGGGGCAGTGCGTCGTCGCCCAGTCGACGCCCAGGGAGGAGCCGGGCGGCTGCGCGACGCACGCGCCACCGCCCGGCGCGGCGCCGGCCGTCTGGGTGTCGCTGGTCATCGTTGCGCTGGTGCAACGGTTCGTGCGGCGATGGTGACCATCGCGATCGGCGCGAGCGCCTGTCTGGCTGCCGTCTCACTCGAAGACGTTCACGGTCGCGACCGGCACGGGGGCCTTGGGTGCGGCAGAGGGTTGTGACGCCGCGCTCGCCTTGACGCTCGGCGCGGGCTCCGCGCGCGGCGCACCGCGCCTCACGCTGGCGCTCGGGGGCGGCGAGATCGATGGTTGCGAGGGCGCAACGCCCGATGAAGGGGGCGGCGCCGCGGCGGTCGGCGCCGAGGAGGTCTGGAGCGCGGCCCGCTCGGCCGTCGGCGCGGCGTCGACTCGCCGGCCTCTCCACGCGGTGCCCAGCGCGAGCACGATCGCCGCGGTGCCGACAGTCAGGGCGCCGATCGTCCAGCCACGTCTCGTCGGCTCGGTCGTTCGCGCGTGAACGCGCGTGGCGGCGACGGCGCGCTGACGCGCCGGGCGCACGGGCAGGTCGGACCACGCGATGGCCTCGTCGCCGCAGAACAGTGTGAGCCTCGTCGCGAGCTCTTCTGCCGTGCGGAGTCGAGCCGCAGGATCGGCGACGAGCGCGTCCGACACGCACGCTCGCAGCGCCTCGGGAGCCACGGTCTCCGGTAGCGACGTCGGCGCCCTGCCCGCGACGAGCTCGCTGATCACCTGGTATTCGTTGAGGTCGGCCCACGGGTGAGCGCCAGCGAGGGACTCGAACAGCGTCATCCCGAGTGACCAGACGTCGGCGCGAGCGTCGACCCCGCTGGGATCGCGCGTCTGCTCGGGCGGACAATAGCGGATGGTCCCGAGGCGAGTGTTCGAGCTGGTGAGGTCGTCGTTCGCCGTCGCGTCGAGCGTGGTGCGCTTCGCTATCCCGAAGTCGAGCACCTTGACGAGCAGCCGGTCTCCGTCCCGATGCAAGAACAGGTTCGATGGCTTGAGGTCGCGATGGACGATGCCCGCCGCGTGCGCCGCCGCCACGCCGCGGGCCGCGTCGCGGAGCAGGCGCGCGGCCAGAAGCGGCTCGAGCGGGCCCGCCGCCAGCTCGTCGGCGAGCGAGTGTCCCATGAGCTTCGGCATCACGAGGTACGGACGATCCTTCGACTCTCCCGCGTCGAGGCAGCGGACGACGTGCGGATGATCGAGCGACCTCAGCGCCCTGACCTCGCGGCGAAACCTCCGCAGATCGAGCTCGTCTGCCTCGTCGGACGAGATCAGCTTCAGCGCCTCGCGTTTCTTGCGCCGCGCCAGCTCGGCGT
>CAUJFL010000105.1 GCA_963169165.1 Myxococcota bacterium | reverse complement strand
CGACGGCGCGGCCGCAGGCGACCTGCCGTACTCGATCGAGGACGTCCCGTACGTGATGTATTTCCACGAATCGTACGCGCTGCACGGCGCGTTCTGGCACGACAGCTTCGGTCGCCAGATGAGCCACGGGTGCATCAACCTCGCGCCCCTCGACGCGAAGCGCCTGTTCTTCTGGTCGGACCCGCAGCCGCCGAAGGGCTGGTTCGGGATGTACTCCTCGGCCGAGCTGCCGGGATCGCTCGTCGTCGTGCACGACTAGAGTCACGGGTTGACGGCGCGCGCCCTCGCGCCCGAGGATGCGCCCCTCGTGCGACGCGAGCTGCCCCTCGATCCTGACGACTTCGCCGCGTACTTCTCCTTCGCCCCGGCGGCGCTCGCGCTGCGGGAGTGCGTGCGGCTCGCGGCGGTGCGCCCGCTCGATCTGCCCGCACCCATCCTGGACGTCGGCTGCGGCGACGGCCTGTTCGCGCGCCTCGCCTACCCCGACCGCGCGGCGTGGGGCATCGACATCAACCCGACCGAGGTCCAGCGCGCGCAGGCGACCTCGTCGTACGGCACCCTGCTCTGCGGGAACATCTGCGACGTGCAGCTGCCGCAGGGGTTCTTCGGCAGCTCGATCGCGAACTGCAGCCTCGAGCACGTCCCCGATCTCGCGGGCGCGCTGCGCAACATCCGCGGCGCGCTGCGCCCAGGCGCGCCGTTCGCGCTGATCGTCCCCACGCCCGACTGGACGCGGCGGCTGCTCGTCGTGGAGGCGCTGCGCAAGGCTGGGCTCGCGGGGCTCGCGCGCGCGTACGGCGACACGCTCGACCGCGTCTTTCACCACGTGCACCTCTACGACGAGGCGGGGTGGACGGCGCGCCTCCTCGCCGCGGGGTTCGAGGACGTGCAGGTGTCGTCGATCGTCGGCCGCGACACGTCGTGGGCGTTCGACGTGCTGCTCTACCCGAGCCTGCTCGGCCTGCTGACGAAGCGATTGACAGGGCGCTGGGTGATCGCGCCGTGGCTGCGCCCGGTCGGCGTCGACGTCGTCCGAAAGCTCGTCGACGCGCTCGGCTCGCTCGCGCCCACGAGCGACGATCCGGGCGAATACCTCATCCTCTGCCGCACCCCACGGTCCGGCGCGTGAGCGAGGGGTCACCGCACGACGCGGCGTATTTCTCGAACCACGAGCGGCGCCTGCGCCTGCCCTGGTCGCTCTACCACCGCGAGCTCGATCAGCTGGTGCTCGCGGCGGTCGAGCGCTTCGGCCCGTCGTCGCGCGTGCTCATCGTGGGGGCGGGGCTCGCGCCGGTGATCGAGGGCGCGCCGCTCGGCGCCGACCAGTACGCGTGCGATCTCGACGCGCGCGCCGTCGAGGCGTGCAAGGAGCGCTACCCGTGGCGAGCGTCGCGCATCTCGCTCTGCCCCGGTCCCTACGAGCTGCCCGCCGAGCCGCGCGACCTCGACCTCGTCGTCGCGAAGGAGGTGATCGAGCACGTCGATGATCCTGCGCGCTTCGCGGCGGCGCTCGCGTCGCGGGTGCGGGTCGGCGGCGAGCTGGCGTTGACGACGCCGAACTACGGCGCGCCGTGGCTGTTGCCCCTCTTGGAGCGGACGGCGCTCGAGTGGGTGGCGCGGCGCGACGGGTTCTCGCGCAGGGACATCCATCCGTCCAAGTTCGACGGGGAGCGGCTCGCGCGCCTCGACGCGGGCCCGGGCATGCGCCTGGTCGAGCAAGTGCGCACCCGGACCTCGTGGGCGTTGTTCGCGAGGTTCCGCCGGGTGGCGCCGTGCTCCTCGCCGCGCTGATCCTCGGCGCTGCGCTCGCGTGGCTCGGGCGCGGCGCGCGGGTGAGCGCGGGGCCGCAGGCGGCGGGACCGGTCGGCGTCCTGCTCGCGTCGCTCGCGGGGACGGCGGGCGGCCTCGCGCCGCTCTCGCGCCTCTGGCCGAGCGTCGTCGAGCGACATGCGCCGCTCGCGGGCGACGCGCGCTCGCACGCGATCATCGCGCACGCGTGGGCGACGCGCGGGGCGCAGCACGGGTACCTCGACGCGTACCAGGGAGGGTTCCCGCTCGCGCTGCACTACCCGGCGCTCGGCTGGGCGCTCGACGCCTGCCTGATGAAGCTCGGCCTGTCCGCGGCGCAGGCGACGTCGATGCTCGGCCTCTCCTGCTGCGCGGCCTCCGCGCTCCTCGCGGGCTGGTTCGCCGGGCGCGCGACGGGGTCGCGGGTCGCGGCGGCGGCGGCGGCGACGTTCCTCGCGGCGGTGTCGTCGAGTCCGCCCATCACCGGGGGCGTCGGGGCGTTCCTCGACAACGGCGTGCTCTCGCAGGTCGTCGCGACGCCGCTCGCCGTGCTGCTCGCGGGCGGTGTGCTCGTGCCGCGGTCGCGGCTGCCGCTCGAGCTCGTCGGCGCCGCGCTGATGGCGGCGCACCCGCAGATCGCGGCGGCCGCGCTGATCGTCACGTGGACGGCGGCGCTCGCGCTCGCCGATCGAGCGCCGCTCCGCCGCGCCGCGCGGGCGACGTGGGCCGCGGCCGCGCTCGGCGCCGTGACGTACGGGCCAGGGCTCGCGACGCTGCGCTATCCGTTCGGCTGGCCCGATCTGATGCCCTGGCACATCGTCGGGTTCGGCACGTCCCGGTTCGAGGACTGGTTCCTCGACGGGCGGCTGCTCGATGACGCGCGCGATCCCTGGCTCACCGCGATCGCCGCCGGATCGCTCGTGCTCGCGCTCGCTCGGGCGCGTCACCCGGCGGCGCGCGCGCTCCTCGCGTCGACCGCCGTCGTCGTCACGCTGACGGCGCTCGGCCCCTCGCTGCCTCGCCTCGGGCGCGCGGGGCAGGCGCTCCTCACGTTCGCGCAGCCGATGCGGGTGCTCGCGATGTTCCCGCTGCTCGGGTCGGCGCTCGCTGCCTGGGGCGCGGCGGTGGCGGCGCGGAGCCTGTCGCGCGCGCTCGCTCGCGTCACCACGCGCTCGCGCGCGCGCGCCTGGGCCGCCTCGTTGACCACCGCGCTCGTGGCGTGGTCCGTCGTCGACGGCTGGCCCGCGCTGCGACGTCTCGCGAGAGAGCGCGCCGCCACGACAGCGTGCCCCTGGGACGGCGCCGAGGCCGCCGAGGTCGCG
This sequence comes from Myxococcota bacterium, assembly GCA_963169165.1. Classification (GTDB taxonomy): domain Bacteria; phylum Myxococcota_A; class Polyangia; order Polyangiales; family Polyangiaceae; genus JADLFU01. Next base: position 1,002 of record CAUJFL010000105.1, on the reverse strand, counting down.
AGCTGGCTCGCTGCGCTCCGCGGCGGGCGCCTGCACTTCGAGGAGCGCAGCGTCCTCTGCGACTGCGCGTACGCGTGGGGCTTCGACGCCACGAGCGGCGTGCCGATCGCGACCTCCTCGTCAGCGGGCGCGCACGTCGGTGACCACTTCCGCGCGTTCCACCAGATCGCCATCACGGAGCCCGGCGCCGATCGGCGCGCGGACACGCTCGGCGTCCGGTGGGTGCTCGCCGCCCACGACGAGCCGCCCGCGGGCGCCTTCCTCGCGCGGCGTTCCAGCGCGCACGCGACGCTGTGGGAGCGCGAAGGCGGCCGAGATCTCGTCGGCGTGGGCTGCGTGCGCGAGGCCTGGGCGGACGACGCGACGCTGCAGCCGAAGCTGAAGGCGCGCCTGCGCGAGCTCCTCGACGCCCCCAGGCACCTCGTCGTGGTCGGCGACGCTCCGGTCGAGCCGTGCGCGCTCGAAGCGTCCGTCGTCGAGCGCGAGGGCGGACCAGGCGCGCTCGCCGCCACCGTCGACGCTCAGGGAAGCACGGTCGTCGTCCTCCGGGTGACGGCGCATCCGTTCTGGCGCGTGCGCGTCGACGGCGCCGAGCGAGCGCACCTGAACGTGGTCCCGGGCTTCGTCGCCGTGCCGGTGGGCGCGGGCCGCCACGAGATCGACGCGGTGTTCCGCCTACCTTGGGCGCTGCTCGGGGCGTGGCTCACGGTCGCGGCGGCGCTCGCGTGGTCGACCGCGCGCGCCTACTCGACCTCGCGATCGACGTAGAGCCCCGGGACGACGCGCGTCGCGCCGCTCGGCGCCATCTCGCCCGTCAAGACGAACGTCGAGCGCTCGCCGTCGCCGTCGAGATCGCCGTGTGCGCGCGCGCGGAAGCTCGCGTGGTCGACGTGGTTCTCGCTCTCGAACGCGAAGCTGAACGAGTGCTCGTGCTCGATCTTGAACCCGAGCGCCGCCCACGTGAGGTGGTCCCACGTGCCGGGCTTGTCGAGCAGCGGGCGC
>CAUJFL010000104.1 GCA_963169165.1 Myxococcota bacterium | reverse complement strand
GACGTGAAGGCCAACCCGCCGCTACCCGAGGGCCTCTTCGCGCAGCCCGTACCCGGCGGCGTCGAGCGGATCCGCGTCGGCGCCTGCGCAGACTGAGCCGCCGTCGTGTAGACTGCGCCGCGTTGACCCAGTCCGGCGCCGCGAAGCTGCCCTGTCCGCACTGCGGCGGCGCGCACCGCCCGGGGTTGCGCAGGTGCCCGCTGACCAACCGGGCGCTCGGCGGAGACGCTCGCCTGATCGGGCAGCTGATCGACAAGCGCTACCGCGTCGTCCGGCTGCTCGGCGATGGGCCGTTCGGCGCGGTGTACAAGGCCGAGCACGTCAACGTCGGGCGCTTCGTCGCGCTCCGAATCTTGCCGGCGTCGCTCATCGCGCAGCCGCTCGTCCTGCACCGCTTCTTCCACGAGGCGAGGCTGATGAGCTCGGTGTCCCATCGTCGCCTGCAGCCGATGCTCGACGCCGGGCTTTCCCCCGAGGGCGTCGGCTACGTCGCGTACCACTACGTCCGAGGGCGCTCGCTGGCCGCGGCCCTCGCGCTGGGGGCGCCGCTGCCGCTGGCCGAGGCGTGCACCGTCATCGCGCAGGTGCTCGAGGGGCTCGAGGCGATCCACGAGTCGGGCTTCGTGCACCGCGCGCTGTCACCAGACTCGATCTTGCTCCAGGCGACCGCGTCCGGGCACGATCAGGCGCTCTTGACGAACTTCGGGGCGGCGGCGCTCGAGGAGAGCAAGGACTCGCGAGACGCGGCGCCCCCGCCTCGCGTCTTCGTCCCGGCGATCTACGTGCCCCCCGAGCGCGCGCGCGGCGCGACCGCTCCCGCCGATCGGCGCGAGGACATCTTCGCAGCCGGGGTGATGCTCGCCGCGACCCTGTCTCCCGCCGGGGTCGCGAGGTTCGGTGGTGAGCTGCTCGCGCTGAAGGTCCCGCCGACGGTCGAGGCCGTCGTCGCGCGCGCCACCGCCGTCAGCCCCGCCGCGCGGTTCTCGTCCGCGGCCAAGATGCGCGCGTACCTGCTGCCCTTCGCGACGGTCGAAGAGGACGAGCTGGCCTCGGCGACCAAGACCCACATCATGGACCTCCGCGTCCTGTCGCGCCGCGAGCGCGCGCTCGCCCAGCTCCCGAGCCGCGTGAGGCTCGACACGGCGCCACGCGGGATGGCCAGCGGTGAGCTCGCCGCGCCGATGCTCCGCGCGCTCGTCGCCATGCTCCCCCCGGCCGCGCAGCGCGAGCTCGCCCAGCGCGTCCCGGCGGCGGCCCGCGCGTGGGATCGAGAGCCCGTCCCGCTCATCCTGCTCGCCGCCGCGCTCGAAGAGGCCGACGCGATCGCCGGCGCGAACGATCGCCTCTTCTGTTCGCTGGTCGGGGAGCGCGCGACGAGGGACGAGATCTTCGCCGCGCTCGCCGCACGCTTCGGACAGCTCACGCCCGAGTTCTTCTTCGACCAGGTCGGCTCGGGCTGGGCCAAGGAGCTGCTCGGCGCCACGCCGCGCGTCACACAGATCGGCCGCGGCTACGGGCGCCTCGAGCTGCGCGACCAGGAAGAGCCCGCTCTCGCGGTGTGCTCGGCGTTCACCGGCGTGCTGGGCGAGGCGCTCTCCATGCTCGGAGCGCGCGGCGTCGAGATCAACAAGACCTCCTGTGAAGCCGTCGGCGACCCAGCCTGTCTCTTCACCGCCACCTGGAGCTGAGTGGGTCGTGGGGGGGCGGCGGCGGCGCGATCTCGGCGTTCGGGTGCTCGCCGTACTGGAGTACGGCTCCGCGCCGCGAACGCCGACCTCGCTTGCCGGCGCTCCCCCCACGACCCACTCAGCCGCGTCGCGTCGAGGACCACGCGACGGTGGGGCGACCGCGTGGGGATCCGGTGGATCCGGTGGGGGGATGATTCGTGAGTGAGGTTGCGCGCGCGGGGAGGGTGGGATTTGTTGCTCGCGCGCCTTCGGCGCTGAGCGGGAGAGGTTCGGCGCTGAGCGGGGTGGCGCGGGGAGGGTGGGATTGCTCGCGCGCCTTCGGCGCCGAGCGGGAGTGGCGCGTGGCTACTCGTCTTCGTCGCGGGGGATGAGGGCGCTCGTGCGGTCGACCTTGCGGAGCAGCTCGCGGGGCGGGGCGACCGCCTTCTTGCCACCGATGGCCTCCTTCGGGATGTGTACGCTCTCGACCTTGATCGTGGCCTTCACGTCGGGGCGGGGCGCGCGAGGGGCCGACGAGGGACGCTTCGGCGCCGCGTCGGCTCGCACCGTGGCCTTCACGTCGGAGGGCGCCACGCGCCGGGCGGGGACCGCGCCCGGAGAGGGAGTGGGCCTCGGCGGGGGAGGGTTGGGCTTGTTTGGTGAGATCGCGTTGGTGGCCGGGACTGACTTCTTGCGGGTGGGTGGCTCGGGGAACACGAGCGCCGCCGCGAGGAGATCGGACTCGGGCGAGGACTCTTCAGTTGGCTCGGGGCCCCTCAACCTCATGCGACGCGTCGAGGCGCCGCCCGCGAGCGCCAGCGGCGGACACGTCTCCGCTACCTTCGACAGCTCGGTGAAAGGCACCGACGACAGCAAGGTCTGCGTCAGCCGCGTGACCTCCGCCCCCGTGTCCACGAACAGATCGATCATCGACCAGTCGGCGTCGGGCTGGATCCGTACCTCGAGCACCCCCCCGAGAAAGCTCGCGGTGGAGACGCGCCCCACGATCCCCAGCAGCGCCTTGCCTTGCCCCGGCCGGGCGACCTCGACCGCGCGCGCCAGGAGCGCGATCCCCGCGTCTCGCGCCCCACGCGCGGCGGCGACCTCGGCCTCCGGCACCGAGTCGACGTCGCTGAAGGTCGGCGCGCGGCTCATCCTCGAAAGTCCAAAATACCCGGCCCGCCCCGTCGAGGCCACTTCCCTGCACCGGCCGTCGATGGCTCGGTGGTTCGAGACCGATCTATTGTTCGTTCTGCCCAGGGAAGATGGCGTGGACACCGGTCACGCCGAGCGCCAGCGCGAGCGGGCGCAGCCCGAGCGAGAGCAACCGAGAGCTCAGCGTCGGCGCGGGCGGACAGGTGCCGAAATACAGCGCCACGTCGCCCCCTCCGGCGCCCGACTGGGCGATCACCGCGTCGCCCGCGGCGTCGTGCGCGCGCAGGAGATACTCAGGGAGGATCGGCGCTCCCGAGGCGCGCTGCAGCGCTTCCATCGCGTCGCGCTGCGCTCCCGCCGCGGCCACCACACCCAGCGCGTCGCCGTCGTCGAGCGCCCGCGCGAACGCCCGCGCGCCGTCGGCGGCGCGGCTCATCACCGTGGCGTAGGTCTCCGGCTCGGCCGCTCGCAGCGCGCGGACACGCCCGAGCAACGTGGAGGTGCTGGCGCTCTCGGGGCACGCGTAGGGAATGACGTACAGCCCCTCCGGCAGCGCCGCGGGGGCGTGGCTCGGCAGCGCGCCGTCCGCCTCGCGGACACAGACACGAAACCCCCCGAACGTACACGCGACGACGTCGATCCCGCTGCCGCCGCCCTGCGCGGCGCGGTGGGCGTCGTAGGCGGCGACGGCGATCGAGGAGAGCGCGCGCGCGGGATCGTCGGGTGGGAGCCGCGACCAGCGATCGGCCGCGATCGCCGCGACCGTCGCCGCCGACGACGAGCCGACGCCGAGCTTGCGGCCGTTGCGTCGCATCGCGCGCGTGTCGACGAGCGGCGGGCGGACCTCGCCGAACGCGGCGCGCAGCTCGGGGCTCACGCGCCGCGGGTGGCGATCGGTGTCGGCGACGGCGTGCGCCGAGACAGACGCGACCACCGCGGGCGCGCCGTCCAGCACGACGTACGCGCCTGACAGCACCAGCTTGCCGGGCGCCCGGACCCTCAACGCGCCGCTCGCAGCCTGGCGCCCGGGCCGGGCTCGGCGCGCAGCACACGGAGCACGCCGGGGACCTCGCCCATCGCCGTCGCGACCCGGTCGACGTCCGCCGAGCGCACCAGCACCTTCACGTGCGGGCCCGCGTCGATGGTCGCGTAGGCTGACGTGCCGCGGGCGCGCAGCCGCCGCACCTCGGCCAGCGCGTCGACCGTCGCGCCACGAAAATAGACGATCCCGGCCGCGATCGCCGACGCGTGCATCGCGAGCGCGCTCGCCTCGGCCGCCTCGCCCAGCGCGTCGAGGTCGCGCGCCAGGAGCGCCCGCCGGACCTCGCGATGGAGGCTCGGAGCATGCGCGAGCCACGCAGCGTAGTAGGGGCTCCTGGCGGCGGTGAGGTTCATGCCCGAGGTCGAGCTCTCGTCCTTCGCGGCCTCGGTCGTGACCGCGACCAGCACGCGTAGATCGAGGTGGTCCGCCGGCGCGACCTCGCGCGCGGGCAGCGCTCGGTCGGTGCCGTCGCCCGCGTCGAGCTCGACGTAGCCGCCGAAGAGCGAGCGAGCGCTCGACGCCGACGTGCGACGAGCCAGGTCGCTCGCGCGGAGCGGATCGAACGGCAGCCCGAGCGCCGCGCGGGCCGCGACCGCGAGCGCCGCGAACCCCGACGCGCTCGACGCGAGCCCGGCCGAGGTCGGAAAATCGTTCTTCGTCACCACGCGCGCGCGAGACGAGACCCTCTGCACCGTGCACGCGCGCGATCGAGCCGCGTACACCCCCCTCGC
>CAUJFL010000103.1 GCA_963169165.1 Myxococcota bacterium | reverse complement strand
CGGCCTGTTCGCGCTCACGCCCGATCTGCTGCTCGCGCCGATGTGGCTCACCGCGCTCGGCCTCGCGGGCGTCGCCTTGCGCAGGGAGCGCGACGATCCCTGGGCCGACGCCTGCGCGGTGGCCGCGCTCGGCGTCGCGGGGATCTCCGCCTCCGCGAAGGTGTCGGGGGCGCTGCTCGTCGCTGGATTGGTTATCGTTTTTGTTAGTATGCGCCCGCGCCGCGTCGGGACGTGGCTCGGCGTCGCGCTCGCGCTGATCACGCTCTCGCCGCTCGCGCGCGCCGAGCTCGGGTCGGGCGGCGCGATGCTGCGGCACAGGCTCGTCTCGACGCAGGGCGAGGCGGGGCTGTCGCTGCGCAACCTCGGGGCCACGCTCGGCGGGCAGCTCCTGTATCTCTCGCCGCTCGTGGCGGTGGCCGCGTGCCTCCTGCTTCGGAAGCTCTCTCGTGCGCCTCGCGGCTGGTTGTTCGTGGTGTCCGTGGTGACCGGCGCGCCGCTGCTCGCGCTGTGTCTGTGGTCGAAGGTCGCCGAGCCGCACTGGCTCGCGCCGCTGTGGCTCGCGCCGTCCCTGGTGTTCGCGCTCGAGCCCGAGGTGCTAGGTCCTCGGCTGCGCGCGTGGGCGCTCGCGTCGGGCGTCGCGCTGTCGGGGCTCGTTCACGCGCTCGTGCTCACCGACGCGCTGCCGCGCGTGGCGGGAGGTTCGTACGACGGTAGGTACGATCTCGCGAACGACATGCTGACCTGGGAGCGCGCGCTGCCCACGGTCCGCGCCGCGCGCGCGATCGAGGCGCTGCGGGACGGCGTCGAGCCGCCGCTGGTCGCGCCTCACTGGACCATCGCGGCGCAGCTCGCCGCGGGGCTTCACGCGCGCGACGTCGCGACGACGGCCGGGCATGACGACTTCGCCGGCTGGCTCCCCGAGCGCGCGTGGCGCGACTCCGAGGCGATCGTCTGGGTGACCGACGATCGCTTCGATGTGGCCGCCCCCTCGGGCGGGCGGGTGCGCACGGCCTCGCTCGCCGTCCGAGTGGCGCGCGGCGGGCGGCTCGTGCGCACGATCCGCGTCGAGGTCTGGCGCCGCTCCGTGACGACGACCTCGCGCTAACAGCTTTCGCAGCGAGTCGACCGCGGCCTTGGCGTTGGGTTTGTGATGGCTGCCGACCTTCGTGTTGACGGCGTAGACGATCAACACCTGCTGGCTCGTGCCGGGGTTCACCGTCGCGTACCAGACGTAGCAGGGATCGCCGCCGGCGAGCTTGCACGTCCCCTCGCCGTAGCGCGACGGGAACGCGTTGGGGCCGATGGTGGTGGCGCCCTGACCCGAGCCCCACTGGATGGCCCCGACGTTGAGGATGTCGGCCATCTGCCCGATGCGGCTGGTCGACTCGCCCGGCCTGTCGAAGGTCACGAACGCGAGGCTCGCGTACTTGTCGGGGGCCATGAACTGGGTCCACCCGTTGGCACCCGACAGGCGCCTCCAGCCAGCGGGCGCGTTGAGCTGCACCTTCGCGTTCGACAACACCGCCAGCTCGCCCGTGCTCCCTCCCGACGAGCTCGTCGATGAGCCCGACTTCTTGCAGCAGCCGACCAGCACCGTCGACATCGCCAGCGCACCACACACCGTCACCACGGCCTTCAGCTTCATTTCGCCTGTTCCTCCCGGCGGCCGGGATGGCCGTCCAGAGCGCGATGATACACAGAAGGTGCCGCGCGTGTCGCGCGACGCCGGATCGAAATCGTGGTCTCGTGCGGGCGATGCGCATTTGCAGTCGGTGGACGCTCCCGCTCGCCCTCGTGACGACGGGCTGCACTTCGCTCGGGCCCATGCCCGCGACCACGGGGATCTCCGCGTCCCCCGCGTCGCGCCCCGATGTCTCGCTGCAGGCGGGGTGGGCGCCTGGTTATCGCCTGAGCGCGGCGACGCAGGAGAAGCCCGCAGGGGCCGCGATCCAGCAGCTGGCCGCGCTCGTCGAGCCCGACTCGTGGCTCGGTCTGCCTGGCGCGGTCGTCGGGCTACGCGGCGTGATCGGGAACAGCGGCGACTCGTACGCCGAGCCGATGCTCGGCTACCGGACCCACGTCGACAGAGGTCGACACGTCTCCATCCTCGGCGCGGGCAGCGCGGCGCGGGCGAGCCACTCCGCCAAGGGGGCGAGCTACGAGGCCACGCGCGCGTCGGGCGAGCTGATGCGCGACGTCAACCCGCACGCCGAGGGCGGCGTCGAGCTCCACCTCCTCGGCGGCGTCTCCGCGATGGCGCTGTCCGCGCGCGGGACCTACTGCGTCGATCAGGCGCGGCGGTACGGCGTCGACTGCGACGTGGGCACGACGCCGAGCCCGAGGGTGAGCGGCGAGGTGGGTGGGGTCTTCCCCGCGCTCACGGGCGGCGTCGCGGTCGATCTCGCGCGGCGGGGCACGGGCCCGTTTCACGGCGTGCGGATCGGCGCGCACGTCGCGCACGGGCAGATGCCGTCGATCGTCGGCGGCGTCGAGGGCGACAGGCGCGCCTACACCTCGGGCGGCCTCCTCGTCACCGTCGGGGGCGGACCGCCGTGAAGGGCCGCGGGGCGCTGCTCGCGGTCGCCGCGCTCGCGCTCGCGTGCTCGAGCGACGGACCCGCCGCGCCGTCCGCTCCCTGGGACGCCGAGGTGCGCCTCTCCGAAGCGCGAGATCTCTCGCCCGATCCAGCCGTCGTCGAGGTCTCGCTCGAGGCCAAGGTCACCCTGCACGAGGTCGTCGCGGGCACGAAGACGCCGCTGTGGACCTACGACGGCGGCCTCCCCGGACCGCTCATCCGCGCCAGGGTCGGAGACCGCGTCATCGTCCATTTTCGCAACTCGTTGCCCGCGGCGACCACGGTCCACTGGCACGGGGTCCGTGTCCCGGCGGCGATGGACGGCGCGCCCGGCCACAGCCAGCCGCCGGTCGAGCCGGGAGGTGAGTTCACCTACGACTTCGTCGCGCGGGACGCCGGCCTGTTCTGGTACCACCCACACGTCGACTCGGCCGCGCAGGTGGGGTTCGGATTGTACGGGCCGCTGCTCGTCGAGGCGCGCGACGAGCCGCCGGGGCTCGGCGACGAGCTCGTGCTCGTGCTCTCCGATCTGTCCGTGCGCGACGACGGCTCGATCGTGCCGCCGCAGGCCGGGGGCAACCTCGGCACGATCTTCGGGCGAGAGGGCGACACCTTGCTCGTCAACGGTCGCCGCGCCCCGACGGTCCGCGCGCGCGCCGGGCAGCGCCTGCGCCTGCGGCTCGTCAACGCGGCGAAGGCTCGATATTTTCAGCTCGCGCTCGCGGGGCACGCGTTCACGCGCATAGGCGGCGACGGCGGCCTGCTCGCCGCGCCCGTCGAGTCCGACACGCTCGTGCTCGCGCCGGGCGAGCGCGCCGACGCGCTGCTGGTCCCGCGCGGCGCGCCCGGTGAGACGCTGATTGTGCGCTGGACCCCGTATGACCGCGGCTACGGCACCACCTTCAACCGCCCCGACGAGCCGCTCTTCAGGGTCGCGCTCGACGACGCGCCCGCGATCGCCACGCCGGCGCTGCCCGCGCTCGGTCGCGCGATCGAGCCGCTCGAGCCCTCCGGCGCGACCCCGCGCGCGATGACGCTCACGCAGACCGAGGTCGACGGCGTGGTGCAGATGGGCATCGACGGCGTGCCGTCGTGGCTCGCCCCGCCGCTGTCCGCGCACGTCGGCGACACCGAGCTCGTGACCGTGACCAACTCGACCGATTTTGCGCACCCGTTCCACCTCCATGGCTTCTTCTTTCAGGTGCTCGACGAGACGGGCGCGCCCCGCGCGCCGCTCGAGTGGAAGGACACGGTGAGCGTGCCGGTGCGCGGCTCGACGCGCCTCGTCGTCCGCTACGACGACCGCCCCGGCGACTGGATGTTCCACTGTCACATCCTCGACCACGCCGACGCGGGGATGATGGGCGTCCTGTCGCTGTCATCCCGCTAGTCGCGCGATCCTCGTCGGCGCGCGGCGATTGGGCTATGTCGTCGCGCGAGACTGGATGGCGACGCTCAAGTTCTATCCGCCGGTGGGGGCCCCCGTCGTCTACCCGGTGCACAAGCCGCTGACCAACGTCGGCAAGGCGCTCGGCAACGATCTCGCGGTGACGGGCGACGGCGTCGCCGACCACCACGTGCAGATCGCGTTCGACGGCCGCGACTTCAACCTCAACGAGATCGATCGCGACGCCGACATCCGCATCAACGGCAAGAAGAAGCGCCGCGCGCGGCTGGTCCACGGCGACAGGATCGAGCTCGGCGCCTCCACGCTCGTCACCTTCAGCATGTTCAGCGAGCTGCCGGTGCGCCCCCCGCGTGACGCCGACGACGCGCCCCCTCAGCTCGGCGCCGAGCTGGCCGGCGTGCGCAAGCTGTTCGAGTTCAGCGAGCGCCTGATGCTCCGGGGCTCCCTCGACGAGCTGATCGACACCATGCTCGGAGACGTCGTCGAGCTCACAGGCGCCGACCGCGGCATGCTGCTGCTGCAGGGCGAGGGTGGGCCCGGCGACGGCGAGCGCAGGTTCATCGTCCGCGCCGAACGCAACGTGGGCCGCGAGCTCGCCGATCGCCACGGCGGGATCTCCGACAGCATCGTGCGGCTCGTGCTCGAGTCGGGGCGCCCGCTCATCGTGTCCGACGCGCTCAACGACACCCAGTTCGGCAAGAGCGAGAGCGTGCTCGCGCTGCAGCTCTCGAGCGTGATGTGCGCGCCGCTGCTGCGGCAGGGGCAGGTGGTCGGCGCGATCTACCTCGGGTCGAACCGGGTGAAGCAGCTGTTCGAGCGCGCGCACCTCGATCTGCTGACGGTGTTCGGCTCGCAGGCCAGCCTCATCCTCGAGAACGCGATGCTGCTGTCCGCCTTGCGCGCCGACAAGGAGAAGCTCTCGAAGGAGCTCGGCGACAAGCGGCTCGGCGAGATCATCGGCAGCTGCCCGTCGATGATAAAGGTCTTCCGCAAGCTGCAGAAGGTCGCGACCACCGACATCAGCGTGCTCATCACCGGCGAGACCGGCACCGGCAAGGAGCTCATCGCCCGCGAGCTGCACCGCCACAGCCAGCGCGAGAAGGGCCCGTTCGTCACGATCAACTGCGGCGCCATCCCCGAGAACCTCATCGAGAGCGAATTGTTCGGTCACGTGAAGGGCGCGTTCACCGGCGCGATCGCGTCGCGGCCTGGCAAGTTTCAGGTCGCCGACGGCGGCACGCTGTTCCTCGACGAGATCGGCGAGCTGCCGCTCAACCTGCAGGTCAAGCTCTTGCGCGCGCTGCAGGAGCGCGTGGTCAACCGCGTCGGCGACGCGAAGCCCGAGCGCGTCGACATCCGCGTGGTCGCCGCGACCAACCGGAACCTCGAGGACGAGATCAAGGCCGGCCGCTTCCGCGAAGATCTCTATTACCGGCTCAACGTCGTGAACCTCTGGCTGCCGCCGCTGCGCGAGCGCGGCGACGACGTCGTCATCATCGCCAAGACGCTGATCTCCAAGTTCGCCGACGAGCTCAACAGCCAGGTGCGCGGCTTCGCGCCGCAGGCGCTCGGCGCCATTCGCAAGTATCCCTGGCCCGGAAACATCCGCGAGCTCGAGAACCGGATCAAGAAGGCGCTCGTGCTCTGCGACTCGACGCTGCTCACCGCCGACGATCTCGAGCTGGGTGAGCAGGCGCTCGCGCCCATCCTCCCGCTCGAGAAGGCCAAGGAAGATTTTCAGCGCCGCTACGTGCTCGAGGCCCTCGAGAAGAACCAGGGCAACCGCACGCAGACCGCGCGCGATCTCGGCGTCGATCCCCGCACCATCTTCCGCTACCTCGAGAAGGAGGCGCACCCGATCCCCGCGGGCGGAGGGCAGGGGGGCGAGGGCGGCGGATGAGCCGCGCGTGGTGGCCGGGCGCCTTCGCGCTCGCGCTCGTCGTCGGCTGCAGCAAGGGCTCGAGCGGCGGCGACGCGAAGCCCGCGGCCTCGGTCGAGCTGCCGGGTGGCCTCACGCCCGAGCTCGCGAACAAATCCGTCGCCAAGGTCGGCGAGCGCGTGATCACGCTCGGCGAGGTCGCCGCCACGCTCGACCGCCTCAACGAGTTCGATCGGCTGAGGTATCAGGCCCCCGAGCGCCGCAAGGAGCTCTTGAAGGAGATGATCGAGCTCGAGCTGCTCGCCGAGGAGGCGCGCCGTCGCGGGCTCGACAAGACCCCGGAGACGCAGGCCGTCCTGCGGCAGATCCTCCGCGACGCGATGCTCGCCGAGCTGCGCAGGAAGGTCCCCGCGCCCGCTGACTTGCCGCAGTCCGAGGTCCGCGCTTACTACGACGCGCACCGCGACGAGTACCGCGAGCCCGAACGTCGGCGCGTCTCGGCGATCTCGCTGCGCGACAAGAAGCGCGCCGAAGAGGCGCTCGCCGACGCCCAGAAGGCCAGCGCCGTCGACTGGGGCAAGCTCGCGCTCAAGGTGTCCGAGCCTCCTCTCAAGCTCGCTCCGGGCACGCCGATCGAGGTCGTCGCCGATCTCGGGATCGTGGGCCCGCCCGACGATCCGCGCGGCGATCACCCGCGCGTGCCGCCCGAGCTGCGTCGCGCCGTGTTCGAGATCTCGGGCGCGCCGGGCGCGACGCTCGAGCGCGTGGTCCCGACCTCCGACGGTCGCTTCTTCGTCGTGCGCCTCGCGGGAAAATCGCCGCCGCACGAGCGCTCGCTCGCCGAGGCCGATCGCAGCATCCGTGGCCTGCTGGTCCAGAAGCAGCTCGAGGCCCGCGCCAAGGAGCTCGAGGCCGAGCTCGCGAAGCGCTTCCCCGTCACCGTCGACGCCGCGGCGCTCGAGAAGCTCGCCGTTCCGGCCGCCGCGCCGTCGTCCAGCCATGCAGCCCCTGCCGCTTCGGGTCGCTGACGCCGACGACTGGTCGTGGCAGCTGCGCGCTGCCGTCACGACCGTCGGCGAGCTCGAGCGGCACCTCGCGCTCACCGACGAGGAGCGCGCGGGCGCCCTCCGCGCCGAGGCCGCCGGCCTGCCGATCTCGATCACCCCCTACTACCTCTCGCTGTGCGACCCGCGCGAGCCGTCGTGCCCGATCCGCCGCCAGTGCGTGCCGCACCTCGACGAGTCCGCGCGCGTGCCGGGCGATCTCGACGATCCGCTCGGCGAGGTCGCGCACGAGGTCGCGCCGGAGCTGGTGCAGCGTTACCCCGATCGCGCGCTCTTGCTCGTGACCGACAGGTGCGCGGTCTACTGTCGCTTCTGCACCCGCTCGCGGATGGTCGGCGACGGCGGCGGCGCGCGCAGCGACGAGCACCTCTCGCGCGCGTTCGAGCACCTCGCGTCGCACCCCGAGATCCGCGACGTGATCGTGTCGGGCGGTGATCCGCTCGCGATGGCCACCGCGCGCCTCGCGCGCCTCGTCGAGCGGCTGCGCGCGATCCCGCACGTCGAGACGATCCGCCTCGCCACGCGCGTGCCCGTCACGCTCCCGCAGCGGATCACCGACGAGCTGCTCGCGGCGCTCCGGCCGTTTCATCCGCTGTGGGTGATGACGCACTTCAACCACCCGAAGGAGCTCTCCCCGCTCGCCGTGCGCGCGCTGACGCGGCTCGCCGACGCGGGCTTCCCGGTGATGAACCAGACCGTCCTGCTGCGCGGGATAAACGACGAGCCCGCGACGCTCGAGGCGCTCTTTCGCGGGCTCGTGCGCGCGAGGACGCGGCCCTACTACCTGTTGCAAGCTGATCCGGTCGTCGGCACCTCGCACCTGCGCACGCCCGTCTCGCGGGGGATCGAGCTGATGGGAGCGCTGCAGGGGCGCCTGTCCGGGATCGCGCTGCCGAAGCTGATCGTCGACACGCCCGGCGGGATGGGCAAGGTGCCAGTCGGCCCGGACTATGTCGTCGCGCGCCGCCCCGGCGAGACGGACCTGCGCACGCACCGCGGCGTCGTGGTCACCTACCGCGATCCGCCGGCGTAGCGCGGCGCCAACACGGCGCAGGTAGCGGGGCGATCACTGTTCGTACGCCAGGTGCATCGCGCGGAAGGCGCCCTTCGGGAGCTTCTTGGGATCGGTGACCTCGAACCCGTCCTTGCCGATCGCGACCCAGATAGGGCGCCGCCACGAGCGCCCCTCCGTGTAGAGGATGAGCAGCTTCGGGTCGCGCGCCGATGACGCCCACAGATCGAAC
>CAUJFL010000102.1 GCA_963169165.1 Myxococcota bacterium | reverse complement strand
CTCTTGCAGGACGATCACGTCCACGAGGCCAAGGAAGAGCTGGAGGCCGCCCTGCGGCTCTGCCCGCTCGATCCGAAGAGCCAGGATTTGCTGGGCGTCGTCTACTTCCGGCTGGGGATGTACCCGCGGGCGATCGGCATCTTCTCCGATCTCGTGCGGGACTACGCCGACCAGCGGACACCACGGCTGAACCTCGCGCTCTGCTACCTGAAGACGGGGCAGCCCGCGCTCGCCCGCAACCTGCTGGAGGGCGTGCTCGAGCAGTCGCCCGAGCTGCCGCGCGCCTGGGGATACCTCGGCCTCGCGCTCGAGCGCCTCGGCGACTATGGGCGCGCGCGTGACGCGTTCGCGCGCGGCGGCCACGACGGGATGGCGCGGAGGATGGACGAGCTGCTCGGCGGGCCGCCCGCGTCGCTCGGCGTGACGTCGATCCTCGAGGCGATCTCCGAGGCGCGCGGCGAGCTCCCGTCGCTGCCTCCTGGCGCGCGTGCGTCGTCCCCGAGCGCGCGGCCGAGCGCGCCGCCTCCCGTCAGCCTGGGTGCGAGCAGGCCGTCGAGCGCGCTCGCGCCGCCGCCTTTGCCGATGATGGTCAGCGAGCCGCCGAGCGGCGGGTTCGCGCCGTCGCTCGAGGGGTTCGCGCGGACTGTCGTCGCGACGTTCCCGGGCGAGGGGAGGGTCGTCCCGTTCGGCGGTGGCGGCGCGCTGTGGTCGCCGCGCGCGGGCGCGCGGTGCAGGCTCAGCCTCGTGCGCGCGATGCTCGGCGACGCGTCGCTCACGCAGCCCGAGGCGCGCGGCGCGCGCCTCGGTGGCGACGCGTCACCCCTCGAGGCGCTCCCGGGCGCTCGTTCGTTGTGGCTCACCCCGCGCACGGGGTTCGAGCTCGTCGCCTTCCAGCTCGACGGCGAGACCGTGCTGGCTCGCGAAGACGTCGTCGTCGCGTTCGACGCGGCGCTCGAGGTCGACCTTCGACCGTTCGCGTCGTCGCACGCGCACGCGCTGCTGCTCCGCGGGCGCGGCGCCGTGGTCCTCGAGGTGCCTGGCGTGGTCGTCGGGCTCGAGGTGCTGCCGGGCCGCGACGTCCGCGCGCGCGCAGACGCGCTCATCGCGCTCTCCGGCGCGGTCGAGGCGCACGCCACGCAGGGAGACGAGCTCGCGATCGTCTCGGGCGACGGCGTCGCGTTCGTCGAGGGGAGATAGTCGTCGCGAAGTTGGCCCGCCCTCTCTGCTCCCGATAAGCCCCCTCGTACCGGAGGAATGAGGACGATGCGCTCCAAGGCCGAGGTTGTCGCTGAGCTTCGCACGATGTTGAAGGATGTGTTCGCCGCCCGCACCGACGGCGCCGCCTACGCCCGCCTCGCGCGCGCGCACGGCTACGTCGACGGTTACATGCGCGCCGCGATGGACGCCGGCCTGCTCAGCAAGGACGAGCTGCTGAGGATCGTCGCCGAGGAGCGCGCGGTCGCGTACGGGCCCGCGACCGCCGAGATCTCGGGCGAGACGGTCGCCGCCTGATCAGTAGTCGAGCTGCGCCTGCACGCGCAGCAGCTGCCCGGTGACCCCCACCGAGCCCGCCTTGACGTCGTCGTAGCCGCAGCTCGTGCGATCTGCGCGCTCCGCGACGCAGGTGCGACGGCCGTACGCGTAGCTCGCGGTGAGCTCGAGCGCCCTGTCGAGCCGCCACTCGAGCCCGGCCTCGAGCTCGGACACCCGCGACGTCGGCGCGTGCAGCTCGCCCTTGCGACCGCCGCGATACTGCTGGTAGCGCACGAACGGCGTCACCTCGCCGAGCTTGGCCGTCACCATCACGTAGCCGCCCCGCAGCGGGCGCGCCCTCAGCACGCCGTCTCGCGTCTCGGGGCCGCGGCCGACGTTGTACTCGAGCTGCACGCCGAGCGGTCGCGGGTACAGCACGAGCGCGGCCTCGGCCCGCGTGTCCGCGAGATCGTTGACCTCACGCCCGCTCCCGTCCTCGAGCCTCGGCGCGCGCGCGCCCGTCGCGATCGGGACGACGACCTTGCCGTGGTAAGCGGCGAGCCCGGCCTCGACGATCTGCCCGCCCAGCTCGAACGGGTAGCTGAGCCGCGCGACGACGTGGCGTGAGTCGTTCTTCTCGAGCTGGTTCGCGCCCTGCCCGTCGTACACGCCGAGCGCGAGCACTCCATAGTCGCCCGAGCCCTTCAGCCCGTCGTCGACGAGGCGCTTGAACAGCGCGCGGCGCGACGCCGGCGCGTAGTACGCGAACACCCCGATACCCCGCTCGCCGGGGACACCCGAGCTGATCGCCTCGCTGCGATCGAGCGGCGCGCGCTGCTGGCTCGACTGCAGGTTCTCCCACCCGTACGGCACCTTCGACTGACCCACTCGAAACCGCAGCTCCTTCTTCGTGTCGACGGCGACGTCCGCGTAGAGATCGCGCAGCTGCACGTGGTGGGTCGAGTCGCCGACCGTGTTAGAAAAGTCTGGTTGAAGGTACACGTAGACGCGGTCGCTGGCGTCGCCCTGCACGACGAGGCGCGCGCGCCGGATGGTGAACCCGCTGCCCCGCGCGAGGGACTTGTCACCGAGCGGGCTCGTGTACCGATCGTTCGACGAGCCGAACATCCCCAGGTCGGCGCCGAGGCGGTTGTACCGGACCTGCGCGTAACCTCGGACGATCAGGCGCTCGTACCACCTCGGGGAGGGTTCGGCGTGCGCGGGGTCCGACGCGTCGGCGCCGCGTGGCGCGGGCTCGCGGGCGCGGAGGCTGGAACAAATCATCAGCGAAGAGAGGACGACCCTGGTGCGCATGTCGCGGCTCGGCCGCGCGACCCGCGCGCGACCGGGGCGCTTCTTCGCGCGGTCGTGTGACGATCGCGTGACGTCGCGGCGAACTCGGCGTGCCGAGCGCGCTTCAGCGCTCGATGAGGGCGAGCACGCGGTCGAGCTCGTCGAGGCTGCCGTAGTGCACGACCACGCGCCCGCGACCCTTCTTGTCGTCGAGCTCGACCTTGCACCCGAGCCGCCGCATCAGCCTCGCCTCGACGTCGCGCACCGACGCCGAGCGCGCCGGGGCCTTCGTGTCGGGGCGCGCGGGGGCCTTCCGGGACGCCCGCACCAGCGCCTCCGTCTGCCTCACCGACAGACGACCGTTCACGATCTGATCCGCGATCGACTCCATCGCGCGCTCGTCGGCGGCGCCGAGCAGCGCCCGCGCGTGCCCCTCGGACAGGCGGCCGTCGATCACGAAGCGCCGGATGCGCGCCGGGAGCTTGAGCAGCCGCAGCGCGTTGGTGATGGTCGTGCGGTCCTTCTTCAGCGCGTCGCCGAGCGTCTCGTGGGTGTGGCCGTGCTCGCGCAGCAGCCGCTCGAGCGACTCGGCGAGCTCGATCGGGTTGAGCTCCGCGCGTTGGACGTTCTCGACGAGCGCGAGCTCGAACGCGCGCGCCGGCGTCACGTCCTTCACGACGACCGGCACCTCGAGCACGCCCGCGCGCTGTGCCGCGCGCCACCTGCGCTCGCCCGCGATGAGCTCGTACTTGTCGCTCGCGAGCTTGCGTACGACCAGCGGCTCGAGGAGGCCGTGGTCCTTCAGGGACTGCGCGAGCTCGTCGATGGCCGCGGCGTCGAAGTGCTGGCGAGGCTGGCCCTTCTGCGGGACGATCTTTTCGATGGGACAGATGAACATCCCGCTGTCCGCGCCGCCGGGCGAGCGAGGCGGCGCGACCGGCAGCAGCGCGTCGAGGCCGCGCCCGAGCGCGCGAGGCTTGTCCTTGGGGGTCATGCGCCGAGCACCTCGCGCGCGAGGCCCAGGTAGCCCTGCGCGCCCTTCGAGGCCGCGTCGTAGAGGAGCGCCGGCTTGCCGTGCGACGGCGCCTCCGACAGCCGGACGTTGCGCGGGATGACCGAGTCGAAGACCCGGAAATGCTTCTTCACCTCGGCGGCCACCTGGTGCGCGAGGTTGTTCCGCGCGTCGAACATCGTGAGGACGATCCCTTCCATCGCGAGCGCGGGGTTCAGCGACGCCTTGACCCGGTCGATCGTCGCGACGAGCTGCGTGAGCCCCTCGAGCGCGTAGTACTCGCATTGCAGCGGGACGATCACGCGATCGGCCGCGACCAGCGCGTTGAGGGTCAGGAGCCCGAGCGCGGGCGGGCAGTCGATGATGACGAAGTCGTAGGCCGCGTCGCGCGTGGCAGAGAGCGCGTCCTTCAGCTTGGTCGCCCGCCCAGGATCGTCGACGAGCTCGAGCTCGGCGCCCGCCAGATCCTGGGTCGCGGGCGCCACGAAGAGGTGAGGCATCTCGGTCGGCCGGGTGACCTCCGCGAGCGTCGCCTTGCCAGAGACGACGTCGTAGACGCTGCGATCGATCGTGCGCGGGTGCGCGCCGACGCCGCTCGACGCGTTCCCTTGCGGATCGAAGTCGAGCAAGAGCGTGCGGTGCTCGGCCGCGGCGAGGCTCGCGGCGA
>CAUJFL010000101.1 GCA_963169165.1 Myxococcota bacterium | reverse complement strand
GCTCGCGCGGTCGCGCGACGGGGTCTCGGTCAACGTCCGCGTCGGGGGCCGCGGGTCGGCGACGCCGCTGCTGCTGGTGTGCCCGCCGAGCGCGTCGTTCGACGCGTTCCGCCACGTCTCCGAGCACCTCGGCGCGCGCAGGAGGATCGCATCGTGGGACACGCGCGGCCTCTACGGTTCACCGCCGCTCACCGAGCGCGACGAGGCGCGGCTCGCGGCGCACGTCGCGGACGCCGAGTGCGCGCTCGACGCGGCCGGGCTCGACGCCGCGGCCGTCGTGTCGTGGGGTCTCGGCGCCGAGATCGCGCTCGAGCTCGCGTTCACGCGGTCGACGCGCGTGAGCTCGCTCGTGCTGCTCTCGCCGGTGCTCGGCGCGGCGTTCGCGCGTTCGCTGAGGCTCCCCGCGTCGACCGCGCTTCGCCGCGCGGCGGTCGCGCTTCGCCGCGCGTCGTCGGCCGCGCCGCGGCTCCGCGCGCGCGTGGGCGCGTGGCCGGAGAGCGAGGCCTGGCTGCGACGGCTCGGCCTCGCGGCCGACACGCTCGACACGGACACGTGGCGCACGATCGGCGAGCGCCTGCGCGAGTCGGACCCGGCCTCGCACGCGCGCTCGATGCTGGCGCTCGAGCGCGCGCCGGCGAGCGGGCAGCTCGCGGACCTCATCGTGCCGACGCTGGTCGTCACGGGCGATCGCGATCGATACGGCGGCGTGCTCGGCGCGCGGCGCCTGGCCCGCGAGGTGCCGCTCGGAGAGCTGTTCGTCGTGCGAGAGGCGACACACTACGCGCACCTCGAATTTCCCGAGCTGGTGAACCTCAGGGTCGAGCGGTTCGTCGACGGGAGAGCACGGTGAGCTGGCGCGGGGCGATCCTGCTCGCGCTGCTGCCCTCATGCGCCGCCAGCGCGCCCGCCGCGCGGGCGCCGCGAGGTGGCGACGCCCCCACCGCGCGCGGGATCGAGCGCGCCGTCGAGTGCCACACGACGTTCCGTGCGACGGGCGACGCGGCGCGCGACACGACCCGGCTCGCGCGTGCATGCGGCGCGACCGAGCGGCTCGGCGAGCCACGCGCGGGCTCGCAGTCGGCCGAGGCGCCCGTCGCCAGCTTCGTGTTCGCGGCGAGCGCGGGCGATTGCTACCGGGTGTTCGCGGTCGCGGGAGACGGCGTCGTCGAGCTCGACACGATGGTCCGCGACCCCGACGGTCGACCGCTCGTTCGAGACGAGGGCGTGGGCCGGATCGCCGTCGCGCCCCACGCGGGCGCGCTGTGCGTGGTGACCGACGGCGCCTACACGATCGACGTCGCGGTCGTGCGCGGCGCCGGACCCTTCAGCGTCGAGCTCTGGCGACAGTAGCGCGGCGCCGGCGCGCGCCCAGCAGCCCGAGCCCACACAGCCCGGCGACGAGGCCGCTGCCAGCGGCGCGCTCGGACCCGACGCGGCAGCTACAGCCGCCCGTCACCTCGACAGGGACCGCCGCGCTCGTCGCTGCCCCGCCCGCGCGCGCCGCGGCGCCGGCGCGACCCGCGACGCCCGCCTTGCCTGCGGCACCCCCGGCGCCCGCGGCGCCGCCCGCGCCCGCCGCGCCAGGCTCTTTCGCGTCGTGCCCCTCGATCGACCACGTCGCGTGGAAGCTGCAGGACTGGTGCAACAGTGAGAAATAATAGGTTTCTCCGGGGACGATCGTGACGCCGCTCTCCTCGGTCCCGAGCAGGATCGTCTTGCTGACGTCGACGTCGATCGCGGCGTCGAACGCGTCGGGCGTGAGCTCTCCCATCCCGCCCTGGTCGTAGGTGACGCGATCGCCCTTGCGGACGAGCAGCTGGGTCTTGCCCTTGGTCGACGAGCTGGCGGGGACGCCGAGCTTCAGCTCGTAGTAGGGCGTCGTCGGCGTCGCCGAGAACTGGAACGGCAACGTCAACGTGAAGCCGTAGCCGATCACCTGCGTGCACGACGCGCCGAAGAGGCTGCCGATGTACGAGAGGCCGAGGGTCGAGACCTTCCGGGGCTTGCCGTCGATCGACAGCACGCGATCACAGTCATCGAGGCCGCGCGCGACGATGAGCGCGGTGATGGCGTCGGCCTCGGCCTGGGTCGCCTTGCCCGCGGCGACCAGGTCGGCCGTCACGGCCGTGAGCGCCTGCGCGAAGCCACCGAGCGACGCTGACTCGTCGAGCGTCGCGAGCGCGCTCCACACGACCGCGTCGCCGCGCTCCTTGCCGAGGATGTCGCGGACGCGCCAGGTCAGGTTGCCGACGAGGCGCCCGTCCTCGTGCACCTCGCCCACGAGATCGTCGACGCACCTGCGGCCGTCCTCGGACAGATCGCGCTCCGCGCCCAGCGGGCCGAGCGAGGCCTCGCCGAGGTTGGAGTCGCCGTTGATCGTGCACGCGAAGTAGTCGGCCGTGCCCTCGTCGATCGCGCCGGTGAACGGGTTGTAGCCCCAGCGATCGAAGCCGAGCTGGCCCTGCCCGTAGCCGATGGCGTTGTGGGCCATGTAGTGCTGAAACTCGTGCAGAAAGACGTCCGAGTCGTAGGCGAAATCGCTCTCGCTGCCCTGCCCGATGATGATCGTGTTCTTCTTGCCGCTCTTCGACGCGAGCGCCTGGGGCGAGAACGCCGCGTTGTCCATCGAGTCGCCGTCCTCGAGCACGTTGACGACGACCGCGAGCGGCCAGCGGTTCGACGACATGTCGACGCCGAGCACGTCCGAGTAGAAAGTGCGCGCGCGCCCGATGTGAAAGAACGCGTTGACCGCGGCGAACGGATCCTTCGGATCGAGCGGGTTCTTCGGCGGATCGAACAGGAAGTTGCCGTCGACGTCGGCCTCGATCGACTGCGTGACCTTGTAGGTGCCGTCCTGGTTCGCCGACGCGTACTCGAAGACGCTCACGCCCCCGTCGAAGCCCACGAGGTGCTGCGGGCTGTCGACGTCGAGGGCGGGGAGCGGCAGATCGACGGGCTTCGGGGTCACCTCGGAGCTGATCGCGTAGACGCGGCCCTGCGCGTGGAGCGTCGACGGTCGCCGCTGGAGCACGGCGCCGGTCACCGCGTCGACGTCGACGACGAAGCCTCCGCGCGCCGCCGTCACGACGCGAAACACGAGGCGACCTCCGCGCGACGTGGGCAAGACACCGAGCGTCGCGTCACCCGCCGCGGAGGGCTCGCCGAGCGATCGCGACGCCTCGAGCACCGCCTGCGCGTCGGTCACCGAGGGCGTCACGTCGACCGTGAGCCCGCGCGCGGGCGCGCCGTGCGACGCCACGATCTTGCCGCCCGCCATGCGCACCGCGAGCCCTCGACCGAACACCGGCACGCCGCGGTGACGCTGCGACAAGCGGACGATCGCGCCGCTCGGCGTCACGAAGCGCGGCCCGGGCTCGAGCTCGAGCGAGGTGAGCGCGCGCGCTCGGGAGACGACGTCGAAGGCGTCACGGGCGGGCGCGCCGCTGGGCAGCCAGTCGGCGGCCGCGGCGGGTGATGCGAGGAGCGAGGCGGCGAGCACGAGGGGCAGACGACGGCGCATGACCGCCGCTCTCTAGCGGAGGCGCACGACGAACGCACGGAGCGAGGACGATTCGATGCTGAGCGGCAAATTGCGCCCATTTTGCGCGCGGGGTGGTCCCGTGGTTGTCTCGCGCACCTCGATGCGCGGGCTGTCGCTGCTCTTCACGCTCTCGACGCTCGCGGCCCTCGGGCCGAGCTCGGGGTGCCGCGCGCCGAAGCCAGCAGATACGCCCGTGGCCGCGCTCGCGGAGAGCGGGGGCGCGGCCGAGGCCTTCTCGACGCTGAGGCGACGGTTCGCCGGGGCGCCGCGCGAGGACAGGATCTCGCTGCGCGCTTACGTCACCGAGCTCGCCGAGCGCTACGCGCGAGAGCCGGCCGCGCGGATGGCCCAGGTCTACTTCGCGTGGATCGCGCTCGAGGAGGGGCGCTACGACGTCGCGGTCGCGCACGCCGAGCGGGCGTCGAGCGACCCCGGGAACACCCGCGACCTCGCGACGTTGATCGAGGGCGCGACGCTCGCGCGGCGCGGCGCTCCGGCGGCCGGGCTAGAGAAGATGATGCCGCTCGTGGGGCGGCTCCTCGATCCCTACGCGCGGGACCTCTTGCACGCGGAGGCGACGCGCGCCGCGCTGGCGGCCGAGCGTCACAGCGACGTCGTGCGGCTGCTCGACGTGTGGCTGCGCGATGTGCCGGAGGAGGACCGCGGCGCGGTCCTCGAGACGGCGCGGCGCGCGCTCGAGGCGGTCCCCGTCGGCACGCTCGAGCGGTCGCTCGCGGACATGGTCGCCGAGGACGACGCCGGGATCGCGAAGCACTCGGGGCCCCTGCTCGACATGATCCTCTCGCGGCTCGCCGAGGTCGCGCTCGCGCGCAACGATCCCGCGCTCGCGGGGCGCCTGCTCCGCGAAGAGGGAGGGCTCGGCAAGCTCGGCGAGCGCGGCGCGGCGCTCCTCGAGCTGGCGGCGACCGCCGAGGGGGTGCAGAGCGTGACCGGGCGGCGGGTCGGGGTGCTGCTCCCGGCTGGCTCCGACGCCGTGGGCGCGGGGTTGATCGACGGCGCCGTGGCGGCCGCGCGACCGGCGCTCGGAGAGCCCGCCCGGTTCGTGACGCGCTCCGACGGCGCCACGCTCGAGGATACGCGAGCCGCGCTCTCCGGGCTCGGGGCCGAGGGTGTCGCCGTCGTCATCGGGGGGATCGACCGCGAGAGCGCGACCAGGCTCGCCGACGCCGCGGCTGCCGAGGAGATGCCCGCGTTGCTGCTGGCCCCACCCGCTGCACCACCAGGAGACTTCGCGCTCCGCTTCGGGCCCGATCCGACCAGGGGCGCCGCCGCTGCCCTCGAGGCGCTCCAGGCGCACGGCGCGCGCGTCATCGCGGTCGTGGGGTCCGATCGTCCGCTCGCGACCGAGGGCGACGCCAGGGTGCTGCCGCCGTTCGCCTGTCCCGTGCTCACGGGACCCAAGGCGGTGCGACGGTTCCCGTGGGAGCAGTGGCGTCATGAGCACGTCGACGCGATCCTCCTCGCGGGCGACCCGCGCTGCGCGCTCGATCTGATGCAGGAGCTCGGGGGCGCGAGGCTGCGCGTGGGGCTCGGCCCGCTCGCCGCGCCGGTGACGCTGCCCCCGCCGAAGGGCAGCAGCCCCGTGCGTCGCGCGCTCGTCGCGGACGCGCGCGCCACGCTCGGGTGCTTCCCGGAGTCGTCGTCGCAGTCGTGGTGGAGCGCGGTCGCGCGAGACGCGATGCGGATCGCCGAGACGGCGCTCGCGGTGCTGCCGGACGAGCCCACGCGAGACGCGGCCGAGGTGAGGCGACGGCGCGCGGCCGTCTTGCGCGAGCTCTCCAGCTCCTCGCCATCACCCTGCCTCGGCCTGAGACCTGGCCGTGAAGAACCAGCAGCGTCGTGGAAGGTCACGGCCGCGGCGACCGGCCGCTGAGCTCAGAGGCGCGGCGGCTCGGCGACGAGCCCCGCCCGCGCGAGCAACGCGGCGTCCTCGTTCGGCCCCGGGTTCGGCGTCGTCAGCAGCTTGTCGCCATAAAAGATCGAGTTCGCGCCCGCGTAGAGGCACAGCAGCTGCGCCTCTTCGGGGAGCTCCGCCCGCCCCGCCGACAGCCGCACGCGCGAGGCCGGCATCATGATGCGGGCGGTCGCGACCATCCGCACGAGCTCGACCCCGGTGACGGGCGGGAGCTCGGCGAGCGGCGTGCCGGGCACCCTCACGAGCGCGTTCACAGGCACGCTCTCCGGGTGCGGTTCGAGCCTCGCGAGCTCGACGAGCATCGCGACGCGGTCCTCGTTCGACTCGCCCATGCCGATGATCCCGCCCGAGCACACCGTGATCCCGGCCTTGCGGACGTTGCGGAGCGTCGCCAGCCGGTCGTCGTAGGTGCGGGTCGTGATGATAGATTTGTAAGCATCACGACCGGTGTCAAGATTGTGATTGTAGGCATCGAGCCCCGCGGCCTTCAGGCGCGCGGCCTGCCCCTCGTCGAGCATCCCGAGCGTCACGCACGCCTCGAGCCCCATCGACTTGACGCCCTTCACCATGTCGACGACGCGGTCGAACGCGGGGCCGTCCTTCACCTCTCGCCACGCGGCGCCCATGCAGAACCGCGTCGCGCCGGCGTCCTTCGCGCGGGCCGCGGCGCCGAGCACGTCGTCGACGTCGAGCATCTTCTCCGACTTCTGACCGGTGGAGTGGTGCGACGACTGAGGGCAGTAGGCGCAGTCCTCGGGGCAGCCGCCGGTCTTGACGCTGAGGAGCGTGCAGAGCTGCACCTTCCCCTCGGGGTGCCGCGCGCGGTGGATCCCGCGCGCGCGGTCGACCAGCTCGAACAGCGGCTGGTCGTGGATCGCGAGGGCCTCGGGGATCGTCCAGTCGTGGCGGAGGGCGGGGTGCGTGGCGGTCATCGGGAGGCGGCTCGGTAGCACGGCTCGCCGCGCGCTCGAAGCCGCGCGCCGCCAAAAAGGGGGAATGCTCGGCGTTCCGTGGTAAGCCGGGGCGGCCATGAAGCGCGCACTCTGCACCCTCGTCGGGCTGTTCTCGGCGACCCTCTCGGCGACGGCGGCGGCGCAGGTGGGCGGGACCATCGGGTGGAACCCGGCGGCCGGAGCCACCAGCACCGGCTACGGGATGCCCGTCCCGCCATCGTCCAGCGGGGGGAGCAGCGGACAGTCGAGCGACGCCGAGATCGGCACGCTGTACGTCACCGGCACCGCGTACGGCATCGGCGCCGGCGTCTGGCTCGACGCCGAGCTCGGCATCTCTGATCCCGGGCTGCGCTTCATCGCGCCGGCGGTGCTCGGCGTCGGCGCGCCGATCGGCGTATATTTCCTCGATCACCCGCCGATGCCGCGCGGCGTGCCGGGGGCGATCTCGCTCGGCCTGACGCTCGGCGCGGGCGAGGGCTTCGGCATCTGGAGCTACCAGTTCGTCACCTCCTCCAAGGAGAACGCCTGGGGCTTTCGCGGTCTCGCGCGCGGGTCGTTCATCGGCGCGACGATCGGCGGCGCGGCGGGCGCGGCGGTCGGCTTCACCCAGGAACCCTCGCCCAAGTCGAGCCTGTTCATCGGCTCTGCGGCGCTGTGGGGCGCCGGGATCGGCTCGATGTTCGGCTACGGCTCGACCGGGAAGGATCGCGGCTACGGCCTCTCCAACGACAAGGCGAGCCTCGGCGGGCTCATCGGCTACAACGCCGGGATCATCGGCTCGGCCGCGCTCAGCGCCGTCTGGGTGCCGACCTACAAGAACACGGCGTTCATGTGGGCGGGCGCGGCGGCGGGCTTCGTCGCGACGACCCCCGTCTACCTGTTCTACGCGGGCTCCGAGGCCCCCGCGAAGCGCGGCCTGATCTTGCAAGGGGTCGGGACCACGCTCGGCATCGTCGCCGGCGCGATGTTCACGTTCTACGACAAGGACGACTTCGCGATGGATGACCCCTACCGCCCGGGCCGACCCTCGATCGCGCGGATCACGGGCGTCGGGCCGATGCAGATGCCGGGCGGCGGGGCTGGTGCGATGGTCCAAGGGGTGCTCTTCTAGCGAGCCATGTGGGAGCTCTGGCCGCGGATCATCGAGTCGATCCCGACCGCGATGTGCGCGTTCGAGGTCGACGGAACGATCGTCGCCGCGAGCGCTGGTTTCAGGCGCCTCGTGGTCGGCGCGGGCTCCGACATGACCTCGATCAACTACTGGCAGCTCGCGCCCGACGGTGATCGGCAGCGCGAGCTGAACGCGATCATCTCCCGCGACGGGCGCCCCTACGAGAAGGAGTTGCTCACCTCGAACGGCGCGCGCACGTCGGTCATCGCCGTCGGCGGCGTGGTCGACGTCGACGGCGCCGAGCTGCTGCTGGTGAGCTTGCACGACAGGCTGGTCACGGGGGGTGCTCGGACCGAGGCCGCGCTCCGCCGACAGAACGAGCTGCTCTTCGCGCTCGCGAAGCGCGAGGAGATCGACGAGGGCGACCTCGACGCCGCGATCGCGGTGATCACCGAGGCCGCCACGGCCGGGATGAGCTGCGCGCGCGCGAGCGTCTGGCTCTACGACGACGCCCGCTCGAAGATCACCTGCCTCGATCTCCACGAGACCTCCGCGGCCGCGCACTCGTCGGGGACCGAGCTCAAACAGGCAGATTTCCCCGGATATTTCGCCGCTCTCGCCGAGTCTCGGCAGATCGTCGCGGACGACGCGCACCGGCACCCGGCGACGCGCGAGTTCTCGGCGCCGTACCTCGCGCCGCTCGGGATCGGCGCGATGCTCGACGCGCCCATCCGGTTTCACGGCAAGACCGTCGGCGTGGTGTGCCACGAGCACATCGGCGACGCGCGCGCGTGGACGCAGGACGAGCAGAACTTCGCCGGCAGCCTGGCCGATCTCGTCGCGCGCGCCATGGAAGCGCGCGACCGCCGCCACGC
>CAUJFL010000100.1 GCA_963169165.1 Myxococcota bacterium | reverse complement strand
GAGCGCGGCTTCGTCGCCCTGGATGACAGCGCGGGCGACCGCGACGAGCGGCAGCCCCAGTCGCAGTCCCCGCTCAGGGAAGTGCTCGGCGCCGGCGGCCGCCTCCGCGGCGTCGTCGAGGGATCGCGCCCAGTCGCCGCGTCCGTTCACGAGCGCCATGAGCGCCTCGGCGTAGAGATTGTGGTACACGTCGTAGCTGCCACCCCACCACGACGCATCGAACGCACACAAGCGTCGCAGCGCCTCGTCATCGCGCAGTGTCATGGCCGCCCCCGCGGCGAGCCCCCACCTCGGCGCGCTGTCGTAGTAGGAGTTGCCACCGGGCACGACGACCCGCTGTCCGCCGAGCGAGAGCTCGACCGTGTCGCTCTTGCTGACCACCGCGCGCTGAAACAGGGCGACGCCCCACTCGGCCACGTCGCGCAGCGCAGCCAACAGCTCGTCGCCTGGCCGCCCGAGCGCGGTTCGAAGGCCGAGCACGCTCGTCGCCGCGTCGAAGCCCACGCCGAGGTTGTCGCGAACCTTCGCCACCTTGCCTGGCAGTCGCTGCAAGCGCGCCTCGAGGAACGCGAGCTCGGCCTGAGGATCCGGGAAATCGAGCAGGTGGGTCGCGATGTTTGTCTCGCTCATTTCAGTCCACGCCCTCGCCCTGCGGCCCCGGCGCGGCGTGTCGGCAGGTCTCGCTGCCACTGGAGGGCGTGATCGACGCTCCGCAGCATCTCGACGCGGTCGCTCGGTGAGCCGCTCTGCAAGGCATGCCAGGAGTCGAGCACGATGGTCCCGGTCTCGCTGCCGACCATCCAGTGGGCGCCGCCACGGGTGTAGGTGTGCACGAGCCCGTGGTCGGCGAGCGTCTGCAGCTCATGGCGAAATCGCCGCGCCGCCTGCTCGTCGAAGGCGCCCTCGAGCTCGTCGACGCGGAGCAGCTGCTCGCCCGCGCAGGCTGGATATCGCAGGAGCAAGACCCCCTTGTCCGCGCCGACCGGGATGACGGTCACCCATTCGGGGGCCACGCGCAACGCGAGCGGCCGCACCCTGGTCAGGCATCGCTCGAGGTAGTCGATGTCGCGCAGCGGTCCTGCCCAGAGCTCGTATTCGTTATAGTGGAAGACTGGTCGATGGTGCGAGCGGATGCCAGGGACCGCGGTGAGCGCGTCGAGGACGTCGAGGATCTCCAACCCTCCGGTCCGCTGGCCCTTGGCGCACGCGCCTGTCACGAGCTCGGCGAGCTGGGCGGGGATTGTCGTCTTCGAGTCCATCGCTGTCTCACCCGGTCTCGACCGAGCTCCGGCCGTCATCGCGTCACGAACCATCCAGCGAACGCGCCGACGATCACCGCGAGCGCGATGGTCGCCGCCCACGGCCTCCACGCGGGCGCCGGTCGCTGAGCGCCGAGGCGCGCCGTCGACGAGGTCCGCCGCGGCGTCTCCGCCGTCATCGGCCTGACGCTCACCGCGACCGGCGCCGGCGGCGGCGCCGCCCCCATGTCGCTCGTCTGCGTCATCGCGAGCGGATCGATCGGCTGGGACGACGACGGCGGCAGCGCGGCGAGCGCGGCGCCGAGCGCGCCCACCGTCTGAAAACGATCGTCGGGCTCGCGCGCGAGCGCCCGCACGACGATCGCGTCGAGCTCAGGCGGGATCCGGCGCCGGGGGGCTCGCGCGCTCGGCGGCACGAGCGGCTCGGACAGGTGCATCGTCAGCGTCGCCATCGAGGTGTTGCCGACGAACGGCGGTCTGCCAGTCAACAATTCATACATGACACAACCGAGCGAGTAGACGTCGGTGCGCACGTCGATGGTCTCGCCCTTCACCTGCTCGGGGGCCATGTACTCGGCCGTGCCGAAGACCATGTTCTTGTCGGTGAGCTTGGTCGCGAAGCCCTGATCGCCGAGCGCCTTGCCGAGGCCGAAGTCGCACACGCGCGCGCGGGGGGGCGCGTCGGGGCGCGTCTCGAGCATGATGTTCGCGGGCTTCAGATCGCGGTGGACGACGCCCTTGTCGTGCGCGGTCTCGAGGCCGCGGGCCACCTCGATCGACAGCCGGACGACCTCGTCGAGCGACGGCGCGGCGTCGGCCGACAGCGCGACGTCGAGGGGGCGGCCCTCGACCAGCTCGAGCGCCATGAACAGGTTGCCGTCGTCGCCGACGCCGAAGTCGACGAGCGGCACCACGTGCTCGCCGCTCAGCCGCCGCACGAACGCGGCCTCGCGCTCGAAGCGTTTCACGACGTTGGTGTTGGCGTGCAGGTGCGCGTGCAGGATCTTGAGGGCCACCCTCGCCACGCCGTCGTCGCGCGAGGCCTCGTAGACGACGCCCATCCCGCCGCGGCCGAGCAGCCGGGTGATGCGGTAGCCGGCGTAGACGTCGCCGGGCGCGAGCGCGGCCGCGCTCATCGGGAGCCCGCGGGCGGAGGCGCGGCGAGCGTGGCGTCGCCGCAGGCCGCGATGATCTTCGGCGACACGTACACGGGATCGAACGACAGCTCGGGCGAGGTCTCGACGAGCGCGCGGCACGCCTGCGACGCGTGCCCGCGCGCGCCGAGCGCGACATATGCCTCGAGCAGCTGGCGCGAGATCTGGGCGATCTGACCCTTCGCGAGCTCGCCGTACGTCAGCATGCGGTTCCCGCGCGTGACGGCGTCGACGTAGCGGCCCGCGTTGACGTCGGCGAACAAGGTCGGCAGCTCTTGCTCCACCCTGCGCTGGGCCTCGCGCGCGCTGCCCGTCGCCTCGGTCCGGGTGAAGGCGGTCGCCGCGAGCGCGCGCGCCTTGCCCTCGTCGGTTAGCTGCAGATCGGACAGCGGCACCAGCACGAGCTCGCCCTTCTTGGGCTGGCGCCCCTTCAGGCCGTTGTAGCGGTCGAGCACCCACGCGTGCTCTCGCTTGCCGAGGTACTTCAGCGCGATCGAGACGAGCGTGTCGCCCTGCCCGACCTCGACCCTGAGGTTGTACGGCACGACGATCTCGGCGCCCTCGGGCGGCACGAGCCACGGGCTCGAGTCGTTCGCGATCGAGAGGATGTCGGCGCGCTCGGGATCACCGAGCAGCTCGGCCGCGAGGCTCGCCCAGGTCTCTCCCGCGGCGACGCGTCGGCGAGGGTTCGCGGGGATCTCGAGGCGCATCCCGATCAGCGTCGTCGCCTGCTCGAGCGCGTTGGCGGACACGAGCACGCGCTCGTACGAGGGCTTGCCGTAGACGGCCTCGGCGATCGACGCGAGCGTCTCGCCCTTCTTCACGACGTGAGGGAACGCGCCCGCCACCCCCGAGCAGCACAGCACAGCGAGCGCCCAGCGGAGACGAGCCCTCACGGCGGGTCGTCCTCTTCGAGCGCGAGGCGCGGCGCAGGAGGCGGCGGGTACGAGAGCGGGAGCGTCGCGAGCTCGACCTCGGCCAGCAGCCGATCGAGCTCTCGGGCGTCGCGCGGGCGCTCGGCGGCCCGCTTCTTCAGGCACAACATCACCGCGCGATCGAGCTCGGCCGGCAGGTTCAGCTCGGGGTGACGCTCGCGCATCGGTGTCGGGATCTGTCGCTGGTGGAGATCGAGCAGATCTCGCCGGTGCTCGGCGCGGATGGGCAGCTCGCCCGTCAAGGCCTCGTACATCAGCACCCCGAACGCGTAGAGATCGGTGCGCCCCTCGACGGCGGCGCCGATGCACTGCTCGGGCGCCATGTACTCGGGGGTGCCGAGCGTGAAGCCCTCCTGCGTCAGCGACTCGGCCGAGGTCAGCTTGCTCATGCCGAAGTCGAGCACCTTCGCCTCGCCGTCGGCCGACAGGAAGATGTTGCCGGGCTTCATGTCGCGGTGGACGATCCCCTTCTGGTGCGCGGCGTACAGGGCGGCGCACACCTTGCGGAACACCGGGACCGCGAAGCCCGGCGCGATCGGGCCCTCGCGGTGCATCTTGTCGGCGAGCGAGTGCCCCCGGAGGAGCTCCATCACCACATAGATCGAGCCGTCTGGCATCTGATCGAGATCGAGCGTGCGCACGACGTTGGGGTGCTCGATCGACACCTGGACCTGGGCCTCGCGGCGGAGGCGCGCGATCTCGGCGGCGTCGCGCGCCGCGGCGCCCCTCAGCACCTTCACGGCGACCTGGCTGCCGAGGTGGAGGTGCTCGGCGCTGTACACGACGCCGATGCCGCCGGAGCCGATCTTGCGCAAAATCTTGTATTTTCCGCCGAGAATTGCCCCGTCCAGCTCGCCGGGCGCGGGCGCGGGCTCGGCCGTCTCGCCGCGCAGGGCGAGGCCGCGCTCGAGCGCCGCGATGCGGTTCTTCTCGAAGGCGCGCGCCGCGCGCTCGGTGCGCACCCGATCGTACAAGAGGCCCGCGATGCCTCCGAGGACGCCGCCGGCGAGCAGCGCCACCGCCGTCGCGACGACGCTCTGCGCGAGCAGCGACGGCGCGGCCGCGACCACGGCGCCCGCCGCCGCGCCGAGGGGCAGCCCGCGCGAGCGTGACGGCGGAGTCCATGACAGCAGGTACACCGACTCTCGGTCCTCGCGGGCGGTCGACGCCGTGTGCTCCACCGTCGCGTCCGCCAGCCCCCACAGCCGCGGGATCGCCGCGAGCTCGGCCTCGCGCGCGAGGCTCAGGAGGCGATCGGTCGGGGGCTCTTCGTCGTCCTCGATGGGGCGATAGGTGACCTTCGCGCGACCGGGGCCGAGCTCCTCGAGCTCGTAGGTGCCGACGCGCGTCGACTCCTGGGCGTGCCCGCACAGCTGCTTGTAGGCCTCGAGCGGGGTGCTCGCGCCGCGCAGCAGGCGCACGTACGAACCCAGGTTCTCCGGGTGGGTCATCCACTCGCCGCGCTGGGC
>CAUJFL010000099.1 GCA_963169165.1 Myxococcota bacterium | reverse complement strand
GCGAGCCTCGCGAAGAGCCTCGGCGCCTGCACCGTCAGTGAGAGCGAGTTTCGCTCGGGTAACTGGGTGTTCAGCCGTGTGAGCTCGTTCGGATCGGTGACGACGCCGCTGAGCGCCGTGCGTGTGATTTTTGGCAACGCGCTCGCGTGCGCGGCGAGCGCCAAAAGATCGAACGCGAGCAGCGCCTCGCAGATCAGCCGCGCCGGCTCGGTCGCTTCGAGCCCGGCGCTCTCGAGCGCGGCGCCGACCTCGAGCGTGATCAGCTCGAGCAGCATCGCGCGCGCGAGCGGAGACGGCGCGCCGTGGAGCGGCCCCGACACCTCGACGGGCAAGCAGACCGGGCGGCCGACGACAGCGCGTGGCAGCGGCTCGACGTAGACCACGCGCGCGTCGCCCTCGGTCGTGGCGACGTGGACCAGCGAGGGCTCCAGCACGGCGTCCGCGATGCGCGAGAGAAAATCGTGCGGCAGCCGCGCGCGGTCGCCGAGGACGGCCTCGGTCGTGCCGCTGCCCGTGCGCACGACGACGTCGGGGAGCGGCCCGGACGCCAGCCACACCGCGGTGAGCGGCTCGCGAGAGAGCGCGAGGACCGACGCCCCCAGCGGCTCGGGACCGAGCGCTCGAACCCACAGCGCGCGCACGGCGTTGGCGAGCGCCTCGGGGCTGCTCGCGCTGAGCGCGCTCGCGTCGAGCGGCGCGGCCTCGGTCGGCGGCGCGACGTAGCTCGGCCTCGCCCACACACGCTCGCCCCCGAGCGCGGCGAAGGCGTCGGCGAGCCCCGCCATGAGCCCGTCGGGCAAGAGGGCGCTCGAGAGCGCGTGCGCGGCCCTCGCGGCCCTCGCGGCGCGGACGCTCGGCTTCGATTTCGAGATGGCGCGCGCGTCGGACACGCCCTCGACGCGCGTGGACAGCACGTCCCGCATCGCGTCGAGCTCGACCACGAACGCGGGCGCGAACGGCAGCGCCCGACGCATCAAGCGGCTCGCCGCAGCGACCGCCTCGCCTGACTTGCGCGGCAGATCGCTCGCGTCCTCGAGGCGCACCACCGAAGGCGAGCCCGTCGCGCGTGATGTCAACGCTCGCTCGTCCTGTCGGGGATGAGGCTCGGTCGACCGCGTGACTCGGGCGAGCCCTCGCGACGGCTCGTCGCGCTGCGGGAGGTCGCCGTGCGCACGAGGCGGAAGCCGACGCGCGGCGAGCGTTCCATCGCGAGGTGGTGCCGCCGCGTCGCCATGCGGCAGTCTTGCTCGGGATCGCAGTAGGCGCCGCCGCGGCTCACCATGCGACGCACCTTCGAGTCGTCGCGCGCGTCGTCGTGGCTCGTGATGGCCCAGTCCGCGACGCCGCCGGCCATGTCGTGAACGCCGTACACCGACACGTCGCAGCCGAACGCGCGCGAGGGCTCTGGCACCGGGATCCCGCGCCGCGAGTCGCGCATCTTGCAGAACGACGGATCGAACCTGTCGCCCCACGGGTAGCGCCGTCCGTCGACGCCGCGCCCGGCCTTCTCCCACTCTTCCTCGGTCGGGAGGCGGTACATGCGCCCCGTGCGCCGTGACTTCCAGGACGCGTAGGCCTCGGCGCCCCACGCGTCGACGCCGACGACCGGGAGGCGCATCAGCGCGGCGAGGTCGTCGCCCCACATCGACGCGCGCCCCACCTTGAACCTCGCGCCCGTCCACGAAAAATACGGTGCGCCGTCCTCGGCCAGCGGGAGGTAGTTGTCTCCGAGCGCGGCGTGTACGCGGTAGACCTCGGTCAGGAAGTCGAGGTAACCGCCGAACGACACCGGCGTGGTCTGGATCACGAACGACGCCACCGACGCCTCGCGCAGATCTCGCCCGTCGAAGTCGCCGCCGAGCAGCGCAGGGCCCGCCGGGATGAACGCCTCGCCCGGATCGACGTCGAAGCTCTGCGACAGATCGACCACGACGTTCACGTCGTCGTCGGCGCGGAGCAGCACCGGATAGCGCACGGCCGCGTGCCCTGGCCGCTTGATGGAGAGCACATAGCTGCCACCCGTGAGCGGTGACGCGTCGAGCTTGGTCCACCCGAGGGCGCGGCCCTCACCGGCCTCGAGGCGACGCGCGCGCTCCTCGAACAGGTGGGCGTGCACCTCGGCCTCCATCGCGCCGGTGTCGATGGACAGGCGCGCGGGGGGCTCCTCGCCGTCGTGGATCTGGCGGAGCTTCTCGCCGAAGTACACCCGCTCGAAGTTGTCGCGGCGGTCCTCTGCCCGGCGGAGCTCCTTCGCGTAGAGGCGCGCGAGGCCGAGCTTCGCGCCCTCGTGATCGGCGACCTCGTCGAGCGCCTGCTCGTACGACGCCACCGTCGACTGCATCGTCCGGGCGGCGAGCGACTCCATCACCAGGAAGCCGTCCTCGAGATCCCAGAGCGCCTGCTTCGCGTCCTCGGGCTCCCACGGGGGGACCGCGTCGCGGAGCGCGATGAACTCCTCGACGCGCTTCGGGCGCTCGGCCAGGAGATCTTCGTAGCTCTCGGCGAGCTCGTCGCCCTGGCGGCACAGCTCGTCGGCGCGCAGGCGGCGCTGCTCGGCCTGCTTGGTCCCCTCGAGGAACTGCTCGATGGCGTCGCCGAGCTCGTGCGCGGTCGCGAAGCGCGCGGCGACCTCGGGCTGGACGGCGCGACGGCAGATCTCGGCGAGATCATCGGGCACCGGCCACGCCGGACGCCGCTCCGACGGCGGGACGAAGCGGTAGCCCTCGGCGGGGTTCATCGCGGCCAGCGCGAGATCCGACGCGTCCTGGTGCGCGAAGCACGGGGACTGCGCGATGATCTCGTACAGCACCGATCCGAGCGCGAAGACGTCGCTGCGCGCGTCGACGGCCGCCGCGTCGTCGAGCTGTTCGGGCGCGATGTAGCCGGGCGTGCCTCCGAACACCGCGGGGGGCTCGCCGAGCCGCGCGGCGACGCCCCAGTCGACCACCAAGACCTCGCCGAAGGAGCCGAGCAGGATGTTCGCGGGCTTCAGATCGCGGTGCGCGTAGCCGCGCGTGTGCGCGTAGCCGACCGCGTTGCACACCTGGATGAAGATGCGCAGGAGCTTGCCGAGCGTCTGCGTCGCCATCGTGACGACGTCACGCGCCGCGACGCGCTCGAGGACGTCGGCGAGCGACGCCTGCTCGGCGATCGGCATCACGTAGTAGGGGCCCCTGCCGAGATCGCTGCCGAAGTCGTAGACCGCGATGATGTTGGGGTGCGAGAGCCGCCCCGTCACCTTGGCCTCGTGCTCGAGCATGCGGACCGCGAGGTCGCGGTCGGGGATGTTGGGGCGGATGCTCTTGACCGCCACCTTGCGGCCGAGGGTGACGTCGTCGCACTCCTCGACGTCGCCCATCCCGCCGCTCCCTAGCAGGCGCCCGCGAGAGTAGCGGCCGAACGCCGGCTGGGCCGGGAGCGCCGACGCCTCTCCGGGCAGCGCGCGCGGCGCGGACGCGAGGCGCACGAGCGTGGGATCACCGGTCGGTCTCGGCCGGGAGAGCTGCGCGCGCACGAGCGCGAGCGTCGCCGTGTCGAGCCGGCCGGGCGCGAGCCAGACATCCTCCGACGCCTCCCCGCCCGCGAGGCCGATCTCGAGCATGATCTCGGCGAGCCGCGCGACGTCGAGGTGTCCGAGCGCCACCGCCGCCGTGCCGAGCTTCACGTGCGCGTCGAAATCCATCAGCGAAAATCGTCCACGACGATGCCGAAGCGCTTCATCCATCGGTGGATCTGCATGCGCTCCTTGCCGAGCACGCGCCCCACCGCCGCCACGTTGCCCCGGTGCGCCGCGAGCAGCGCGCGGAGCTCGTCTGGCGTCGGCGTGCCGGCGCGCGCGCCGGGGAACACCGGCACCTCTGTCGAGGGGGTCGAGGGGGGCCTCGACGCCGTCGCTTCGTCGCGTCGACCGTAGGAGCTCATCGCGTCGCGCTGCGCGTCGGAGAGGTGCGTCGAGGTCAGCTCGGGCCCGTCGGCGAGGGCGATCGCGCGCTTGATGCAGGCCTCGAGCTCCCTCACGTTGAACGGCCAGTCGTAGTGCAGGAGGCCGATCAAGAACGAGAACGCGGGGCGGAGCTCGCCCCTGCCGTGCCGCGCGAGCATCTCTCGCGTGAGCAGGTAGACGTCCTCCTTGCGATCGCGCAGCGGCGGCAGCGTGACGGCGTACTCGTTGAGGCGCGCGAAGAGGTCGCCGCGGAACGCGCCCGACTGCCGCAGCGACGAGAGATCTCTGTGCGTCGCGCACACCACGCGCACGTCGACTGGCTCGGCCTGCGTCGCGCCGACCGGCATCACCTCTCGCGCCTGCACCACCCGCAGCAGCTTCGCCTGCGCCTCGGGCGGCATGTCGCCGATTTCGTCGAGGAACAGCGTGCCGCCGTGGGCCGCGCGCACGAGGCCGACCTTGTCGCGATCGGCGCCGCTGAAGGCGCCCTTGCGGTAGCCGAACAGCTCGCTCTCGAGCAGCGTCGCGGGGATCGCCGCGCAGTTGACCGGGACGAACGCGCCGCGCCGACCCGAGAGGCGATGCACCTCGCCGGCGGCGACCTCCTTGCCGGTGCCGCTCTCGCCGCGGACGATGATCGAGAGCATCGTCGGCGCGACCTTCTCGAGCTCGGCGACCACGCCGTCGATGGTGGCGCCGCCGATGAGCGAGGAGGCCCCGCCCTTGCGGCGCGCGCCGCCCTCCATCGTGCCGTCGAAGCGATAGCCGAAGTACGCGCTCGCGCCCTCGGCGACGAACTTGAACACGGCGTCGCCGACGCGGATCTCGGCGCCGTGCTCGAGCGTCGTCGTCGTGATGAAGGCGCCGTCGACGATGGTGCCGTTGCGGCTCCCCATGTCGGTGATCCGCGTCTCGCCGTCGTTGCGCTCGATCATGGCGTGGCGCCGCGACACGGCGTTGGCGTGGATGACGACGTCGCACGCCGCGTCGCGGCCGAGCTCGACGCGCGCGGAGAAGAGGCTGTACACGCTGCGCACGGGCTCGGTGGACGCGACGTACAGCGGCACGAGGCCCGCGCCCCCGCCGTCGCCGGGCGCCCCTGCGCCGTACACCTGCATCGCCGAGGTCGTGTCCTCCGCCATCGAAACCGCGAGAGACTACCTGAAGCCGCGCGGGGCGCGGGGATCGAAGCGATCCGCGGGCGGGGGTTGCGCGGGGGCGCGCGGCGACGTAGGTTCAGCCCCGCAGTTCTTTGAAAATGCGCGACTTCGAGTCGCGCATGTGTCTCAGTCTCTCGGGGGCGATCGGCTTCGACGGGGGCACCGGGACCCATGTCGCGTGCCGAGTATCCTGGTCTGCTCGTAAATCCCGATCCAGGAAAACCCAACTGCGAACGATAACGCGGTTCCCTTCGCGCTCGCGGCCTTAGAGCCCCTGCGTGAACGTCCCTCCCTCTAGCCTGCCAGAGCTCGTTCGAGGGGCGTAACCGATCTGGCTGGCCCCGCGCGGCGCGCTCCACGCGCGGGGTGAGAAAACTGGAGCGCTGACCTCGCGAGGGCCCGTCCGTGGGCGCGAGCGAGGTGAGACTGTACGCGGACTACGCACGTAGACGCATGGGCGACGGGCTCTCGGACCTGGGTTCGATTCCCAGCGCCTCCACGAATCGCGTGCTCGCGGCCGATGTCTTCGCGATCTCGGGGTGCGGCGTGCTCGCGGGCTTACCAGCCCGCTGCGCGCGTCCGCACGCCCGACCTCGCTCGACCTCGGCCACGATCATCGCGATTCGTGGGGCTTCGAGGTGCGCGGGGCGTTTTT
>CAUJFL010000098.1 GCA_963169165.1 Myxococcota bacterium | reverse complement strand
GCGCGCCCTCCACGGCGCCGATCTCCTCCTCACCATCGGGGGCGTCTCGGTCGGGGATCACGACGTGGTCAAGCCCGCGCTCGAGGCCGCGGGCGTCACGCTCGACTTCTGGAAGGTGTCGATCAAGCCTGGAAAACCGCTGGCGGTCGGCCGCAAGGGCGACACCTGGGTGCTCGGTCTGCCCGGCAACCCGGTGAGCGCGTTCGTCACGTTCGCGCTGTTCGGCGTGCCGCTCGTGCGGAGCCTGGCGGGAGACTCGTCACCGACTGCGCCCTGGCTGCCGGCGACGCTCGGCCGCGCCGTGCGCCGTCGACCAGGCCGCACCGAGTTCCTCCGCGCCACGCTTGATGTCATGAATGATAGATTGGTCGCGACCCCCGTGGCGAAGCAGGCGTCGAGCGCGATGGTCGGGCTCGCGCACGCGACGGCGCTCATCGCGCTACCGGCCGAGCTGGGTGACGTGGCAGAGGGGGCGCCGGTGTCGGTCGTGCGCCTGTCAGATTTGTGATCGCGGCCATCATCGCCGGCGGTGACGCGAGGCGCCTCGGCGGCGCGCCGAAGTGGCTGATGCCGACCCGCGACGGGCGCACGATCGTCGCGCGGCTCGCCGACGAGTGTCGAGAGGCGGGGCTCTCGCCGATCGTCGTGTCCAACCGGCCGCTGTTCGGCGCCGACCTCCCGCGCGTCGAGGACGCGAGCGACGGCGAGGGGCCTCTCGCGGCGGTGGTCGCGGCGCTCGCGTACGCCGCCCCCGGTCCCGCGATCATCCTCGGCGGAGACCTGCCGCGCGTCTCCGCGGCGCTGCTCGCGCGCCTGGCGACCGCGGGAGACGAGGCGATGGCCCCGCTCCGCGACGGGCGCTTCGAGCCGATGTTCTCGCGCTTGCCGGCGCGCGCGCTCGAGGTGGCGCGCTCGCGGCTCGCTCGCAGGGAGCTGTCGTTGCAAGGTCTCTTCCGCGAGCTCGGCGCGGCCGCGCTGCCGCTGTCCGAGGCCGAGTGGTCAGAGCTGGCCGACGTCGACGAGCTCCGCGATCTCGCGGCCCTGTGACGAATTCTCGCAAGTCGCGCCGCGAGCGGTCGATAGAGGGACATGGCCAAGGACAGCGTCTCGTACGCGTGCCGTGAGTGCGGGGTGCACGCGCCGAAGTGGGTGGGTCGTTGCACCGCGTGCGACGCGTGGGGCTCGCTCGAGGCGCTGGCCGCGACCGCCGCGCGCGCTCGCCCGCGCGGAGACCGGAGCGCGAAGACCGTCGCGCTCTCGGTCGCCGAGGTGCCGACCGACAACGTGTACCGGGTCGGCACCGGCATCGGAGAGCTGGACCGGGTGCTCGGCGGCGGCGCGGTCCCGGGCGGCGCGGTGCTGGTGGGCGGTGATCCCGGCGTCGGCAAGTCGACCCTGCTCTTGCAGGCGCTCGGCGCGTGCGCGCGGACGGGGCCGGCGCTGTATGTGTCGGGCGAGGAGTCCGCCGCGCAGGTGGCGCTGCGCGCGCGTCGGCTCGGGCTCGGCGACACCACGCTGAAGGTGCTCGGTGTCAGTGAACTGTCAGAGATAGAAGCTGCCGCGGCCTCCGTGCGCCCGCTCGCGATGGTGGTCGACAGCGTGCAGGCGGTGCGCGACGCGAGCCTCGGCTCGCCCGCGGGGACGGTGACGCAGCTGCGTGAGGTGACGATGCGCCTCGTCGATCTCGCGCAGCGCGAGGGGACGGCGCTCTTCCTGGTGGGCCACGTCACGAAGGAGGGCGGGCTCGCGGGGCCGAAGGTGCTCGAGCACCTCGTCGACGCCGTGCTGGCCTTCGAGGGCGAGCGCGGCCACGCGTTTCGCACCCTCCGCGCGACGAAGAACCGCTTCGGCTCGGCGACGGAGGTGGGGCTGTTCGAGATGACGCAAGAGGGGCTGCGCGAGGTGCAGCAGCCGTCCGCGATGTTCCTCGCCGAGCGGCCGCGCGGTGCGAGCGGCTCGGTCGTCGCGGCGACCGCCGAGGGCGCCCGCTCGCTGCTGGTCGAGGTGCAGGCGCTGGTGGGCCACCCCGGCGTCGGCGCCGCGCGGCGCAGCGCGACCGGCGTCGACGGAGGCCGCCTCGCGATGTTGCTCGCGGTCTTGCAGCGTCGCACCACGGTCGAGCTCGGTCAGGCCGACGTGTTCGTCAACGTCGCGGGAGGGCTGCACGTCGACGAGCCCGCGGTTGACTTGGCAGTGGCGCTGGCGGTCGCGAGCGCGTTCCTGGCACGCCCGACGGCCGACGAGCTCGTCGCGTTCGGCGAGGTCGGCCTCGCGGGCGAGGTGCGCGGCGTGCCGCGCGTCGCCGCCCGCCTCGCCGAGGCCCGCGCGATGGGTTTTCAGCGGGTGTTGCTGCCGGCGTCGAGCGCGCAGCGGACGACGAGCGGGGAGCGCGAGGGCGTGGAGGTCGTGCCGGTGCGAACCGTGGAGGAGGCGATCGACAAGATGGGGTGAGCGCGCGCCCTCACTCCTTCCCGCAGAGCTTGCGGGCGGAGGCGCCGTCATTGTTGCCAGGGTGACAGTCGGCGATGTCCCCCGCCGGATCGACGGCCACGTACACGTCCGCCCCCGCCGCGACCGCGCCGGTGCACGACACCAGCGTGCAGTCTCCCGGCAGCAAGAACTTGGTGGTCGACTCGCTGCACAGCGGCGCCTTCGCCCCGCCCATCGGCCCCGTCGTGAACTCGACCTTGGCGCCGTCCTGCACCGGGTTGGTGCCGCGGTTGCACACTCTGGCTTTGACAGTGAAGGTCCCGGCGACCCCGGAGCACAGCAGGTCGGCGTCCTGCAGCTCGACGGTCAGATCGGCGAGCGCCGTCGCCTTGGTCGAGCCCTGGGTGTTCTGCCTGAAGTTGTTGAGGCCGGGCTGCTCCCAGTTGCGCTTGGCGAGCGACGAGCGCGGGATCCGGCCCTCGTCGTCGACGTTGGTGACAGAGTAGGCGTGCTGGTTCCAGATGGGGCGCGATGACACCCAGCGATCCTGGGGATCTCGAAGGATGACGAAGCCCGTCTCGAGCTTGAAATCTCCAGAGTTTGGGTTGAGAGGGTCTGGGCCGGCGGGGCAAGAGATGCCCCTCGTGCGGGGCACGACGATCTCGGTCGCGAAGTCGCCGTCGGCGTCGACGATGACGGGCAGCTCGTAGCCTGTGCCGCTCGACGCTGGCGCGCTGTAGATGACCGCGCCGGTCGCGCCGTCGTACACCCGCAAGAAGCACTCGTCGCGGTAGACCGCCTCGGCCTTGCCGTCCCCGTTGAAGTCGAAGATCGAGCTGCCGGTGATGTTCGACGACATGTCCTGCGACGGCTGGGTCCACAGCACGCCCGCGGGGAGGCCGCTGCCCGACTTTACACACTTCCCGCCCGGGCGCGCCGCGGGATCGGGCGCGGCCGCGCAGTCTGGATCGTACACTGTATACGCGCTCCCGCCCGCGGCCGCGAACTCGACCTGGCCGTCGCCGTCGAAGTCACCGATGGTCGGAGGTCCGCCGCGGCCGCCCTTCAGCACGTCGAGCGGGCCGAAGATCACCTCGCCCTTCAGCGTCTGCACGCGCACCTTGCCGTTGGCGACGACGACGATCTCCGGCAACGGATCGGTCTTCGGGTGCCCCGGGATCTCGGAGAACGCGCCGAAGTTCGCCACGGCGACGTTGCCGGCGGTCAGGCCGCTCACCGGCGGACCCCACGGCTTGGGTGTCCAGTCCTTGCTGGCGGTGTCCCAGCCGTAGACGCCGTCGTAGTGAATCAGGTCGGGCTTGCCGTCGAGATCGACGTCCGCCACCGTGCCGATCAGCCCGAGCTGGGAGTACGAATCGACCGTGGCGCCGGGGTTCAGCACGCATCCAGTCGAGTCGAACACGAGCTTGCCGACGACGGCCTCAGGCTTGCCGTCGTCGTCGAGGTCCCAGAGGCCGATCCCGAGGTTGGCCGCGTTGTCGAGGATGTCGATCGGCGTATCGCCGGAGCAGTCGCGGCCCACCCACTTGCGCACCAGCTTGGGCGACGCCGGTACGGAGGTGTCGACGGCGAACGCGACGACGTTGAGCGGGTCGTCGTTGTCCTTCCAGCCCTTGCGGCGAAAACCGACGATCTCGGGGTGACCGGTCGACGTCCCCACGTCTCCGTCGAGGTCTCCGATCGCCCACTGACTGCCGTAACCAGGGCGGTTGTTGGCCGCGTCGGGATCGTCGGGGCCGCCGATGCGCAGCTGCTCCTGGCAGGTGCGCCCGTCGAAGACGCGCAGCATCCCCGTGCGCCCCTTCAGGTTGAAGTCGAACGTGGTGGCGATGATC
This sequence comes from Myxococcota bacterium, assembly GCA_963169165.1. Taxonomy (GTDB): domain Bacteria; phylum Myxococcota_A; class Polyangia; order Polyangiales; family Polyangiaceae; genus JADLFU01. The sequence goes on along the minus strand of CAUJFL010000098.1, from coordinate 5,061 downwards.
GACGGCTGGATCTTGCCTGGGTCGAGGTCGAGGTTGAGCTCGGCCACCATCGGCGCCGTGTAGATCTCCGTGAGCGACGCGGTCGGATCTCCGGCCGCGGGGCCGGTCCATTGACACTGAACGGTCGGAGTCACCACCCCCACCACCGCGGGCTTCTCGCAGGTCGGATCGTTCGTCTTGGAGGGCGGCACGCCGTAGGGGACGCAGATCTTGTCGAGGTCGCAGTACGAGTCGCCCGGGCAGTCGTCGTGGGTCGCGCACCCGCCGAGCGGAGGCAAGCATTGCCCATACTTGCAAGTGAAGCCGGGCTTGCAACCGCCGCAGGGATCGGCGCCGCCCGCGCCTGCCTTGCCAGCTTGACCCGCGTTGCCCGCGCCGCCGCCTTCACCGCCCTGGCCCCCGCCGCCTGCTTGGCCTCCCTGGGCGCCGCCCGCACCCGCGGCCGCCGAGCCCGCCTGGCCCGACCCTCCGCCCTGGCCCGCACCCGCGACGCCCGCCTGCCCCGCGGCGCCCGCTTGCCCCGCCTTCCCGCCCTGACCGGCGCCCGCTGTCCCCGCCGATGCAGCCTTGCCCGCGCTGCCCGCTTTCGCGCCCCCGCTCCCGGCGGACGCTCCTCCCGTCCCTGCGTGGGCCTGACCGGACGAGCCCGCCGCGCCCGCTCCGCCAGAGGGCGGCGCGTCGCTCGTGGTTCCGCTCCCGCCGCAGCCAAAGGCCAGGTACATCGTGGTGAGCCACGCCGCGCGGATGCCAATCCTCTTCATGTCGTTCACGGTACCGATCCCACCCGATCGGGCAAGCTCGATGGGCCGGGGCTCGTGATGGGGCCGCGCGGGCGGCTCCTGGCGCGCGCTCTCGACGGCCCGGCGCGCGGGTGGCTCGCCGCCTCGATGGCGCTCTCGCTCCTCGCCAGGGTCGCGGTCACGGTGGGCGCGCTCTCCGCGGCGCGCGACGGTGCGGCGCGGGCGGTCGCGTCTGCGGTCGCGTTCGGCGCGCTGCTCGGCGCCGCGAGCTTCGCGAGGCTCATGGCGGCGACGCGAGCGCGCGGCGCGCTGCTCCGTGAGACCACGGCGGGACTGCTGGCGACGCCGCGAGAGGCCGCGGGCGTGACGGACGCGGCTCGGCTCACGGCGGGGCTCTTCGCGGCCGAGCACCTCGCGCTGCTCGCCGCTCCGGCGGTGCTCGTCGACGGCGTCGCGCTGGTGATCGCCTCGGCGCTCGTCGGGTCCGCGCTGCCCTCGCGCACGTTGCTGGTGGGGGCGCTGTCGCTGTCGCTCGCGGCCGCGCTGTCGCTCGCCGTCCGGGGCGTCGCGGTGCGCGCAGCGGACTCCGCGTGGCGCGCGTTCGCGCCCGTCACCCGCGATCTCGAGGCGGCCCTGGTCGGGCGTGAAGAGCTGGTCGCGGCCGCGCGCGAGGGGCACCTCGTCGCGCGCGCGAGCGGCCACGCCGCGCGCTACGTCGCCGCGACCCGTGGATCGGACGTGCTGTCGAGCCTCGCGGGGCGGATCCCGACCGTGGCCGCGGCGCTGTCGGTCGCCGCCGCGGTGGCGCTCGCGGCGGGGGAGGGGCGTGCGCCGGCGTCGGTCCTCGCCGACGCGATCGTCGTCGCGTCGCTGCTCCCGCCGCTCGCCGGGCTCGCGCAGGGATGGATGAGCGTCGTGCGCGACGCCCCGATGGTCGACGAGCTGGCGAGGCGTGTGCTGCTGGTGGTCCCGCCGCCCGCCAGGGTGGACGCGCGCAGGGTGACGCTCGCTGGCGTGTCGTTTCGGTATCCGGGCGCGGCGGTCGACGCCGTGCGCGACCTCAGCATCGACGCGCGGGGCGGGCGCGTGCTCGCGCTGCGCGGCCCCAACGGGAGCGGAAAATCGACCGCGCTCGCCCTGCTCGCCGGGCTGCTGGCGCCGACGCGCGGGGAGCTGCGGCTGGACGGCGCCGTCGTCGACGTGAACGCCTCGGCGCCGAGGGCTCACCTGCTGCGCGCGCCCGCGTTCGTCGAGGAGGGCGCCTCCGTCGGCGAGACCTTCGTCCTCGGCGGCGCGTCGAGCGACGACGCGCGTGACGCCGCGCTGGCGCTGGCGGGGCTCGCGCCGCGCCTGGGCGCACAGGGCATGGACGTCCCGGTCGCCAGCCTGTCGCTCGGTCAGCGACAGCGCCTCGCGCTCGCGCGCGCCGTCGCGTCGGACGCGCCGCTCGTGCTGCTGGATGAGCCCGAGTCGAGCCTCGACGCCTCTGCCATCGAGGCGGTCGGCGCCGCGCTGTCGGCCCTCCGCGCTCGCGGCGCCGCGGTCGTGCTCGCGTCGCACGCGCCCGCCGTGCTCGCGCTCGCGGACGAGACGCTCGACCTCGCGTCGCCGCCGCTCGACGCATGAAGGCCCTCGAGGGCGGCGGCGTCGAACCCCTAGCGAGACGCTAGGTGGGGCGCGTCCCGTCGCGTCAGGCTTCCTGGTGACCCGAAGGTCCAGGCGTGCACACGGCGACGCGTGTTGCGCCCCGGGTTCGTGCTTACTCGGGATTCAATGGCCGACACCCTCGAGGGCGACGCCGAGCGTAGCCGTCGCGCGACTTTTGTCCATCGGTGAAAGATCCGGCGGCGCAGGTCGTTCGTCTCAGGAACAATCTGGCTGACATCGATGTCACGGATTTCGTCTCCGCGGCGACGTGCAGCGGGAACGTGTCGACACGGCAACGCGTAGAGCGGAGGCAATCATGAAATCGGTGGGTACGGGGGTTCTGGGGCTCGTGGGGATATCGGCGCTGATGGTCGCCTGCGGCGGCGCGAGGCCACAAGGAACGGCCGCCGGGGCGCCAGGCCAGGCGGTGGCGAGCGCGCGCTGCCAGAGACGCGCACCCGGCGTCGGCGCGGTTCGGGCGGGCACGCAGCGAGAGAGCTCGGCGGTCGCGCTCGCGCGGCTCGGCGCGCAGACGGTCGCCTACGTCGCCGACGAAGACGACGGCGTGGTCCACACGGTCGATCTCTCCACCGGGAAGGAGCTGGCGGTCACCGAGGTCGGCGGCGCGCCGTCCCAGGTCCTCGTGACGAAGGATGGGCGGGTGCTGGTCTCGCTCCGCGACAAATCCCAGGTCGCGGTGCTCGAGCCAGGGGCGACGGCGGAGCGCGCGCTCAGCCCGCTCTGCGGCGTCGATCTGCCCGCCGAGCCGATCGCGCTCGCCGCGACCCCGGACGACTCGACCGTGTTCGTGACGAGCGGGTGGGGGAGGGCGCTGACAGCGCTCGACGCCGATCAGCTCAAGGTGCGCTTTCGGGTCGCGCTCGCGCGCGAGCCCCGCGCGGTCGTCGTGTCGGATGACGGCTCGAAGGCCTTCGTCTCCCACGTCGTCGGCTCCCGAATGAGCGCCGTCGATCTCAAGGGGCAGGATCACGCCGTCCGCACGATCGATCTCAGCGGCACCGACGCGGGAATTTCGCGCGGCGGTCGCCGCGGGGTCGTGGGGCTGCTCCGCGGCGGGGGTCGGGCTCAAGAGCGCATGGGCTGCCAGAGCTTCGCGCTGGCGAAGAGCGTGGACCCGCCGGGGCGCCTCTTCGCGCCGCAGGTGCTCGTCGATCCAGGTGACACGGAGCAGTCCACCAGCGGCTACGGCGACGGCTTCCGCGCGGCCGAGGTCGCGAGCATCGCGGTCATCGACGACGGCACCGGCGAGCCGCTCGACACGTCGTTGAAGCTCACCGCGAACGACGGGCAGGTCGGACAGTCGCAGCGCGAGTGCCTGCTCCCCCGCGCGATCGCGGTCGATCCGGCGCGTCGGTCGATGCTCGTCGCGTGCCTCGGGCTCGACGCCGTGATCGAGTACGACGCCGCCTCGGCCGATCCGCGCCAGGCCGAGAAGCGTCGCTGGCAGGTCGGCTCCGGTCCCACGGGCGTGGCGGTCGACGACGTCGGACGCCGCGCCGTCGTGTGGTCGCAGTTCGATCAGGCCGTCAGCGTGATCTCGCTCGACGAAGAGGCAAAGCGCCCGACGATGCTCGCGCTCTCCCGCAAGGCGAAGGACGCCCGCGACGGCGACTTCGCGCTCGGGCGCAAGCTGTTCCACACGGCGGGCGACACCCGCATCGCCGCCGACGGCCGCTCCTGCGCCAGCTGCCACCCCGACGGGCGCGACGACTCCTTGACCTGGGCCACGCCCGAGGGTCCGCGCAACACGCCGATGCTGGCCGGGCGGCTCGGCGAGACGGGGCCGTTCGGGTGGAACGGCGTCAGCGACACCGTCGGCAGCCACCTGCACCACACGCTGCAGCGGCTCCGGGGCCGCGGCCTCGAGAAGCACGAGGTCGCGGCGCTCGAGACGTTCGTCGGTGGGATGCGCGCGCCGACGGTCCACGTGCCGACCGCGGGCCCCGAGGGCTCGCGGATCGCGCGCGGCAAGGCGCTCTTCGAGTCCGCCGAGACCGCGTGCGCGTCGTGCCACACCGGCGGCGGCTCGGTCGACGGCTCGTCACACGACGTGCAAAGCAAGGCGAAGGCCGACACCGAGCTCAAGTTCGACACGCCGTCGCTGCGCTTCGTCGGCGGCACCGCGCCCTACTTCCATGACGGTCGATACCGCACCCTGCGCGAGCTGCTCGTCGGCTCTGACGGCAAGATGGGCCACGTCGGCCACCTGTCCGCCGTCGACGTCGACGCGCTCGAGGCATACCTGAGGACGCTGTGAAGCGGGCGCTCCTGGCGCTGTCGCTGGCGCTCGCGGCGGCCCCCCTGTCCGCCGCGCCGTCGCGCGCCGTCGAGCTGCCGCTCGTGAAGGCCCCCGAGCTCCTCGAGCCAGCGCTACGCCCTCGGTCGGTCCCGTCTACCGCGGCGGTCGACGGCGTGCGCGTCGTGGCCTCCAGCCCGCCGCAGCATGCGCGTCGAGCCCCGTCGATGGCGGGAACCTCGGTCGAGATCTCCGCCGACTCGCGCGAGGGGTCTTGCGTCTCGATCGGCGCGTCAGGGCGCGATTTCTTCCGCTCGACGTCCGTGTTCGTCGATCGCGCGGAGGGCGTCGTACCGGTGCGCGTCGAGACGCTGCGCGAGGGCCCGAGCGGCGCCGCGCTCGTCGTGACCGATCTCT
>CAUJFL010000097.1 GCA_963169165.1 Myxococcota bacterium | reverse complement strand
CGCGACGCCGCCGACCTCGGCGCGATGCGCGAACTCGGCCTGCCCTTCTGGCTCGCGGGTGGCACGGGGAGTCCGGAGGCGCTGCGCGCGGCGCGCGAGCAGGGCGCGGCGGGTATCCAGGTCGGTACCGCGTTCGCGTACGCGGACGAGTCGGGCTTCACGCCGGAGATCAAGCGGCAGGTACTGCAGGACCTCGCCGCCGAACGGCTCGGGATCTTCACCGATCCGCGCGCGTCGCCCACGGGGTTCCCGTTAAAGCTCGTGCAGGCCGCAGGCCTCTCGGAGCCGGACGAGCCGCGCGAACGCATCTGCGATCTCGGGTACCTGCGATCGGCGGCGCGGCGCGCGGACGGCCGCATCGTCTACCGCTGCGCGGCCGCGCCGGTCGACGACTTCGTCGCGGCTGGCGGCACGGCGGAGCAAACGGAAGGGCGCAAGTGCCTCTGCAACGGACTGGCGGCCGCGATCGGCATGGCACAAGTGCGTCGCGACGGCGGCGTGGAGTTGCCGCTGGTCACGAGCGGAGACAGCCTGCTCGAGCTGTCAGCCGTGGCGCAGGGCCGCTCCGCGTACAGCGCGCGGGACGTCCTCGACTATCTGCTCCGCGACCACGCCACCACCTCCGGCGAGGGCGTCCCCGTCACCTGACCGGCACGCCCTCCCGCACGCGGTGCAACGCGAGCACGCTCGCGCCGAGCGCGGCCACGCCGGTGAACTGGTGCAGCACGCCGAGCAGGAGCGGCACGGCCAGCAGCAGGGTCGCGATGCCCAGCAGCACCTGCACGATTGCCACCCCGCCCACGAGCCGTACCGCACGCGCGGCCTCGGCGTCGATCCCGCCGCGGCCGGCGCGCCAGGCCGCGAGGAGTGCCGCCGTCCCGGTGCAGAGCGCGAGCACGCGGTGGTGGAACTGCGCCGCGACGGGATTCTCGAGCGCATTGATCCACCAGCCGCCGAGCTGCGCATAGCCCGGCGGCACGATCGCACCGCCCATCAGCGGGAAGGTGTTGAAGATCGTTCCGGCGCGCAGCCCGGCGACGAATCCTCCTGAGAGGATCGTCGTGCCGATCGCGACGGTGAGCGCGAGCATCGCCCAGCGCCAGCCGCGGTCGGCGGTCGGTCCAGGCGCACGCGGGCGGAGATCGGCATACGTCCAGAGCGCGACCACGAGGATCGCGAGCGCCAGCGCGAGATGCGCCGTGAGCCGATACGCGCTCACCGACGACCGCACCGCGAGACCGCTCTGCACCATGTACCACCCGAGCGCGCCCTGTGCGAGCGTCAGCGCGGGGAGCGCCGCGAGCCGCAGGCGCAGCCCGCGCGGGATCGCACCGCGCCAGAGGAGCCAGAGGTACGGGATCGCGAAGACCAGTCCGACCCCGCGCGCGAGGATCCGGTGGAACCACTCCCACCAGAAGATCCGCTTGAACCCCTCGAGCGTGATGCCGAGGTGCGTCGTCTGCGCCTGCGGGATGCGCAGGAAGGCCTCGTACGCGTCGCGCCATCCCGCCTCGGTCGTCGGCGGGAGCACCCCGGACACCGGCCGCCATTCGGTGATCGACAGGCCACTCTCGGTCAGTCGCGTGATGCCGCCGACCATCACCGCGAGGAAGACCGCGACGACGCAGGCGATGAGCCAGCGGCGGAGCGCGCGGGCGTCGGGTCCCGCGGCGGTGGGATCGGGTGCTGGGGTGGTCATGGCGGCCGGTCAGGGGGGTGCGTCAATCTGGCGCGGACGGGGTCGCGGTCCAAGGCTGCAGCGGCTACTCTATCGTCGTTCCTCCTCCACCCTCTCGACCACTGCCCCGTGTCTTCCTCCCGTCTCGGCGTCGGCTTCATCGGTTCCGGCTTCAACACCCGCTTCCACATCCAGGCCTGGCAGGGCGTGCGCGACGCCGACGTGCTTGGCGTCTGGTCCCCCAACGCGAAGAACGCCGCGAGCGCCGCGCAACTCGCGCGCACGCTCGACGTCGGGCAGGCCAAGGCCTACAAGAGCATCACCGCGATGGTCGCCGACCCGGCGATCGACGCCCTCTGGCTCTGCGGACCCAACCAGGCCCGCATCGAGAACGTCGAGGAGATCGTCGACGCGATCAGGAGCGGCAAGGGGACCCTCAAGGGCATCGCCTGCGAGAAGCCCCTCGCCCGCAACGTGGCCGAGGCCAAGCAGGTCGCGAAGCTCGTGAAGAGCGTCGGGCTCAAGACGGGCTACCTCGAGAACCAGCTCTTCGCGCCGCACGTCGAGGCCGGCAAGAAGCTCATCTGGGCGCGCGGTGCCGCGACCACCGGCCGGCCCTACCTCGCGCGCGCGGCCGAGGAGCATGCAGGCCCGCACATGCCCTGGTTCTGGAACGGTGCCCTCCAGGGCGGCGGCGTGCTCAACGACATGATGTGCCACTCCGCGCTCGTCGTGCGGCACCTCCTCTGCGAGCCGGGCAAGCCGCTCAGCACCGTGAAGCCGGTGCGCGTCACCGGCCACATCGCCTCGCTCAAGTGGTCGCGCCCCAAGTACGCGAAGCAGCTCAAGGCGACCATGCAGGCCGACTACCTCAAGCGCCCGAGCGAGGACTTCGCGAGCGTCATGATCGAGTTCGAGACGCCCG
>CAUJFL010000096.1 GCA_963169165.1 Myxococcota bacterium | reverse complement strand
TCGCCGTGTTCATCAGCACGCCGTGGCACCCGAGCTCCATCGCGACCGCCGCGTCGCTCGCCGTGCCGACCCCGGCGTCGACGATCACGGGGACCTTCGCGGCGTCGAGGATGATGCGAATATTGTAGGGATTGCGGATGCCGAGGCCCGAGCCGATCGGCGCGGCGAGCGGCATGACCGCGGCGCACCCGGCGTCCTCGAGCTTGCGGCAGACGATGGGATCGTCCGTGCAATACGGCAGGACGACGAAGCCCTCCTTCACGAGCAGCCGCGCGGCCTCGAGCGTCGCCTCGTTGTCGGGGAAGAGCGTGCGCTGATCGCCGATGACCTCGAGCTTCACGAGGTCGGACAGCCCGAGCTCACGGCCCAGGCGCGCCGTCCGTAGCGCCTCGTCGGCGGTGTAACAGCCCGCGGTGTTGGGCAAGAGCGAGAACCTGCGGCCGGGCTCGGTCAAGAGGCCCATCAACGAGCCCTCGCCGCGCGCCGCCAGATCGACCCTGCGCAGGGCGACCGTGATCACCTCGGCGCCGCTCGCCGCGAGCGCGCGCCTCGTCTCGTCGACGTCCTTGTACTTGCCTGTGCCGATGAAGAGCCGCGACCGAAGCTCGAGCGGGCCGATCCGCCACGTGTCGTCCGTCATGCGACGGTGCATAGGGGTCGCGTGCGCGGGCGTCACCTGCGACGTCGACGCCGGTCGATCAGGGCGCGCAGCGGGTGATGCGGACCCTATCGATCACGAGCGGCTCGAGCGGCTTGTCGGCCGGTTTGCCCATCGCGCCGGTCGTCGGCACGTGCGTGAGCGCCTTGACGACGTCGACCTCGGCGCAGCGCCCGAACACCGTGTAGCCCCCGTCGAGAGAGGGCAGCGCGACCTCGGCGACATAGAACTGGCTGCCGTTGGTGTCGGGGCCCGAGTTCGCGTACGCGAGCGAGCCCGGCTCGTGCTTCAGCGAGGCCTCGTTGACGAACTCGTAGCCGGGACCGCCAGTCCCGTTGCCCTTGGGATCGCCGCCCTGGGCGACGAAGTCGGGGATCACGCGGTGAAACGTGAGCCCGTCGTAGAAGGGACGCCTCACCCACTGCGCGCCAGAGATCTTGAAGGCTCGCTTGCCGCGCGCGAGCCCGACGAAATTCGCGACGCCGACCGGCGCCGCCTGGGGAAACAATTCGCACGTCAGCACGCCGAGCTTCGTCTCGATGACCGCGCGCAGCGGGCCAGGGCCCGGCGGCAAGCCGGCGAGCGCCTCGTCGAGCGTGAAGTCGCCCGCCTCGGGATCGGTGCCCGTGCCGAGGTTCTCTTCGGGACCGACGACGTCGGGGCCGCACGGTCCCGTCGCCCCGCCCGCGCCCGCGATCGCCCCGCCCGCGCCCGCGGCCGCCCCGCCCGCGCCCGCGGCCGCCCCGCCGCCGCCGCCGCTCGCGCCGCCCGTCCCCGCCGCGCCCGCGTCGCCGTTGCCCGCGGCGCCCTGGGGCGCGCCCGCCGCGCCGCCGCTCGCGGGGCCCCCGCTCCCGGACGAGCAGCCGACGAGCGCGAGCGACACACCGACGAGGAGCAGACGCGTCATCGGGGGGCTCTATCACGGGCGAGACCTGCTCACGACGGCGCCGTAGAGTGGGGCGCGATGCGGTACCTCCACACGATGCGGTGTGTGCGCGATCTCGGCGCCGCGCTCGACTTCTTCGTCTCCAAGCTCGGCCTCGTCGAGGTGCGTCGCCGCACGACGACCGCGGTCGCTTCACGCTCGTGTTCCTGCGCGCCTCGCCCGACGCCGACGCGGAGCTCGAGCTGACGCACAACTGGGACCAGAACGAACCTTACACGACGGGGCGCGCCTTCGGTCACCTCGCGTTCGAGGTCGACGACCTCTACGCTGTCTGCGCGCGGCTCGAGGCCGGGGGCGTCGCGATCCTGAGGCCGCCGCGCGACGGGCGCATGGCGTTCGTCCAGTCGCCCGACGGTCAATCGATCGAGCTGCTGCAGCGCGGCCCCGCGCTCGCGCCCGCCGAGCCGTGGGCGTCGCGAAGCAACCAGGGCGCGTGGTGAGCGCGCGCTTGCACGTTGAAGCGCCGCTCCGTCCTTGACAGGGTGCGCGCATGGACAAGGCGCACCTCGCGACGATCCTCGGGCTCGGCGGCGGAAAAGAAGGCGCGGACGGCTTCACCGAGCTGCCCGACGGCAAATCGATCACCTGGTACGTCGCGCACGCGGGCGCGTCGATGAACGTGTCGAAGACCACCGCGTGCAAGCTGGACGGCGCGCTGCTCGTCGCGCGCAACCAGAAGGGCGAGCTGTACGTGGTCGCGCTCGACGACGTGTTCGGCGCGTCGCTCGAGGGCGGCGCCGCGTCGCCCGCGCGGCGCGCCGGGTTCGCGACCTGAGCGCGAGACGCCTCCCTGCGCGCGCGCTCGACGTGAGCGTCTACGCGGCGGTGCTGCTGCTGATGGCCGTCGTCGCGCCGTGGCCGTTCCGCGCGCTCCGCGCCCTCGCCGCGCCGCTCGGGTTCGCCCTGTCGTGGTACCGGCGCCGTCACGTCGACGCCGCGCTCGCGCGCGCCGGGATCTCTGCGCCGGTGGCGGCCAGGATCTACCGCTCGCTCACGACCGGATTGTTTGAATTGTTGTGGTCGATCCCACGCGCACCGGCGGCCGTCGTCGCGCGCGTGCGGCTGACGGCGCGGGCGGAGGCGGCGGTCGCGCGGGCACGGGAGGGCGCCGTCGTCGCGACCGCGCACACGGGCAACTGGGATCTCGTCGCGTGCGCGGTCGCACACCGCGCGCCGCTCACCGTCGTGACGAGGCATCTGTCCAACGCCTGGCTCGATCGCCTGTGGATGCGCGCGCGCGCCCGGCACGGGATCCGCTTCGTTTCGCGCGACGTCGTCGCCAGCAGCCTGTCGGCGCTGCGCGAGGGCGGTCTGGTCGCGCTCTTGACGGATCAACGCCCGGTGAGCCCACGGGTCGTGCGGCACCGCTTCCTGGGCGCAGACGTCGATTCGGATCTGTTGCCCGCGGTGCTCGCGCGTCGCGCGAAGCGGCCCCTGCTGGTCGCGCTCGCCCGCAGGTTGCCGACGGGTGAGCAAGAGGTCGACGTGACGCGGGTGTTCGACGTGGTCGACGATCCCGAGGAGGTGACCCGCGCGATCTCGGGTGAGCTCGAGCGGTTCGTTCGGGAGCACCCGGACGGTTGGCTGTGGACGCATCGACGGTGGTGAAGCGATCAGCGCTCCTGGCGACCCGTCGTCGCTGGACGAGCCGCGGAGAAGAGCTGCGACGCGCGCGCGACCACCGCCGCGCGCTTGACGAGCCGCGCGAGCGCCCGAGGGTCGTGCGTGGCCGCCAGCCTCCGCTGGGTCGCCGCGCTGACCGGCAGCCCACGGGCCTCGAGGATCAGCAAGATGGAGCGGAGCAAACCCTCATCGCGTCCCTCCTTGCGCCCCTCCTGGCGTCCTCGCTCCAGGCCGCGCCCGAGGCCCTTCTCGAGCCCCTCCTTGACCCCGACTCGCTTCCAGTGACGAAAGATGGCGCTCTGGGGCTCGTAGTTCATCGTGGTCCTCAGCCTCTCTCTCAGCGC
>CAUJFL010000095.1 GCA_963169165.1 Myxococcota bacterium | reverse complement strand
GCGAAGGGGCGCGTCGCGCTGGTGTTCGAGGACGTGGCGCAGCTGTTCGTCGGGCCCGCGGACGACGAGATCGGCGCTGACGTTCGCGTCGCGCTCTCGAAGGGCGAGCTGCCGTGCGTCGGCACCTCGACGCCCGACGAGTATCGCCGCGTGATCGAGGCCGAGCCCGCGCTCGCGCGGAGGTTCTCCGCCATCGCCATCGACGAGCCGTCACCGGGAGAGGCGCGCGAGATCCTCGCGCGCGCGGTGCTCCCGCTGGCGAAGCACCACCGCGTCACGTTTCCGGCCGAGGTGCTCGACGCTTCCATCGAGTGGACCTCTCGCTACCTCACTGGCCGCGCGCTGCCCGACAAGGCGCTCGGCGTGCTCGATCTCGCCGGCGCTCGCACCGCGCGCCGCCGTGGAGACGCGGTCGCGAGGGAGACCGTCGCGAGCGTCGTCTCCGAGCTCTCCGACGTGCCCGAGGAGCGGATGCTCGAGACCGACGGGGCGCGGATGCTCGCGCTCGAGTCGCTGCTCGCGGAGGACGTGGTCGGTCACGGGCCGATGCTCGAGCGCATCGCGCGCGTCCTGCGGCGCAACGCGGCGGGCATCCGCGGGCGCCGACCGATAGGCAGCTTCCTCTTGCTCGGCCCCACCGGCGTCGGCAAGACCGAGACCGCGAAGGCGATCGCGCGCGCGCTCTTCCACTCGCGCGACGCGATGACCCGCGTCGACATGAGCGAGTACGCCGAGGCGCACGCGATCGCGCGGCTCATCGGCTCGCCCCCCGGCTACGTCGGTCACGAGGCGGGCGGTCAGCTGACCGAGTCGGTGAAGAAGCGCCCCTACCAGGTGATCTTGCTCGACGAGATCGAGAAGGCCCACCGCGACGTGCTCGAGGCGTTCCTGCAGGTGCTCGACGAGGGCCGCCTGACCGACGGGCGCGGGCGCACGGTCGACTTCACGAGCACCGTGATCCTGATGACCTCGAACCTCGGCGCCGAGGCCGCGGTGGCGGGGCCCGCGCAGCGCATCGGGTTCGGGCGCTCGACCCCGACGACGCGCGGCGACTCGGCGGGGGTCATCGCCGCGGCGCGCGCCGCGCTGCCACCCGAGCTCTACAACCGAATCGACGAGGTGCTCTCCTTCGCGCCGCTCGGTCAGCCCGAGGTCATCGAGATCGCGCGGCGCCTGCTCACGGCGCTCTCTCGCACGCTCGAGGCAGAGCGCGGCGTGACGCTCGACGTCACCGAAGCCGTACCCATCGCGCTCGCCGAGCGGGGCGGATACGAGGTCGAGCTGGGCGCGCGCCCGATGAAGCGCGCGATCGGCAAGTGGATCGAGGCGCCGCTCGCGGAGCTGATCTTGAGGGGCGAGCTCGGCGAAGGCGACGTCGCGCGGGTCGCGCTCGACGCGAAGGGAGAGATCGTCGTGCGGTCTCCGGCGGCCGACGACCGCGCGTCGCACGTCGCGTGAACCCGGTGAACCCGGTGAACCCGGTGAACCCGGTGAACCCGGTAGGGGCGCAGCATGCTGCGCCCCTACGTTGGTGACGGGGGCGCTCGCCGCGCCGGACCCCGGTAGCCTCGACACCCGGACCTGGGCGAACGTTCGGTCCGGTGAACCCGGTGAACCCGGGTGAACCCGGTAGGGCGCAGCATGCTGCGCCCCTACGTTGGTGACGGGGGCTTGCGAGTGCGGATGCCAACGCGCGACTGTCCCCAGGGACGCCGGGCGAACATGCAGTGAACCAGGTAGGGGCGCAGCGTGCTGCGCCCCTACGTTGGTGTACGTTGGTGACGGGCCGTCCATCGAACAGGCTCTCGACGGTGTCTCACTTGCAATCGGCGTCGCGCGTAGCGCGTACGAACGCTTGCAGCTTCTCCGGATCGAGTCGTCCGCCTGAGCGCACGCCGGAGCAGAGATCCACGGCGTAAGGACGTACGCGACCGATCGCCTCGCCGATGTTGGACGGCGTGAGGCCACCAGCGAGGAACACGGGTCGCGGGCTCGCCTGTACGAATGACGCGCTGATCGACCAATCGTGCGCTCGGCCCGTGCCGCCAAGCTCGGGGACGGCTGCGCTCGGGCGGCCTGAGTCGAGCAGGAAGGCGTGGACGTGGGGTGCGTAGACCTGAATCGAAGCCAGCGCGTCCTCTCCTTCGACGTGGATGACCTGCACTCGGCGAACGCTCGGAATGAGCGCGGCAAGGCGCTCCGACTCGGCCCGGTCGATGTGCGACACGATCTGCACCGTCGTCGGCTTGGTCACGGCGACATGTTCGGCGATGGCGTCGGCCGTCGTCTCCGACGTCAGCAGAAACGTCGAGATCGGCGGGGGGGCGAACGCAGTGATTCGTGCGATCAGCTCATCCTCGATCGGGCCGGGCCCGGACGGCATGCGAGCGACGAGCCCCAACGCGTCGGCGCCCGCGTCGATGGCGAGCTGCGCTTCGTCGATCGACGCGATGCAGCAGACCTTGATCCGAGTTCTCATGTTGCCAGCTTGCCACATTGACGGGGCTCAGGGCTCGTTCTGAGGCGCCCGCATCCGCGACACGCCGTGCTATCAGCTCTCGCGCATGCCCCTCCCGAACTTCCCGCTCGAAGGCAGCTGTCGCTGCGATGCCGTTCGGTTTCGCGTGACCGAGTCCCCACTCATCGAGTGCGCCTGTCATTGTCGCGGGTGTCAGCGCATGTCCTCGAGCGCGTTCTCGTTGACCGCGATATGCGCCGCATCCGGCTTCGAGGTCACGAAGGGCAGCCCGATGATCGGAGGCCTCCGCGATCCAGCGCTTCAGCACTTCTTCTGTGGCGACTGCATGACCTGGATGTTCACGAGGCCCGCGGCGCTTCCGCAGATCGTGAACGTGCGCCCCACCATGCTGGATGAGCACGCGTGGTTCGCGCCGTTCATGGAGACGTACACCTCCACGCGGCTTCCGTGGGCGCAGACAGGGGCCGTGCGGTCCTTCGAGGCCTTCCCGCCGATGGACACCTTCGACGAACTGTTGAGGGAGTACCGATCGTGGAGAGAGGCACGCCGGTAGAGGCTCGATGCTTCGGCGCGGAGCGCGAGACCGTCTCGCCCGTGGTGACAGTGTTGAGGCGGCACGCGAACGAGCCGCCGGGCGCGGTCAGCGCCTCGTCGCGCGAGCGACGGCTCGCGACAGCGCCGCGCGCGCCTGCAGCTCGTCCCGGGTGACGCGAGCGCGCTGCGCGCTGCCCGCCGCGGGGCGAACGGTGCGGGCGTCGGCTCGGCGACGAGCGAGGTGGGCTCGCCGTGCGCGCTCGCGCACCCGCAGCACGCCGGCGTCGACGCGAACAGGAGCGCCCGCGCGTCAGCGCCCGATCGCGCGCAGCGCGGCGCGGAGCCCCTCGACGAGCCCGGGCGTCGCGTCGCCGTCCACGCGGTAGCCGCCCCGCGCCGCGCCGCCCGCCTCCGTGAGCCAGAGCGCCGCGCGTCCGCCGTCGTCGCTCGCCAGACGGACCTCCACGCCGCCGTCGATCGAGGGCGTGGAGAGCCACGACGTCGCGCCGAACGGGGCCGCCGCGCGCAGCCTCCCCAGCCGCCGCGCGACCGACGGGCGCACGGCCGAGCTCGCGTCACCGCCGGGCGCGTGCACCGGCCGATGCCCCTCGGCGACGAGCGCGTCGAACAGGCGCGTGAGCGCGTCGACGCCGGCCGCGCCGCCCGCGCGCAGGGACAGCGCCGCGCGATCGGTCGACGCGTGCGCGCCGGCCGAGCGCGGTCGACGCAGCTGCAGCGCGACCCCGCCGTCGAGCTCGACGTCCAGCTCGTGCTCGCGCGTGTCGCGGAGCCGCGCGCGCGCGCTCATCCGCTCGAGCGCGCGGCGGACGTCGGCGCGCACGTGCAGCGAGAACAGCCGCTGCGCGGGATCGAGCGCGCGGAGCGCGTCGAGATCGATCGGCCGCAGCTCGCCCTCGCCGTGCTGCTCGAGATACGCGCCGAAGAAGCCCGTGCACGCGTGGTCGAACACGCACGCGGCGCACCCGGCGCGCTTCTGGCGGTGGCTCGTCTTGTCGCCGTACTTGTCCTTCGTGTCGAGGCCGGCGCCGTTGACGGTGGCCGTCTCGGTCGGCTGCCCCGCGTGGTGGATGTGGGCGGCGATCGCGGGCGCGACGCAGAACGGCAGGTTGCCGACGTGCACGTCGAAGCCGGGCGGGAACCGCGCGATCATCTCGGCGAGCCGCGGCGCCATCTCAGAGTAGCGCGCCTGGGCCGCGTGCAGCTCGGCGAGCTCGGAGATCCCCGAGTCGTACGGGTTCATCATGTCGAGGTGCAGCTGCGTGATCCCGCGCGGCAGCAAGAGCTCGGCGAACCGCGGCACGTCGTCGTAGTTGCTCGCGACGACGCACATGTTCGCCGTCACGCGCCGGCCGCGCGCGAGCACCGCGTCGACCGACGCGAGCAGCTGGGCCCACGAGCCCTTGCGGCGCGTCGTGCGCTCGTGGCTCTCCCTGGTCGCGCCCTGGAACGAGAAGCGAAACTCGAAGTTGCCGCCCGTCGCGAGCACCTGCTCGAGCAGCTCGGGCCTGTGGAGACGCGTGCCGTTGGAGAACAGCACGATCTCGTCGAACCCGAGCGCGACCGCCTCGCGCACCACGTCGAGGAACGTGGGCAAGATCGTCGGCTCGCCGCCCAGGATCGTGACCTTGCGGTAGCCCTTCTGCCGCGCGGCGCGCAGCGGCCCGAGCAGCTGCTCGAGCGGCACGATCGGCGCGAGCTTGTCGTGCGTGTTGCGGCCGCTGACGCAGAAGACGCAGCGGTTGTTGCACAGGTGCGACAGCTGGATCTCGTACTGGGCCTGCACGTCGGGCGCCGACTCCCCCGCGAGCGGGAGGCGAAACTTGATCTCGGTCACCTGCGACATCCGGCCGGTGAGCGTAGCGCAGAAGGCGACGAACCTCGGCGATCCGCGCGGCGATTTGTCGCTTCTGGCCGGAGGGACTAGAGACAGCCAGCTCCCATGTGGCAGTCCCTCCCCGACTTCGGCACCGGCGTGCTGTACGCCGTTCTCGTGAGCACGGCGTACACGTTCGCCGTCTCGATCGTAGCTGGCGTGAGCGGGCGACCGCGCTGGCTCGACGCCGCCCGCAAGGGCGCCTACGGCACGGTCGCGCTGGTCGGCGTCGCGACGCTCGTGCTCGCGTATGCGTTCGTCACGCACGATTTCCGCGTGCGCTACGTCGCGCGCTACAGCGATCGGTCGATGCCGCTGCCGTACCTGTTCGCCGCGCTCTGGGGCGGGCAGGACGGCTCGCTGCTCTGGTGGTCGTTCCTGCTGTCCTGCTACACGGGCGCGTGCGTCGCGTGGATGCGCAACAAATACCGCGAGCTACAGCCGTGGGTGATCGCGACGCTGATGAGCATCCTCGCGTTCTTCGGCGTCGTGATGCTGTTCGCCGCCAACCCCTTCTGGACGACGCTCGCCGGCGCGAAGCCCGAGGGCGAGGGGCTGAACCCGCTCCTGCAGAACTTCTACATGGCCATCCACCCGCCGAGCCTCTACGTCGGGTTCGTCGGGTGCTCGGTGCCGTTCGCGCTCTGCGTCGCCGCGCTCGTGTCGGGGCGGCTCGACAAGGAGTGGCTGATCGCCGCGCGCAAGTGGATGGTGTTCGCGTGGCTGTTCCTCAGTATCGGCAACGCGCTCGGGATGCTCTGGGCCTACGAAGAGCTGGGCTGGGGCGGCTACTGGGCGTGGGATCCGGTCGAGAACGCGGCCTGCTTGCCGTGGTTCACCGCGAGCGCGTTCCTCCACTCGATGGTCGTGCAGGAGCGGCGGGGCATGTTCAAGGTGTGGAACGTCCTGCTCGTGATGCTGACGTTCTGGCTCACGATCTTCGGCACGTTCCTCACCCGCTCGGGCATGATCGCGAGCGTCCACAGCTTCGCGCAGAGCGACATCGGCAAGTACTTCGTCGTGTACATGGGCATCTTGCTCGGCGCCTGCCTCGGGCTGCTCGTGTGGCGCGTGCCGAACCTGCGCGCCGAGGGGCAGATCGACAGCCTCGCGTCGCGCGAGGCGGCCTTCGTCGCCAACAACTGGGCGCTGCTCGCGATGCCGGTGTTCATCGCGACGGCGACCGTGTTCCCCAAGATCTCCGAGCTCTGGCAGGAGTCGGTGACGGTGGGACCGGCGTTCTACAACCGGTGGATGGTGCCGGGCGGGCTCGCGGTCTTCGCGCTGATGGGCGTCGGCACGCTGTTCGGGTGGCGCAAGACCAGCCCCGAGGCGATGCGCCGCTCGTTCATCGTGCCGGGCGCGCTCGCGCTCGTGGCCGCCGGGCTGCATCTCGCGCTCGGCGCGCGCCTCGGCTTCCCCGCGCTCGTTCACGACGCGCCGATCTACCCGGGCGCGCTCGGCGCCGCGCTCGCGGCGATCGGCAGCGTCCTGCCGCTGCTGTCGATCACGCTGGTCGCGTTCAACCTCGCCGTCGTCGCGCAGGAGTTCGTGCGCGGGGTCGCGGCGCGGCGCTCCGCGCACCCGGACGAGTCGGTCGGCGCGGCGCTCGTGCAGCTCGTCTCCAAGGCGAAGCGTCGCTACGGCGGCTACATCGTGCACGCCGGCATCGCCGTGATGTTCCTCGGCTTCACCGGCAAGGCGTGGGGCGTCGACAAGGAGACGTCGATGCGTCCGGGCGAGACGTTCGTCGCCGGCGGCTACAAGCTCACGTACACCGGGCCGCGGATGGAGCTCGATCCCGGCAAGCGGATGGTCTTCGCCGACATCGAGGTCGCGCGAGTGAGCGGCGAGAAGCTCGGCACCGTGAGCCCGGCCAAGTTCATCTACAAGCGGATGCCCGAGTCGCCGACGAGCGAGGTCGCGATGATGCACTCGCTGCGCGACGATCTCTACGTGGTGGTCGGCACGGTCAACCCGCAGACCAAAGTCGCGACGTTCCAGATCCACATCAACACGCTCGTGTCGTGGGTGTGGGGCGGCGTGATGATCCTGATCCTCGGCGCGTTCGTCTGCATGTGGCCCGACGTGGCGCTGTCGGAGGTCGGCGTCTGGGGCTTCGCGAAGGCTGGGGCGGGCGTGACGGCGTCGATCATCATCGGCCTCGCGCTCGCGCTGACGCCCGCGCGCGCGTTCGCGCAGAGCTCGTCGCTGCACGCGGGGACGGTCGAGATGCACGGGGAGCTCGAGCACGAGCTGTTCCCGCTGCTCCTCTGCCAGTGCGGCGCGTGTCAGCGGCTGCCGCTGTCCAACTGTGTGTGCAGCGAGGCCGAGGCCGAGCGCGCGCACGTGCGCGAGATGCTCGCCGCCAACCAGACCAAGGACGCCGTGCTCGCCGACTACGCCGCGCGACACGGCACCGGCGCGCTCGCGGTGCCGCCCAACCAGGGCAAGCTCCGCGCGATCTGGCTCGCGCCGCTCGCCGCCATCGCGGTCGGCGGCTTCTTCGCCGTGCGCGTCGTCCGCGGCTGGAAGAAGAAGGGCGAGGTCGCCGCCCCCGCGCCGGGCGGCGTGGACGGCGACGAGTACGACAAGAAGCTCGACGAGGAGCTGAGCAAGCTCGATGGCTGAGCCCCAGCGTCCCGAAGAGGACAAGCTCGGCGAGCTCGTCGCGCGCTCCGCGCCCTATCTCCCGGTCGCGATCCTGGTGGGCGCCCTCGCGCTCGCGTGGCTGCGTGGACCGGGCGCGGGGGTGCTCTTGCTCGCGGGCGCGCTGCTGGTCGGCGCGATCTCGTCGCTGTGGAACAGCCTGCGGGCGCTGATCGGCGAGGCCCCCGTCGACGTCGACTCGGCCCTCGCGCTGTCACGAGCCCTCTCCAACGACGAGCGGACGCGCGAGGTGCTGGCCGCGCTGAAGGACCTCGAGCTCGAGCACCGACAGGGCAAGCTGACCGAAGCCGATTTCCGCGAGCTGTCGGCGAAGTACCGCGCGGAGGCGAAGCAGCTGCTGCGTGAGCGTGACGAGAAGCTCGGCCCCGCGCGCGCTCGCGCCGAGGAGCTGCTGGCCGCGCGCCTGGTCAAGCCCGTCGAGCCGTCGGCCGAGCCTGCGTCGCCCAAGGAGGACGCGTGATCCGTGGTCGCGCGGCGCGCGTCGCCGCTCCGATCGCGCTCGCGCTCGGCGTCGCCGCAGCGCAGGCGCCGCCCAGGCCCAGGGTCGCGACCTCGGCGTCGGCGTCGGCGAGCCCGGCGCCCGCTGCGTCTGCCGCGCTGCCCGCGGGACATCCGGCGATCGACGGCGATCTGCCGCCGGGCCACCCGCCCGCGACCGGCGCGAGCCCGCACGGCGCGGTGCCCGACGCGATCCCCGAGAACGGCGTGCGCCTCGACGAGACGCTGCCCACCGGCACGCTGGTCGTCGAGGTGCGCACGGCCGAGGGCGCGCCGGTCGTCGACCAGGAGGTCACGCTCGGCATCGTCGAGAACTCGGTCGCGAAGGGCGAGTCGCGTCGGCACGTCTCGCAGCGCACCAGCGGCGCTGGTGACGCGACCTTCACCGGGCTGTCGACCGCGAGCGACATGGCCTACCGCGCGTCGGTCGTGCGCGACGGCGCCAGCAGCGCGGCGCCCCCGTTCAACGCGCCGCAGAAGGGCGGCATGCGCGCGCGCCTCCACGTCTTTCGTGTCGCGAAGAGCGTCCGTGACGTGCAGCTCGCCGTGCAGGGGATGCTGTTCGTCGAGCTGCGCGACGAGGTCTTTCAAATCGAACAAGGCTATCGCCTCTACAACCTCGGCGAGACCGCGTGGGTGCCCGACGACGCGCAGGCCACGCTCCCCGGCGGCGCCAAGGCGTTCAGCGCGCAGAAGACGATGTCGGGCGTCACGTTCGACGGCGCGTCCGGCGCGGCCAAGCTCCGCGGCACCATCGCGCCCGGGATGCACGAGGCGTCGTTCCGCTTTCAGCTGCCCAACGACGGAGACGAAGAGGTCGCCTTCGATCTCGGCCTGTTGCCCAACGTGCAGTCGTACCGCATCGTCGTCGAGGCGCCGAAGGGGCTCGCGCTGACGGTCGACGGCTTCCCGCCCGCCATCCTGACCGACAGCCAGTCGGGCGCGAAGGTGCTCTTCACCGAGCGATCGCTGCCGCGGCTCGATCCCAGCTTCCAGCGCGTGCGCGTGCGCCTGTCCGGCCTCGCCGCGCGACCGCAGGGGCACAGGTGGGCGCTCGGCCTGGCGCTCGCGGCGCTCGTCGCGGGCGTCGGCTTCGCGTGGACCCAGCGCCGGTCGAAGGGCGTGGTGCTCGACGCCGACGAGCTGGCGCAGGCCAAGACGCGGCTGCTCGACGCGCTGGTCGCGCTCGAGGGCGCGAAGGACGCCGGCGAGATCGGCCCGAAGACCTACACGCGAGAGCGCGAGGCGCTGCTGACCGCGCTCGCGCGGCTGCTCACCCTCGCCGGTGACGCCGAGGCGGCTGGTGGCCTCGCGCGCCCGGCCGAGTAGTCTAGCCGCCGATGCGACGCGCGCGCGCCCTGTGGCTCCTGTTGTCGACGACGGCGCTCGCGTGCGGACCGAAGGGCCCCGCGCCGGCGACCGCGCCCGCCGCGTCGGCGTCCGCCTCGGCGTCACCGTCGCGCCCCGAGCTCGGTGAGGGCGACGGCGCGCTCTTGCGCGACGCGGACGACGAGCGCGACGTCGCCCCCGAAGACGCCCCCGCGAAGCCGCAGCCTCGCGTGGGCCTCGACGGTGGCCTCGCCGCGCTCGACGCGAGCGAGTACGCGACCGCGCGGGTCGAGCTGAAGAAGGCCGCGATCGGCAAGGACAAGGGCCGCGCGCTCGTCGGCCTCGCGCGGATCGAGCTCGAGACCGGCGCCTACGACGAGGCCGTCAAGACGGCCGACGAGGCCGCCCGAGAGGGCAAGGACGCACGCCGCGACGCCGCGTGGGTCAAGGCGCGCGCGCTCGCGCGACAGGGCAAGGTCGAGCTGGCCATCAAGGCCGTCGACGCGGTGAAAGATGATCCCGACGCGCGGCGCGCCCGCGTCGTGCTCGGCGAGCTCCTGCTCCGCCAGGGAAAGACGCAGGACGCGCAGGCGCCGCTGATGTCGCTCATCGACGACTTCAACCAGAAGCGCATCACGACGCGCGACGGCGAAGGGATGATGCTCGTCGGCCGCGCGGCGCACCTGCTCCGCTCGAAGCGCGACTCGAACGAGGCCTACGACGACGCCGAGCGCGCCGGGAACAAGTCGCCCGAGCTGTTCTTGTACCGCGCGTCGCTGTTCCTCGAGGCGGAGAACATCGGCCGCGCCCACGAGATGGTGCGCGAGGCCAAGAAGCGCGCGCCCGAGTGGCCCGCCGCGCACGCGCTCGAGGCCCAGGTGAAGCTCGATCAAGCGCTCGATTTCGACGCGGCCGAGCTGTCGCTCCAGCGCGCGCTCGCGGTCAACCCGAGGCTCACCGAGGCGCGCTTCATCCGCGCGGGCATCGCGCTCCGCGACATGGAGCTCGAGCGCGCCGACGCGGTGATCGCCGACGGCCTCGCGATCGATCCGACCGATCTCGATCTGCTGTCGATCCGCGCGGCGTCGCGCTTCCTCGCCGACGACAAGCCGGGGTTCCAGCGCGCGATCAAGGCTGTGCTCGATCTGAACCCCGTCTACGCGCGCATGTACCACGTGATCGCGACGCACGCGGACTGGGAGCACCGCTACGCCGAGATCGTCGCGATGATGGGCGACGCGACCAAGCTCGATCCCGACGACGGCAAGCTGTGGGTCACGCTCGGGCTCAACCAGATCCGCCTCGGCCGCGACAAGGACGCGCTCGTGTCGCTCGATCGCGGCTTTCGCCTCGACAAGTTCAACGTCCGCGCGTTCAACACGCTCAACCTCTACGAGCGCGACATCCCCGAGAAATACGACGACGTCGACGGCCCGATCTTTCGGCTCCGCTACCCGAAGGCCGAGCGCAAGGTGCTCGAGCGCTACGTCCCCAGGCTGCTCGACGACGCCTGGAACGACATGCGCGCGCGCTACGGCTTCACGCCGCGCACGCCGATCGGCGTCGAGCTGTACGGCACGCGCGAGCACTTCTCGGTGCGCACGAGCGGCCTGCCCAACATCGGCATCCAGGGCGTCTGCTTCGGCGAGACGCTGGCGGCCATCAGCCCGAAGGCCGAGCCGTTCAACTGGGGGATGGTGCTGTGGCACGAGGTCGGCCACGTCTTCGCGATCCAGCTGTCGAACAACCACGTGCCGCGCTGGTTCACCGAGGGATTGAGCGAGTACGAGACGCTCGCCCGCAGGCCCGAGTGGTCCCGCGAAGAGGACCCGGCGCTGTGGCTCGCGCTCAAGCGCGGCAAGGTGCCGACGCTCGAGCAGATGAACCGCGCCTTCACGCACGCGGACGACATGCGCGACGTCGCCACGGCCTACTACGCGTCGAGCCAGATCTCGGTGTTCCTCGTCGAGAAATTCGGCATGCCGAAGCTCGTGAAGATGCTGAAGCTCTGGGGCGAGGGCGAGCGCACGCCCGAGGTCGTGCAGACGGCGCTCGGCGTCTCCGCGGACGCGCTCGACGGCCAGTTTCGCGCGTGGCTCGACGCTCGGCTCTCGCGCTACAAGGGCCAGTACGTGCCCGACCTGCGCCCGCGCGACCTGAAGGGCGCCGAGGCCGCCGTCGCGAAGGATCCCAAGGATCCGAAGGCGCTCGTCGACCTCGCGCTCGCGCGGATCGCGCGCGGCGATCGCCCGGGCGCCGAGGGCCTCTTGCAGCGCGCCTCCGAGGCCGCGCCGAAGCACCCCGACGTCCGCTACCTCAAGGCCAAGCTGACGCTGAAGAAGAACCCCGCCTTCGCCCAGAAGGAGCTCGACGCGATGGTCGCCGAGGGCAACGACGGGTTCGCGGTGCGCATCATGCTCGCCGACGCCGCGCTCGCGCAGAAGGACGCGAAGAAGGCCGCAGAGCACTTCAAGGCCGCCACGCGCCTCGATCCGTCGCAGGCCGAGCCGTGGCAGGCGCTCGCCGATCTCGCGAAGAAGGCCAAGGATGACGACGCCGAGCTCGCCGCGCTCGAGCGCCTCGCGCTGCTCGATCAGCACGATCGCCGCGTGGCGCGCCGGCTGCTCGCGAAGTACGTCTCGCGCCGCGACTGGCCCCACGCCGTCAAGACCGGCGAGGGCGCGATCTACGTCGACGTCCACGGCGCCGAGACGCACACGCTCTACGCCGAGGCGCTGTTCGAGAAGGGCGACGTCGACAAGGCGCGCTTCGAGGCCGACTCGGCGCTCCTGTGCGAACCGCTCAAAGCCAACGTGGCCTCTCGCGCGAACGTGGTGCTCGCGCGGGTGTTCTCGAGGAAGGGCGACGCCGCGAAGGCGCGCGCCGCGAAGGACGAGGCGCTGCGACAGGATCCGACGAACCGCGACGCGGTCGGGCTGCCGTTACGCCGCGGCAGCGTGCTGCCACACTCTTCGCGGGCTCGGCGGGCGACCGCGCGGCTCGAGCTCCGCGCAGGGCTCAGCGGTTCGTGGTAGCGGGACGAGCCGCGGAGAAGAGCTGCGACGCGCGCGCGACCACCGCCGCGCGCTTGACGAGCCGCGCGAGCGCCCGAGCGTCGTGCGTGGCCGCCAGCCTCCGCTGGGTCGCCGCGCTGACCGGCAGCCCACGGGCCTCGAGGATCAGCAAGACGGAGCGGAGCAAACCCTCCTCGCGCCCCTCCTGGCGTCCTCGCTCCAGGCCGCGCCCGAGGCCCTTCTCGAGCCCCTCCTTGACCCCGACTCGCTTCCAGTGACGAAAGATGGCGCTCTGGGGCTCGTAGTTCATCGTGGTCCTCAGCCTCTCTCTCAGCGC
>CAUJFL010000094.1 GCA_963169165.1 Myxococcota bacterium | reverse complement strand
TCTCGAACGACGCGGCGACCGTGTCGTTCTTGCGGAGGCGGCGGAGGCGCTTGCGCGACTTCTCCTGCATCCCGTGGTTGCCGCCGCCCTTCGAGCGACGGACCTTGCCCGAGCCAGTCAACCGGAACCGCTTCTTGGCGGCGCGGTTGCTCTTCATCTTCGGCATGTGAGGAACCCTCGAGTGAGCCGCTCCTCGATCGGGTCGCCCCGCTCACCATGAGCGCAGGCCGTTTCACCCGGGGGAAGCGGAAAACGCGCGGCTTATGGTCGACCGCGCGTCGCTTGTCAACCCCTCAAGGAGCGACGCAGCCGTTCGGGACGGTGTTGTCGGCGGGCGCGAGCGACAGGATGTAGTGCGCGATGTCGCTCGCGTCGCCCTCCGTCAGGCCTCCGAAGCCGGCCATCCCGGCGGGCATCGGCGGGCAGATGTTGCCGCCCATCCGATCCTTGCCCTCCTTCAACGCCTTCACGATGTCGCCGTGAGTCCAGCCCGCGAGCCCGGTCGCGTGCGGCGTGAGGTTCGCCGAGTAGATCGTCATCGGGAACGGCGGGGACGGCAGCCCCAGCTGGTAGCCGACCCCGCCCTGGAAGGCCTTGGTCACGTCGATCTCGGGCCCCGCGCCGGGCGCGTTGTGCTTCGTGTGGCACTCGAGGCACGCGCCCGCCTCGGCGGCGAGGTAGCGGCCGCGCGTCGCGGCGGGCACGTCGGCGTAGCTCGCCGCGGGCTTGGGCAGGGTGCTCGGATCGATCGCCGGAGACGGGGCGGGGATGTTGTCCCACGGAGGCTCGTGCGCCGGCAGCGTGTTGTCGACGCCAGGCACCGTCCGCAGGTACGCGACGATCGCGTCGGCGTCCTCGCCCTTCATGTTGTGAAACTGGTAGTACGGCATCACCGGAGACAGCGCCTTGCCGTCGGGGCGCACGCCGTTGAGCAGCATGTCCTTGATCTGCGCGTCGGTGCGGTTCATCAGGCCGGTCGCGTGGTTCGTGAGGTTGCGGCTCGACAGGCAGCCGACCCCGTCGGTCTTGGGATCGACGTCGATGAAGCACGGGACACCTGACAACCACTTCGAGAGGTCCGGCGCGCCGGTCTTGTCGCGCGGCGTGTGACAGTCGCCGCACGCCAGCACGGCCTTCACCAGGTACTCGCCGCGCGCGGTCAGCGAGCCGCCTCCACCCGCGCCAGCGCTCCCGGCGGTCGCGCCGCCCGCGCCGGCGGTCGAACCCCCGGCGCCGCTCGAACCGGCGCTCGCGCCGCCGGACCCCGCGGTCGCGCCGCCGCTGCCGCTCGACGCCTTGCCCGCGCTGCCGGCCGTCGCGCCGCCCGCGGTCGCGCCGCCGCCGCCGGTGGCCTTGCCCGCGGTGCCGCTCGAACCGCCGCTGCTCGAGCCGCCGGTGCTCGCCCCCGCGGCGCCCGTCGCGAGATCGTCATCGCTGTCGGCGCACCCTCCGAAGGCCGCCGCGCACACCACGGGGAGCCACCCAACCAGCGTCGTCCATTCTTTCATTCAATCCTCCTCCGACTTGATCCGGATCAAGATGCTAACATCGCCCGCGGCGCGCGCGGAAGGGTGAGGTCACGCCGAGACGGCGAGGGGGGGGACCTATGCAAGTACGGCCGCTCGAGGAGCGCAGCGGGCGAGGCCGTCCGTCCCTCGCGAGCGGACCGCGCCCCGTTCAATCGCTTCCAGCTTGCCCCGGGGGCGCGAGCGACTCGACCCACTCGCGGACCGCGGCGAGTCCGTCCGTGTCCACGCGCTCGGTGCCGAGCGGAGGCATCTGAAACGCGTCACCGCGATGTTCCATCCGCACGACGACCGCGCTCGAGGCAGGATCGCCCGGCGCGACGCGAAACGGCGGCTTGCCTGGCCCCTTGAACGACAGCGTCGGCGCCCCGACCACCGACTCGAACAGGCGCGTCGCCTCGACCACGTCCTCGTCGCTGCCGAGGCGCAGGACCATGCTGGTGTCGGGCCACGCGCTGCCGTGCTCGTTGTGACAGTGGCCGCAGTTGGCGTGCAGCACGCCGAGCGCCCGCGTCGCCCGCGCGTCGCCGACCAGCGCGGTGGTCGGGGGCGACGGCGGCGAGGTCAGCGGCGCGAGCACGTCGTGCTCGACCTGCAGGCGCGAGAACCCGAGCACGCGCCCGGGTTCGCCCGCGTGACACGACCAGCACTGCTTCTGAGCGGGCACGTCGTGCGTGGTGCCGCCCACGTCCGCGGCGCCGTCCGGCGCCAGCACCGCGTCGCTGCCGTCGTCGAGCCACACGAAAGCCCCCATCCAGTAGTCGCCGTCGCCCGGCCCGAACCGCTCGATGAGGCGCGTCTCGAGCGCGCGGCCGTCGCGGGAGAATTCCTTCCAGAGCTGCGCGCCGACCGGGAACAGCAGCCGGTCTGGATCCGTCGCGTCGATCTTCGCGCCCGCGGGCAGCCGCAGCCACCGTCGCTTCGTCGCGCCGTCGGTCCACAGCGCGTGTCGCGGGGTGTAGCGCAGCACGTCGCCGGAGACCGTGCGCCGGGCGAGGTCGGAGTACAGCCCCGTCTCCGACAGGCGCGCGCGCTTCGCGGGGTCGAGCTCGCTCGGCGCGGCGACGGGCAGCGCGCCCGGCTCGGCCTCGAAGCGCGCGGCGGACGCGCTCGCGTTCGGCGCAGGGCTGGCCCCGCGCTCGTCGTCGCCCGAGCACGCGACGAGCGCGGAGATCGCCGCGGCGAGCCACGCTCGCGCCCTCATGTGACCAGCAGCCCCGCGCCGATGACGCCGGCCGAGTCGCCGAGGTGAGCGCGGACGATCGGCGTCGTCAGCTCGTCGTTGAAGACGTTGGCCGCCACCCGTCCTCGGCCCTCGTCGTAGAGGAGATCGACGTTGGAGACGCCGCCGCCGAGCACCACGATGTCGGGATCGAGGATGCAGATCACGTTGCCGAGCGCGCGCCCGAACGCGTCGATCATCTCGTCGGTCACCGCCCGCGCGTGAGGATCGTGCTCGCGCCGCTGGACGATGTCCCGCAGCGCGCGGCGCTCACCCGCGCGCTGCGCGTACGCCCGCTCGACGTCGGGCCCGGCGAGGTAGCGCTCGACGCACCCCTGTCGGCCGCAATAGCAAGGCCTGCCGTGCGGCTCGAGGACGTGGTGGCCCCACTCGCCCCCGATACCCTGTGGACCGTCCCAGACCTCTCCACGCATCACGATGCCGCCGCCGACGCCCGTGCCGAGGATGACGCCGAACACCACGCCGCCCGCGAACTCGCGCGCCGCCCCGAACCGCGCCTCGGCGAGCGCGAAGCAGTTCGCGTCGTTGGCGAAGCGCACGGGCACCCCGAGCGCGTGGGCGAGATCATCGCGGAACGGCCTGCCGTTGAGGCACGTCGTGTTCGAGTTCTTCACCGCGCCGGTGCGCCGCGTGACGCCGCCGGGCATCCCGACGCCGACCGGCGGCAGCGCCCCCAGCCCCGCGAGGGTCGTCAGCTCGAGCGCGAGCGACGCGACGCGGCCCAGGATCGCGTCGTACCCGTCGTCGCGCCGGGTGGCGACGCGCTTCCGGGCGAGCTCGACCGGGACGTCGTCCGCGACGCTGAAGACCACGCCCTCGATCTTGGTCCCCCCGAGATCGATCCCGAGGACCGTGCGCCCGCCGCTCGACGTCAAGGCAGCGCGACAGTGACGCGGTACCCGTAGTGATCCGACAGCGGCAGCGACACGTTCATCGACGGGTCGCCCGTCTTCTTCGCGGTCACGGAGAACGCGGTGTAGATGCGCTCGGACGTCAGCGTGCTGCTCGCGGGGATGCCCTTCAAGAACACGTAGTCGAGCCACTCGGGCGTGTACGGCCCCTTGTCGGCCGTCGGGATAAGCGGGTTCTCCGAGCAGAACGTGCAGGTCGGCGTGTAGCTCGCGGCCTGGGCGATCACGAACGCGTCAGTCAACATCTTCAGGTTCGTCGCGCCGTCTGCCTTGGTGAGTATTGTTCCGTTTCCGTCCTTGAACTCGAAGCTCGCGTTGAAGTCGCCCGCGATGATCGCGGGCTTCGCGCCCGAGGTCGCGTCGACCCACTCGATGGTGCGCTTCACGTGCAGCGCGTGCTCGTTCTCCCAGGGGTTCGCGCTCGCGCCGCCCGCCCCGTGCTGGGAGGTGTACGGGTACAGGAGGCTCGCCGCGTAGATCGGGTTCGTGTGGTTGCAATATACGTCGACGTCGCCCTTGGTCGGGTGGGTCACCGTCGCCTTCAGGATCACGCGGCGAAACCACGCGGCCGGCAGCACATAGGTCTGCTGGTTCTTCAGCGGGTAGCGCGACAGCAGCAGCGGGCTCGACTGGCCCTGGTAGGCCACGCCGTCGCGCACCTGGGTCGTGCAGATGTTCTTGATGTCGGAGAGCTTCTCGGAGGCGAGCTGCGGGGCGAAGCACCCGTAGCAGCGCTTGTCGTCGGCGGAGCCGTTCAGCAGCCCGATCGCCGCCACGACGCACTTGGTCTTCACGCAGTCGAGCGTCGTGATGTAGCCGCTCGCGTCGCCGGTGGTCGAGCAGTTGGTCGCCGCGCACGCGATCGCGGTGTCGAGCTTCGGCGCGGTGGTGGCCGCGGCGCACGGAGGGGCCGCTGGCGCGGGGGGCGACGCGCCGTTGAGATCTCGATCGTCGGTGTAGGGCGTGGTGTTGTCGGTCGCGGCGAAGTACGCGTTGGGATGCGTCGCCTTCGCCGCGGCGATGAAGCCGTCCTTGTCGATCTGCTGCCACGCCTCCTGCAAGCAGATCACGTCCGCGGGCGACGCCGCGATGGCGTCGTAGTTGGGCTGGCGACGAGCCTCGAGGTACTCGACGCCGACCCCGGCGAGCGCGACGTTGAAGGTCTCGATCGTGATCGCGTTCGAAGGCGCGCCGCCAGCGCCAGCCGTCCCGCCGCTCGCGCCACCTCCGCCCGCGCCCGCCGACGAGCCCGCCGCGCCGCCGCCACCCGCGCCCGCGACCGGTGCGCCCCCCGCGCCCGCCCCGGTGGTCCCGCCCGCTCCCGCCGTCCCGCCGCTTCCCGCGGCTCCGCTCGCCCCCGCCGACGCGCCCGCGCCTGCTGAGCCGCCGCTGGTGCCCGCGGCTCCGCCGCCGCTCGTGCCTGCCGTCGAACCGGCGCTTCCCGCCGCCCCCGCACCCGCTGCCCCCGCACCTGCCGCGCCCGCTGCCCCCGCGCCGGACACGCCGCCTGCTCCGGCCCTCGGCAGGATCGCGTCAGGGCCCGCGATGCGCCCGCCGTTGCCGGGCTGGAGCGTCTCGGCGTCGTCGGAGCACCCGAGCAGCCCAACCGCGATGAGAGTGTACGTGCGGAGCGATGCGCGCATCCGAACACTCTACCTCAGGAACCCGCGGCCGCGCACCCGCGTGTCTGCGCCGCTGCTCACTCGGCCGCGGGCGGCGAGGCGCTGCGGCCGCGCACGTCGCTCGACAACTGGGACAACAGCTCGCTCGCGATGGAAACGACCTCCTTGTCGCCGAGCCCCGCCGCGCGGAGGTCTCGGTACAGCGTCTTCGCGAGGATCCGCACGGCGCGCGAGTCGGTCGGGAGCGCGCCAGAGTCGAACGGGAGGGCCATCGCGTCGCCCTTTAGCAGCTTTCGAGCCACGCTTGCTCCCCGCTTCGATGCGACAAAACCTCGAAGAGATGAGCTCCGGCGCGAAGCCTGCTTCGCGGCGGGCGTGTAGTCGTTGCCACGCGTGGCGTCGCTGGGTCACTTGTCGACGCGCTTCACCGTGACCTTCTTGATCTTGGGAGGTGACGCGGGGCGCTCGCCCTTCACCTCGGTCGCGCCGAGCTTGTGGATGAGCTCGATCGGCGCGCACTCGCCGAAGATGGTGTACTTGCCGTCGAGGTGCGGCGCGGGGCCGTCGGTGATGAAGAACTGCGCGCCGTTGGTGTTCGGTCCCCGGTTCGCCATGCAGAGCTGCCCCGCGCGGTCGTGGTGCGCGTCGTCCCAGATTTCGTCGGGCACCACGTAGCCGGGCTCGCCCGCGCCGCTGCCCGCCGCGTCGCCGCCCTGGATCATGAAGCCCTTGATGACCCGGTGAAACGTGGTGCCGTCGTAGGCGGGCTTCTTGACCCACTCGCCGCCCGGGGTCTTCCACGGGCGGAGGCCCCGCGCGAGGCCCACGAAGTTCGCCACGGTGACCGGGGCCTTCTCTTCGAACAGCGTGCAGGTGACGGCGCCGGAGTCGGTCTCGATCACCGCCGTCAACGCCCCCTTGCCAGCGATGCCCTTCGTCGCGTCCGCGAGCGACCACTCTCCCTTCTGGGGATCGTCGGGGGACACCGGCACCTTCGCGGTGGGCTTCGCCGTCACCCGTCGCGCGCGCGTCGACGTCGCCGCGGGCGTGGGCGTGGCGCTCGACGTGGTCGCCGAGGTCGTCGCGGCCGAGGCGGGGCGCGTGGCGCTGCGATCGGGCTCGGGGACCACCTCGCTCTTGCAGGAGATCGTCGTCAACAGCAGCGGCGCGAGCAGCAGGGACCGGCGCATCATGGGCGGGGGCGCGATGTCTACGATGGCGCGCGCCCGAGTCAAGGCGAAGCGCCGCGGTCGATCTCGATCGTCTGCCCCGCGCGGATGCCGTGTCGTCGCGCGAAGCCCGCGCCGAGCTCGAGGACGTATTTCGAGCGACACGGGACGCTGCGCATGTCGTCGTTCATCGTCGGGACCTCCTCGAGCAGGCCGACGATGAAGCCGTCGTCGGCGACGAAGAGCATGTCGAGCGGCAGGCAGGTGTTGTGCATCCAGAAGCCGTGCTCCTTCTCCTGATCGAACACGAACAGCATCCCGCGCGTCTCCGGCAGCTCACGCCGGTACATGAGCCCGCGCTCGCGGTGCTCGTCGGTGAGCATCAGCTCGACCTCGACCTCGGGCGCGGCCGGCGTCGCCGGGAAGCGGACCTTGCCCATCGGCGTCGTCGGCGGCGCGGCCGGATCCCTGGGGCAGCGCGGATCGGGGCCACGCGGGGCGGGGGGAGGCGCGACGTCGGGCGTCTGTCGCACGCAGCGCGCGGTCTTCAGCGGCCGAGACGCCGTGGTCGCGGGCGGGGGCTCGGACGGAGAGCGATCACACGCGCCGGTGAGCGTCACCGCGAGGAGCCCCGCGAACGCCCCTCGCGCGCTCACCCGAACACCTCGCGCGTCACGTCGCGCCCGCCGGAGAGGTTGGTGTAGAGCGCCATCGGCGTGTAGATGAACCCCCACGGGATCCCCCACCAGCCGAACGCCAGCGACAGCAGCGTGTAGGGCAGCGACAGCGCGAGGGCGCTCTGTCCCGCGCGGACCAGGTGCGGCGCGCTGGGACGCTTGAAGGTCAGCACCACGATCGAGACGCAGTACTCGAACACGACGATCTTCGCGCCGCGCGACAGCTCGCTCGATAGCTGCTGTGGGGTCAGCGCCTCGGCGCCCTTGATGATCACCCGGGACACATTAGGCGAAAGCGGCGCCTTCGCGTACCCTGTCGCTGATGAAGCACGCGCGCGTCGGGGGCGCTCTCTCCGCGATGGTCGCCGCGTTCGCGCTCGCGTGGGGCTGCGGCGGCGCGGTCGTCGAGGACACGGCGCCACCGTCGGTCGACGGGGGCCGAGACGCCAGGAGCGACGCCGCGCGCGACGCGCGGGCCGACGGCGACGCCGCGACGGTGCCCGACGGCGCCAAGGCCGACGGAGGCAAGGACGCGCTGCCCGAGTACGTCGACCCCGGGTGCTCATCCATCCCTCCTCCGGTCGAGGACTTCGAGTGCGATCCCTACGGCGCCGCGACCGAGTGCGCGGCGGGTGAGGGTTGCTATCCGTTCGTCGCGTACCCGGCCTCGCCCTGCGAGCCGGAGACGTATGGTTCGTATTGTTATCCCGCCGGCGACGGCGCCCAGGGCGATCCTTGCGTCGAGGGGTGCAAGTCGGGCCACGTCTGCGTGGTGACCGGGCAGGGCACGCAGTGCGTGCAGCTCTGCGATCTCGGCGCCGCCAACCCATGCCCCGACGGGCTCGTGTGCGGCGCGGTCGACGTGCCCGGCATCGGCGGATGCATCTGATGGCGCGCGCGCGCCTGGTGCTCGTCGTGACGCTCTCGCTCGCGGGCTGCGGCGCTCGCTCGGGGCTCCGCGAGGACGTCGATCCGACGCTGCTCGGCGCTGGCCCCGTCGAGCCCCTCGAGTGCCGGGTCGACGCGGACTGCGACGGCGGCGAGGATCGTTGCCTCGGCGTGCGGTGCGTGGAGGGCGCTTGTCAGGCGGCGCGCCCCGTGAAGTGCGACGACGGCGATCCCTGCACGGCGGACACCTGCGATCCGGCGACCGGCGCGTGCCGCTCGACCCTGCTCGCGCTCGATCTCGATGGCGACGGCGTGCGCGGGCCCCTCCCCGGAAAGAAGGCCGGCGAGCCGGGCTCGTGTGGCGACGACTGCGACGACGGCTCGCCGAAGGCGTTCCCCGGAAACGGCGAACTGTGCGACGGCGTCGACAACGACTGCAACGGCGTCGTCGACGACGATGCGCGCTTCGTGCCCGCGCCAGGCGAGGTCCCGCTGCTCGTCTCCGATCCCGCGCTCTCGCTCGCCGGGGCGGGGGGGCTCGCGTTCGGGGACAAGAGCACGGGCTACATCGGCGCCTACTCCGCGCAGTCCGTCGGCGGGGACACGAAGGTGGTCGTGCGCGAGCTGTCAGCGACCGGCGCGCCCGACGGACCGCCGATCTCGGTCAACGAGACGGCTGGAGACGCGTTCGGCGGGCCGGTCGTCTGGACCGGTGACCGATACGGCATCGCCTGGTCGGATCGCCGCGACGGTGACTACGAGATCTACTTCAACACGCTCTCGCCCGAGGGGCACAAGACCGGGCCCGACGTCCGCGTGACGATGGCGCCCGACTTCAGCATCGCGCCGACCCTCGCGTGGAACGGCTCCACGTTTCACCTCGCGTGGCAGGACCGCCGCAGCGGCACCTTCAAGCTGTACGCGCGCGAGCTCGCGCTCGACGGGACCCTGCTCGGCGACGAGGTGACGCTGGTGTCGGCGGGCGAGGCCGAGGTCCCGTGGCTCGCGGGCTCGTCGTCGGGGCTAGGGCTCGTCGATCGTATCGGCGACTC
The DNA here is from genome assembly GCA_963169165.1 of Myxococcota bacterium. Taxonomy (GTDB): domain Bacteria; phylum Myxococcota_A; class Polyangia; order Polyangiales; family Polyangiaceae; genus JADLFU01. Next base: position 2,807 of record CAUJFL010000094.1, on the reverse strand, counting down.
GCAGGACTCGGCCATCGAATTCCGGCGGCTCGACGCGGGGTTCAAGCAGGTCGGGCAGACCCTGCTGCTCGACGACGGCGGGCGAAAAGAGACCCCTTACCTCACGAAGAACGGCGAGCGCTTCGTCGCCCTCTGGGTGAGAAAGGATCCGCACCGCGTGTTCGGCGCCGTCATCGGACCTTCGGGCGTGGTCGAGGTCCCGGCCAGGCTCCTGTCGCCGCCTGACGCGCAGAGCCGCGGGCCGATCGCGTTGCCGCTCGGCGATCGCCTCGTGCTGCTCTATTCGCGTCAGGGCCCCGACGGGTACGACCTCTTCTCGCAGCCGCTCACCGGCGCGCTCGAGCCCGACGGCGCCGAGGCGCAGCTCACGGCTTCACCTGGCGACGACTTCGCGGCGGCCCTCTCGTTCGGGCCCGCCGGCGACGTCGGGGTGCTGTTCAACGGGCGCATCGGCGGCGACGACGGCCTGAAGACGGCTGTGTTCTTCTCGCGCCTGGTCTGCGCGGCCGGAAAGTGATTCGACGCAACTCTCGCGCGTGATGGCCAGATTCTGCCGTGAAAACCGCCTGGCATGCTGATCGCTATGCGCTCCTGGCATGGACATCCAGGTTCGTTTTCCAGGGGGCAAGCACGTCGACGCGACCTTCGCGGGGTTCACGGTCCACACCGATCAATCAGCCGCGCACGGCGGAGACGGCAGCGCGCCGGAGCCGTTCGACCTGTTCCTCGCGTCGCTCGCGACCTGCGCCGGCGCCTACGCGCTCGGGTTCTGCCAGGCGCGAGGGCTCTCGACCGACGGCCTCTCCATCGTGCAGCGCGATCAGCGCGACGCCGACGGCAAGCTCACGTCGATCGAGGTGGAGCTGACGCTGCCGCCCGGCTTCCCCGAGAAGTACCGCGCCGCCATCCAGCGCACGGTCGAGGGCTGCAAGGTGAAGAAGACGCTGCAGGCCCCGCCCGAGACGCGCGTGACCGTCGTCGCCGACCCGGCGCACGCGACGGCGTGAACGGTCTCAGGCTCAGGGCTTGAGCCGCACGCGCTGCCGGAGCGCCGCCAGCTCGTCGTCGAGCTCGCGGTCACGCGCCCGCGCCTCGAGCTCTCGAAAGGCGCCCTCGGTCGCGGCCGGATCGCGCTCGCCGGTCAGCGCGGCGTTCACCTCGCGGGCGGCGTCCGTCGCGGCGACGTCGCGCTCGATGTCTCGCTCGAGGCGCTCGAACTCCGCGACCGCGCTCCTCCCGCCCGTCGCGCCGAGCCCGGCGGCGCCGCCGCCCGCGTTCGCCTGCGCCACACGCGCCGCCAGCACGCCCTTCTGCGCGTCGACCTCGGCGCGCTTGGCTTCCATCTTCTTCAGCTCGTCGCGCAGCTCGGCCGACACGGCGCGCGCCTCGGAGAGGAGCGCCTCGGCGCGGTCGCGCTCGGCGACGATGGCGCGGCGCTTCGCGAGCGCGTCGCGGGCGAGCTCCTCGTCGTCGGCCTTCATCGCGAGCTCGGCTCGCTTGGTCCACACCTCGGCCTCGGCGTCGAGCTCGGCGACGCGCTTCTCGGCCTGCTTCTCCGACGCGAGGCTGTCGACCAGCTCGCGCTTGCCCCGCAAGATGTGCTCGCCCATCGCGGCGACCGCGAGCTCCAGCGTCTTCTTCGGATCTTCAGCGCGATCGAGCAGCGCGTTGAGGTTGGCCGACACGAGGTTGCTCATCCGATCGAAAAGGCCCATCCGCGAGATCAAAGCACATCGCGCGGGGCGTGAGGGCGCGGGCGCGGGACAAAACGTGACGCGCCGCCCGGGCTCACCTACGCTGTCGACGCTTTGCCCGCCCGGATCCTACATTTCTCGCTCGACGGCGTGCGCACCGACGGCTGGTTCGAGCGCATCGGCGAGGACATCGGCAGCTTCGCCGCGCTCTGCGAGATCGTCGGCGAGCGCTTCGTCGCGTTCTCGCTGATCACGGGGGCGTGCATCACCGCGCTGTCGGTCGATCGACGCAACATCGAGGCCTCGCTCGTCGATTTCGTCGTCGGCGGCGCCGACGGCGGGGGCGACGGCGACGTCGATCCGCAGCGCCTCACGCTGGGCGAGTACCGGCGGCGCCTGGTGATGGCGCTGCTCGCCGAGGACGAGGCCGCGCCCGCGCCGACGCGCGAGTCGGACGCCGAGGGGCTGCAGCTCCACATCGGCGTGAGGTTCCTGCTGCTCGCGCCGCTCTACGGATACGTGCTGCGATCGCTCGACGTCGACGGGCAGGCGTCCCTGCTGACGGTGACGCGCGACGGCGAAGAAGAGCGCCACGTGCTCGCGTCGTTCCGCAGCCGCCTCCGCGCGCACGTCCGCGAGGAGCTCGATCGCGCGGCGAGCGGCGCCAACCGCGGCGTGATCGATCTCTCTCGGGTGGCCGAGGCCGAGTCCGCGGCCGACCGCGGGGACCACGCCAAGGTGCGACAGATCCTCGGCGCGTGGCCCGCGCCGCTCGCGATCTACCTGCGCACGCCGGACGGCCAGATGCTCGCCCCCGAGGCGCGCGCGACGATCGCGCGTGGCCTCGCGATCCTCGCGTCGGCGTGCGGCAAGCTCGGCGACGTCGAGTCCGGCGACGAGATCTTCCGCCTCGCGGTGCAGTACGCCCAGGACGGCGCGATGGCGGCAGAGGTGTTCCGGCGCCTCGGCGAGTCGCTGCTCGGTCAGCAACGCCCGGGTGAGGCGGTGGCCGCGTTCCGTCGCGCGATCAACCTCGGCGCGAAGGGCGAGCGCGTGTGGCCCGAGCTCGCGCGGGCGTTCGTGCTGCGCAGGCGCTACCTCGCCGCGCTCACC
>CAUJFL010000093.1 GCA_963169165.1 Myxococcota bacterium | reverse complement strand
TCGAGCTCCAAGCAATCGAGCTCGTGCGGGCTCTTCTTCTCGAGGTCCGAGAGAAATTCTTCCACCCGCGCTCCGACGCGCTCCAGGATCCCCAGCTTGCGCTCCGCCACCGACTGCTTCGTCATGGGCCCACCTTCAAGGACCCTCGCCTCTTACGCAAGAGATACCGCTCTCACGATCAAGCCACGTTGATGCTGTATTCCACTGTCACGATCGATTGACGCCGTGGGTGGATCTCCACCCGGCAGAGAAGACAGCGAATCAAGTGCGCCAACTCATCGAGGGGCTTGACGTCACGGGGGAGCATCATCTAAAACAGCTCACATGGCTCACCGACGCCTCTCCGGCGTAGCCGTGGCGGAGGGGCTCCAGGGAGCGGCACGCACGCCGGTTGGGACGCTGGAGGTCACGCCGGTGACTCAGGCGAGCTCACACGAGCTCGGTCACATCCTCAGCCTGGAACACGAGACGGGGGTGGACGGTACACCCTATCTGACGTCGCCCTGCGACGCCAAGACACCGAAGGACGAGCGGCACCTGATGTGCGCCAGTGCAGTGGGCGGGTACGTGCTCCCGCCGTCCAACTGCACGACGCTGCGAAAAGAGGCTGCCGCGTGGGCGAAGAAGTACGCCGAGACGTACCCCGGTCGGCCGCTGTGATCCGGCTCACGCGCACGCTTCTTGCTGCGGCGTTGTTGTCAGCGTGCGCGATCGTCGTCGAGGAAGACACCTCGTCGCCTGGCGCGGCGGCGCCGACGACGTGGACGCCTGTTCCCGCCACCCTCGAACTCGAGCCCGAGTTCGTGGCCTATCCCGACGGGGTACTGATAAGCACCGAGGAAGAGTGTAGCTACGGAGTCTCCCAGATGCCCCCCGCCGCGCAGGCTGGGTCTTTTCGGGTCGGCCCTTCTGGCCTCTCTGCCATCTCCGGGTGCGGCGAGAAGCTGTCGACCAAGACCGTGAAGCTCCCTCCACAGGTGCTCCCTGCAGCGCTGACAACGTACGGTTGCTACCGGCTGTGCGTCCAGCGCCGCGACTGCCCGGAGCCCCAGATCGACCCCGCGGATCCGGTCCGATACCGGTGGGACGACTACCGGCGCATGAGAAGCGCCATCGGGTACCTCTCGGCGGCGGAGATGCGTTCCTTCTGCGCCTCCCTCGCCGATCGACTCCCGACGTTCGCGGAGCTCCAGGCCGCGGTTTCGGCCACGCCGCCCACGGTGAGCCACCGCGTACTGGCGGACCTGCTGGCGTGCTGGCTCGGGGGCTCGCCCGACAAGGACCGCTGCGCGCGAGTCAACCGACAGCTGCCGGACTCACCCGGGTACCGCGTCGCTCCGGTCGCCCACTGGCCATGGCATGAGGGAGACGCCGGGCAGCTGGCGGGCAAGGCTGGCGAAGACCCGCCGCCAGGTGACAACGGCAGCGCCCACAACCTGTGGGGTGGGGTGGCCGAGCGGACCGCGACCCACATCGATCGCGCGGCGTGGTGCGCCTCGCCCGACGTCGTCGACGACGTGGTCGACGAGAAGGCGAGCGAGCATGTGCTGTGGAGCCCGGCGGCAGACATCAAGCGCGCCATCGACGACGGCAGCTTCATCACGCAACCGGAGCACGTCTCCGACGACTATCGCTCCTACCGCCTGGGCTTCCGGTGCGCAGGGTTCTCGTGGTGACGCGCGGCGCGTCCTCCACGCGAGCGGCCCTGGTCGCCGCCGCGCTGCTCGTGGGTTGCGACCGCGTGGAGCGCGTGAGCGGCGGCGAGCCCCCCGCGCCGGCGCCCGATCCCATCCTCGTCGCGCCGACGGGGCCGCGCGTCGAGGCCTGCGGCCCGGTCGTCCTCGGCGCGGCGCGTCCATCCACCGTGTACATGGGGCTGTTCCAGGTCGGCGCGGACATCCCAACCGGGTTCTGGGTCCCCGAGACCACCGGTTGCATGACCCGCGTCGAGCCCATTCGACAGTCGGTCGCGCCGTTCTTCCTCGACAAGAGCGAGGTCAGCAAGCGCTGCTACGCCGCGTGCGTGGCCGAGCAGCGGTGCCGGCCCATGCTCGCCGATCCGATGGACCCCGACACGACCGATCCCAACGATCCTTCCCGCGCGGACGAGCCCGCGGGGGGCGTCAACCACTACCAGGCCGCCGAGTTCTGCCACTGGCGGGGTGGGCGGTTGCCGCTGCGCACCGAGCTCGCGTACGCGCTGAACGGCGAGGCCGCGCGGGCGGGCCCGCCCGCGCTGGTGGAGCGGGCGGTCGACTGCTTCTTTCGCCGCGAGGGCGCGGAAGACTGCGCCGACCTGACCGCGGCCGGGCTCCTGGGCCACCGCCAGTCGCCGCAGCGCAACCCGCGCCTGTCAGCGCTGACGCCGCTCCCCGGCGACGTGGGCCCGGGCGGCGTGGTGGGGCTGTTCGGCGGGGTCGGCGAGTGGGCCGGTGGGCGGGACAGCTGCTACTATTCGTACGACGGTCAGCCTGCCCAGGTGGGCGACGTCAGCGTCCGCCCCGTGTTCTGGCCTGTCGCGGAGCTCATCCAGGAGCCGCTCTTTCCCGGTGAGTTCGGGACGAGCGGCGACATCGAGTGGACCCACTAGCACCGCCGACTGGAGCCGAGCGGGGCCCGCCTCGGCACCGCGATCATCGAGTACGAGTCCCGGTATGGGCTCGGCTTCCGGTGCGCGTTCAGCGCGCCCGCGCCCGCGCCCGCATCGTCGCAGGCACAGTGAGCGAACGAACAGCCTGGCGTCGACCGGCGCCGTCGGCGCGATGGCCCGAAGCGCTGGGCGCCTGCCATCTGATCCATCTGACAAGCTTCCCCTCGAGACGTGCTCGAGGCGAGCAGCTCACCATGACTGTCGAGCGCGTCAGGCTCACCGGCGCGCGCGCCAGGCGGCCCGGGCGTCGATTCCCACCTTTTGAAACCTGGGCGCGTAGTCGCGCTCGACCGTCCGCGCGAGGATCTCACCATAGTTTGCAGGTGCCAGGAGCCCCCACGCGTGCTCGTCGGTCGATAGTGTCGTCTCGGCCTCGGCGGGCGGCGGCGTGTAGCGGCGAGCCTGACGCCCGAACATGGCTGGCAGCTCGCGTGAGACGAGCGCGCGCAGCCGCGGCCCCTCGGAGAGCTCGAGCAACCAGCCGAGCAGCGTCCAGCCAAAATCGCGGTGGCGCACCTCGTCCCGCAGCACGCGATCGAGGGCGCGGCGCGCCGCGGGCGCAGTGCAGCGCCGACGCATCTCGGCGAAGAGCGGCACCGCCACGGTCTCTCCGAGGCAGAAGAGCTCGACCCCCACGATCGCGACGTCGTCGACGAGCGCGTCGTGGCGCCTCGACAGAGAGAGGGAGCCCTCGGAGAGCGCCGGGAGCCCCTCGCCCCCCGCGGCGGCGAACACGCGCGCCGAGAGCTCCGCGTGCGCGAGCTCGTCCCGGGTGATCCGCGCCGCCGCGCGCACCAGATCGGGCGACGCGCCGAGCTGCAACAGCCACAGCCCGAGGTGCTGGGTGAGCGCCGCCGAGCGATACTCGGCCTCGATCCGCCTCGACCACTCGGCCGCGATGGATGGATGCTGTGGCGAGCGGGACGCGGGCATCGGCACGGAGCCTCGCATCGAGCGCGCGGCGTGACAACGGGGTCGGCGATCGCCAGCGAGACACGGGATCAGTAGGATGTATCCGTCTGCGGTGGCGACGAAGCTCGACAGCCGACACCATGATTTTCGTCTTCGCTGGAGCGCCAGCGCCAGCGGCTCGTCCTTCGGCTTGTGTGTCATCGTCGCGCCGGGCTCGCGGGCGAGCGTGTACCGCGACCTTGACTGTCGAATCGAGGGGCGCCCGGGGCGCGTCCACCGATAGCGCGCTACCTCCGCAGGGCGACCGTCGCCTCGCCCGAGGCGACGAGCACGCCGACGATCCCCTCTTTGCGCACGAGCGCGTTCTTCAGCGCCGCGCGCTGCATCGCGACGGTGATCGCGGGCGCGTCAGGCCCGCGCGCGTCGCGGTCGAGCAGCGTGGCGGCGATCTTGTCGATCCGCCTCGGGACCGCCGCGGGGTTCACCGGCAGCGGGATATGCAGGTGAGGAGAGATGGCGCGCGCGAGCGCCGACGCGTCGAGCCCGGCGCGCGCGGCCTCGCCGTCGACCGGCGACAGGTCGACGAGATCGACGCGCGCGAGCTCCTCTCGCGGGGCCAGCCTCGCCGTGAAGGCGACCTCGCCGCACGTGCGGCCCGACACGGCGACCAGGAGCCGGACGCTGTCGCCGTCGGCGGTCGCGCGGACGTCGGTCACGTGCACGCGCTCGCGACCGACGACCGGCTCCAGGGAGAAGAGCGCGCGGGCGAGCACGAGCGACGCCTGCTCCCACGACACCACGATGGGCACCTCGAGGTGGACGCCGTTGGCGGCGTCGCGGACCACGCGCGGCGGTGGGATGGGCGGGCTCGGCGCCGACGGTCGACACGGCGCCTCGACGACGATCTCTCCCTCGGCGCCGACGCCGATCGACAGCGACGCGCCCGTCGACCTCAGGCCCGTCTGCACGATCTGCCGCGGCGTGAGGCGCGCGCACGCGCCGTTGCCAAGTGGGACGCTGGTGCCGAGCGCCCGCCAGATGTCCGCCACGAGCGGCGCGACCTCGGGCACGCCCGCGTCGATCCGGTCGCGGATGGTCCGCGCCTGCGCCGCGGCCTCCTTGGCGAAATCCTCGGTCACGTCGAGCCCGATCGCCGTCATCGTGCAGGCCCGCGTGATCGGGATCTCGACCCGCGACGGAGGCAGGCGATACTTGCCGTCGAGCGCGAGCGTCACCTCTGCACGACCGTGCGCCGCGGGCTCGCACGAGGCGTAGCCGACGCACCCGAGCAGACCCAACGGTTTGCAAAATGATGCGCGCCCGAACAGGTCGACGTCGACCACCAGATCGTCGCCCCGCGCCGTCACCGCGAACGCCCCGCGGGTCACGCGCAGCGACAGCCGCCCCGCCGGGCCGACGTCGATATCGCGTCGGTCGACCAGCTCCGGCGGCACCGCGCGATCGAGCGCCGCCACCATCGCGTCGACCGGGACCACCACGTCGACCATCACCCGCGACGCGGGGACCGTCAGCGACGTCGCCTCCGACGCGGCCGCCGGCGCGCCGCCGATCCGCGCGTGGCAGAGCGGTCCGGGCCACGACGGGTCGGAGGCCGGCGCGCCGCCGCACCCGGCCGAGGCCCCCAGCAAGAGGAGCGACGCGAGCCCGCGAGCCTGCGCGCGCCGCACTATTTCGAGGCGCCCGCCGGGGAGTGGCTCACGTGCGCGCGCCCCGCCAGACGCGCGCGATCCACGCCTCCACGTCGCGCGCGTCCCGCGGGATCGACGCCGAGAGGTTCTTCATGCCGGTCTTCGTGACGACGACGTCGTCCTCGATGCGCACGCCGATGCCGCGAAGGCGCCTCGGGACGGTGAGATCGTCGAGCTGAAAGTAGAGCCCCGGCTCGACCGTCAGCACCATCCCAGGCTCGAGCTTGCCAAATTTGTACGCCTCCTGCCGCGCCTTCGCGCAGTCGTGCACGTCGAGCCCCAGCATGTGGCTGACGTTGTGCAAAGTGTAGCGCTTGTAATACTGGTGCGCGTCATCGAGCGCCTCCTCGGCGCTGCAGCGGAGGACGCCGAGCTCGATCAGCCCCTCGGTCAGCACCTTCATGGCCGCGCGGTTCGGCGCGAGGAAGTCTCGCCCCGGCCGCACCTCGGCGAAGGCCGCGTCCTGCGCCTTCGCCACCAGATCGTAGACGACGCGCTGCTCCCTGGAGAACTTGCCCGAGATCGGCAGCGTGCGCGTGATGTCCGCCGTGTAGAGCGAGTCGGCCTCGACGCCCGCGTCGAGCAGCAACAGGTCTCCCTGCTCGATCGCGCCGTCGTTGCGGGTCCAGTGCAGCGTGCAAGCGTGGTGGCCGCTCGCCGCGATCGTGCCGTACCCGACGTCGTTGCCCTCGATCCGCGCGCGCAGGCCGAACACTCCCTCGAGCTCGCGCTCGCTCTTCGCGCCGCGCATCCGCGCGATCACGTCGTCGAACCCGCGGTGGGTCGAGGCGATGGCCGACGACAGCTCGCGCAGCTCGGCCGGATCCTTCTTGAGGCGCAGCTCGGAGAGCGCCTCGGCGAGCTGGCGGTCGCGCTCCTTCGCCTCCTTGGTGGGCTTGAACTTCGCGTCGACGCGCTCGGAGAGGCCGCGCAACACGCGGGCCCCACGCGCTTGCAGCTCGGCGAGCCGCGCGTCGAGCGAGTCGAGCCCCGCGCACCTCTTGACGCCGAAGCGCGCGCGGCTCTCCGGCACGCCGAGCCGCGGCCCGACCCACAGCTCGCCCTTGTTGCGATCGGTGAAGAAGGTCTTGTCGGAGCGGCCGGGGTTCGGCTCGACGAAGAGCACGTCCTCGTGGCCGCCCTTCTTCGGCAGCATCACGAGCACGCAGTCGGGCTCGTGGTTGCCCGTGAGATAGAAGAAGTCGGTCCCGGGACGAAACCGGTAGTGCGTGTCGTTGGCGCGGACCTTCTCGTGACCGCTCGGGATGATCAGCGCCTCGCCGGGGAAGAGCGCCGAGAGGGCGCGGCGGCGCGCGTGGTGCGCGGCCGCGTGCGGGACCTTCTTCGGAGCGCGTCGCGGCCGGGGCTTCCAGCTCTTCAGCATGAACGAGATGAGCGCCGGCGGCGCGGCGACGTCGTGGCTGGCCTTCGCGGGCGGCTTCGAGCGTGCGGGGGCATCGGGCGCGGGCTCGGACGCGCGGCGATCGAAGGAGGCGGACATGGGCGCGGAGTCTGCCCCGCCCCCACGTCGCTGTCACGCGCGAGCCGCCACGCCCGCGCCGACGCGTCACTGGATGCAGTCGGTGAGGTCGCCGGGCGTCGAGGCCTGGATGCTGCCCGAGGTCGTCGCGATCTCGCGCACCGTCGCGGCCTTCGGGCAGGCGTTGGGGGGCTCGCTCCCGCTCGCGTCGACGAAATCGAGCAGCGTCCCGTCCCAGTTGTCAGCGATCTCCGTGTCGGTCATGTGGGCCGCGTACAGCGCCACCTGCAGCCGCACGCGCGAGGCGCCGCTCGTCGTGTGGAGAAACTTGGCGCCCCGCGCGGACCCGTGCGACCCGATGAACTTCCACGGCGCGCTGCTGGTCGAGACGCCGAACACGAAGCGTGTGTTCGGACCGCTGAACAGCACGTTGTCCTTGAAGCTCGCACCCACGAAGTCGCAGGGCGCCCCGCCGCAACGAAACCCGGTCCACGTGTCGACCACCAGCCCCCCGAACGCGTCGTTGCCGGCCAACAGGACGCGGTTGCCAGCGATCGTCGAGCGCTGCTTGCCGTTCTCCGAGACGAACATGATGAGCGCGACGTCGCTCGGATCGAGCACCTCGTTGTCGAGCACGCGGCTGCGCTCGCAGTGCGCGAAGATCCCGTCGGACCAGAGCGCCTGCGAGCCGGGGCGGTTGTCGTTGCTCCAGTTGACCACGAGGTTCTCCTGGACGGTGACGTCGGCGCCGCACTCCTCGCCGTCGACGCTCGCGACGCGGATGTTCTGCGGGCCCGCGGGGTTGTCGGAGCGCACCCAGCGCACGACGCTGGGCTTCGAGGCGGTGGGCTCGGTGCGGATGTTCTCGCCGAGCATCCGCTGGTCCGGCGCGAGGAAATCTCGCCGCCGCCCGTCGACCCAGACGAGCTCGAGCGTCGCGCCCGCGGCGAGCCGCACGACCGGTCCGACGAACGGCGCCGCGCGCGCGAGGCGAGCGAGCCTGGGGTAGAGGCGCCTCCCCGTGAGCCCGCTCGCCCCCGACGTGCGCAGCGTGACGCCGCCCGGGACGTCGAGCGTCTTCTTCACCTGCACGAGCGTGCCCTCGGGGACCTCGACGACGCCCCCGCTCGGGGCCGCCGCCAGCGACGCCTGCAGCGCCTCTCCGGTCAGCTCGCCGGCGACGGCGAACGGCGGGGCCTCCGCCTCGAAGTGAAAATTGTGATTGGATGGGTCGCAGAGCGTCTTCGCGTGGTCCACGAACACCTGCGACTGCTCGTACTCGTCGACGAGGTCGCACCAGGCCTCGGGGCCACCCTTGGCGAGCACGTCGGCCGCGTGCAGCACGTGGAGCGGAGAGGGATCATGAAGCAACACGCCGCGCGCGAGCGCCGTAGTTCGCTCGGCGGTCGAGAGCGGTTTCGACAAGAACTCGGTCGACTTGAAGAAGTCGGCGATGACGCGCAGCGTGTCGACGCCGCACCCCGACTTTGCGAACATGTTCAAATAGTAGTTCCATCCGCCGTCGTCTGGCAGTCGTCCGAACGCCTCGACGTAGGCACGCGCGACGTACTCGGCCGGGACGTGCGCCGTCGTCGGCGCGCCGGTGCCCTTGGCCTTCGCGCAAGTGAACGAAGGCGCTCCGCCCGCGCCGCCGGGCGCAGAGCCCGCCACGCCTGCGTTGCCCGCCGCGGACGCCGCGCCCGAGGCGGCTCCCTTGCCCGCCGTGCCCGCGCTGCCCGCGGTCGAAGGGAACCCCGCGCTCGAGGTGGCGCCGGCGGCGCCGGCCGCTCCGCCCGCAGCGCCACCCTCACCGCCCGCCGACGCCTCGCCCCCCACCCCCGCGGCGCCCGCGACGCCCCCCGCCCCGGCGAGCGCCCCGGAGGTGCCGCCGACGGCGTCGGCCTCCTCGCCCGCGCCGCACGACACGACGACGCAGCCAGCCAGCAAGAGGGTGGGGATCGAGGCGCGCACGGGCGCCCACGCTAGCAGAGCGAGCGCGCGACCGCACCGCGCCGGCCGCGATTGGGGTAACGTGACCGGATGCTCCGTGCCCTCCGCTCGCTCACGCTCACGTCACTGGCCGTCCTCGTCACGTCGATCGGCTGCGGAGGCGGCGGCGGCGGCGATGACGGCGGCGGCGCGACCACCGACTCGTCGGCGTTCGCGGCAGCGTACTGCGCGCTCCTGGCGCCGTGCTGCGCGGCGGCCGGGCTGCCCGTGACCGATCAGCAGGGGTGCAAGCTGGTGTTCGGCTCGGTGCCCGTGGCGGACGCGAGCGCGGTGCAGCCCTGCCTCGACGCGTACCGCGAACAGGCGAAGTCGCCCGACTTCTGCGGGCTCCAGCTGCCGCAGCCGGAGGCGTGCAAGCGCGCGTTCCCGCAGCAGGGCCCCAACAAGGGCGCCCAGCAGCCGGGGCAACCCTGCAAGTCGATCTCAGACTGCGCGGGGTCGGCCATGGGGCTCGTGACCTGCGACTCGGTCTGCCAAGTCATGACGCACGCCGCCAGCGGCGCGGCGTGCTCGGCCAGCGTCGACGGCACCTTCGTCATCTCGAACGGCTCGGCCTCGGGCGCGTCGGCGGCGGCCTGTTACCGCGAGGACGGTGTCACCTGCGAGGACGCGGTGTGCAAGCAGATCTCGGCGGTGGGCGGGCCGTGCAGCGGCGACTCGACGTGCGCCGACGGCGCCTACTGCGCGAAGGGCACGTGCGCCGCGCGCCTCCCTCCCGGCTCGTCCTGCGCCGACACGCCGTCCGCCTGCGACGCGGCGTCGTACTGTGACAGGCCATCCAACGGCACCTGCAAGCCGCTCCAGGCCGAGGGCGCGGCGTGCGAGACCAACAGCCAGTGTACGACTGGCTACTGTTATCCAGACAGGTGCGCGAAGCGCGGCGCCGGCCTCGCGCTGCTGACCTACTGTCAGTGATCGGCGCCTCTCCGCCTCCGCTTGGGGTCGCGGGGCGGTTCGCTGCCTCGCCAGTCTGCCACCGCGCTGCCCACATCGCTGTTCGCTCGTCCTTGGCGTCCATGGCGGCAGGGCGCCCGCGGCGGGGGGAGGGGTAAGGGCGGGAAGGGGCGCCCGCCGGGGCCGCCGGCGGTGTTGCCACTGGAGGTGCCGGCGGGGCACAGGCGCCCAGCGAAGCGACGAGCGGGCGACGCGAAGCCAGCGGGCAGGGATCATAAGGCAGCACCGTATCGCATCGGGGGCGCCGTCCAGCTCGGTCAGTCGGTTGGTGCGCTCTGTCAGCGGCGACGCGCGCGCCCGCCGCGCGGGGTGAGCTCGACTCGGCGGCGCTACGGCCCTTCGAAGCAGTACAGGCGGTAGTCGAAGGAGCAGTTGAAGGGAGTCTGCTCCGTCCACTGGGCGAGCGTCGCCGTCGTGCCGGTGCGGCCTATCAGGCCCTGGCCTGCCTTGGTCGTGAAATCCGTGCAGCCGGAGCCGCTGTAGGTTCCGTCGCTCTTCGTGGCCGTCCACACACCCCAGAAGCCCGTGGGCAGCAGCGCGCCGGTCTCGTCGCGATCGATCTTCACCTTCGGCGGTCCTGCGGGGATGGATGCCTTGTCGTCGAAGATCGTCTCGCCGCTACCCACGAGGACCCACGGCCCGCTGCCCTGCAGCCGGCTGATGGCGTCGACGCTCGACGTCGACAGCCACGCCACCCACGTGCCGCCCAGGGACGCCGCCGCTGCTCGCGCCTGGCAGAAGGCGTCCGCCCCCGCCAGCCCCTTCGTCGTGCCGATGTCGCCGTAGACCTGCGTCGACGTCACGAACACCCTGAGCTTGGATCCCACGCTTCCGCCGGCGCCGCTCGCGCCCGCGGCGCCGCTCACGCCCGCGCCACCGCTGGTGCCTGCGGCGCCGCCCGTTCCTGTGCCTGCGGTGCCGCCCGTGCCCGAGCCCGCGTTGCCGCTCGTGCCCGACCCCGCGGTCCCGGCCGCGCCTGCGGTTCCAGCCGCGCCTGCGGTTCCGGCCGCGCCTGCGGTGCCTCCCGTGCCCGCGCTGCCGCCCGTACTCGCGGTGCCTGCGGTGCTGCCCGTACCCGCGGTACCCGCGGTGCCTGCGGTTCCGCCCGCGCCTGCGGTGCCTCCCGTGCCGGCGCCCGCGGTACCCGAGCTGCCGGCCGCCGAAGAGCCCGCCGCGCCGCTGGTGCCAGCGTCGTCGTCGCCCCCGCACGCCATGAGTGCGGTCATTCCGAGCCCCCAAACGAGCACACCGCGCAATCGCAGCGAACACGACATGTCCAGACCCTCCTCTCCGGGTGATGAGATGCCGACCATCGCGCCGCCCCGACGCGGCTCCGTGAAGCGCAATCGCTGCGCGTGTGGTCGGGCTACTTGGCGGCGCGGAAGATCGCGTAGAGGAAGGCGCGGGTGAGGCGCTCGGATTGCTTCTGGCAGAGGTGGCCCTGGCCGGAGGGGGCGTCGATGCCCTGGTTCTGGCTGGGGCAGGCCACGGTCGAGCGGACGGCATCGCAGATCTCCCAGGAGCCTCCTCGCTCGCAGCGCGCCCCCGTCGTGGGGTGCGTGCTCTCCACGTCCTCGAGATCGAACACGATGTCGCCGGCGTACGTCGCCAGCATCCACTGGCGCATCTGCAGCTTCGGGGCGTTGTCGCCAGGGGCGTCGTATACCAGCGGCGGCGTGACGTGCAGCACCCGCACGCCGCTCGTCTTCACCTGCATCACCGCCGCGGCGTACGCCGCCTGCGCCGCCGCCAGCGTCCCGTCGACCACGTCGGCGTAGCCGAACTTCATGATCGCCACCCTCGCCGTCGCCGCGTTGGCCACCGCCATCTGCCCGAACTCCGTGCACTTGCCAGTGTAGTTGCCGTTGCTCGAGTTGAACAACCCGCCGTTCAGGCCCGGCGCCAGGCCGACACTGCCGCTCGCCACCCACTCGAACTTGTAGCCAATCGCTTCCGCGCCGTCCTCCAGGTCCCCGCCGACCGACTGGTGCAGGAAGAACGAGCGCGCCGTCTTCACCGTCTGCTTGTCGGTGGCGCTCAGCGCGTCCCACGCCGCGATGCCCCACAGACCGACGACGGTGTCGCTCGCGGGGGCGCCGCCGGTGCCGCCTGTTCCAGCCTTGCCGCCCTTGCCCGCGGTGCCGCCGCTGCCGCCCTTGCCCGCGGTGCCGCTGTTGCCACCGCTGCCGCTGTTGCCACTGCTGCCGCCGCTGCCGCTGTTGCCGCTCGCTCCGGCCGCGCCTGCCTGCGCGCCTCCGGCGTTGCCCGCTGCGCCGGAGGCGCCGCTCGTGCCGCCGCCGGAGCTCCCTGCGGTGGCGCTACTGGCGGAGCCGCTGGACCCCGACGAGCCGGCGCTGGCCTTGCCCGCTGCGCCGGCCGCGTTGCCCGCGCTGCCCGTGCTCGTCTGCCCCGCGGCACCCGCGGAGGCGGCGCTGGGCCCGTCCGACTGTTGCGACGAGCACGCCCCGTCGGCGAACGCGAGCACGAGTGTCGACGCGAGGGTGCAGAGGCGAGGGCGCGAGGACATCCGCGCAGTGTCGGCGCTGACGCGCGAGGTGGCAAGCGGCGCGGGCACACCCTTCAGCGCGGGGCGCTCGCACCTCTCGCGCGGCTCGCGTCGCGCTTCGGCGCGAGCCCTCGCGTCAGCGCGCTCGCCTCCAGGCGTGGCGCCTCCAGCGATCGAAGAAGCCGCGACGCCGGAGTTCGCGCTTGCGCATCGCCTCGACCGACTTCGCGAAGGGTGCCTCCAGGCCGTCGCGCCTCGCGAGATCGCGGAGATCGATCGCGAGCTTCGTCGCCGCGTCGTACTGGTTCCTGTCGGTCTTCGCCTCCAGGTCGGCCCAGGCGGCGTCGTGCCTCGCGGCGAGGGCGTCGAGGCGCTTCTTCTTCCCGGCCTCCGCGGGCTTCTTCGCCTTCTCCCGCGCGAGTCTCTCGCTCTTCTCTCCCTCCTCGCGCTTCTCCTCTGCGGTCGCTCGAAGCTCGGCGACCCGGCGCCCAGCCCGGGGCGGCGCCTTCGCCTCGATACGGAACGCGCGACGCAGCTCAGCGCCGAGCGCGAGCTCTGGAGCGTCGACGGCGCGAGCGAGCCACGCGTCCTTCGATCGCCGCGCGAGCCGCAGCGTCCAAGCGCGCACGGCGCTCCTGTCGTCGAGCTCCTCTGCGCTCCCGTCGCGGCCGCGGCGACCAGATCCTCGTCGATGCGCAAGAACGCGACCATCGCCGCCTGGGCGGCCGTGGGCTCCGCTAGGCCGGGCGGCACCGGCTGCTCCACATCCTCGTCGGAGACCTCGTCCATCTGAACCGCGAGGAGCCACGCGAGGTACGCCGCGCGGAGATCGCCTCGCATCAACTCGGTGCGGAGCGGCACGAGCGCGCCCGGCGAGCCCTGGCTCTCGTCGTAGCATGCGGGTGTCCCGTCTTCGCTGAGCAGGGCGAGGATCACGCGCTCGCCCGCGAGCTTCACGCGCGCCGCGTCGCCGACAAAGTGCGCGCGCAACGCCTCCGAATCGATGCACTTCGCGGGGAGGCGCAGCGTCAGCCGGTGCTTCCCCCAGTTCGCGAAGTACATGTGCGCATCGAAGCAGCGCTCGACGAGCTTCGCGAGGGCCGCCCCCAGGTCACCCCACTGGTACTCGTTCCAGGACCGCGTCGGCGTGACCTCGGCGCGCGTGGAGGTCGCCCGCGGCTCCGCCGCCTCCTTCGACATGAGCGGGCGAACGAGCGCGACGAGCTCGTAGCACTGGTACCCGCTCATTCGCGGCCTCCCCGCTGCGTCATCGCTCGCTTGAACCGGCGAGCGCCTTCTTCGTCCCCGCGTCCTTCGGATCTGAGAGATTGGCCACGACGGCGGCGACCTTCGTCCGGTGCGCGAAGCGTCCGAGGATCGACGTGCGGACGTCGTCGTCGCTGCGGATACGCGCGATCTCGTCGATCATCCGCTCCGCGGCGCCGCGGTCGTGGTCGCGCCACGCGTTGATGATCACGGGCCCCGCGCGCTCCAGGCTGCGGTGCGTGGGGGTGATCTCCCGGAGCGTCCCGGGGCCGCCTCCCGAGGAGAGGCGTCGGAGGAGCGCCCTGCCCGGAGGGAGCGGCGGCGGGACGAAGACCTCGAGGTCCACGTGCTCGACCGGACGATCGCCCCCGATGAGGACGGCCTCCGAGTAGTCGCTCATCACGTCGCTGCAGAAGAAGAAGTCGCTCCCCTCGTCCTCGGCCGGGGAGCGCAGGCGCGCCGCGCCCGGACGCCAGCTCCGAAGTAGCGGTGCAGCTTTGGGTCGCTCGCTCCGTTCGACTCCTTCAGCACGTCGAGCCGCTCGTCGCGCTCGCATCGCACGCCGGCTGCTTCAGGAACGCCGCGCAGCGGACGCAGCCAGCGGGCGTCGACAGAGCTCACGGAGTGCGCTCGACCGAGGTATCGTCGTCCCGGCCATGCCCGCCGAGCGACAGGTACTCGCCGTCTTCGCCCCCGGCGAGCTCGTCGCCTGCGGCGACCGCGCCTGCCTCTCGCCGTCCGACCGCCGCCTGCGGGACAGCCTCGTCGAGGCGATCGGCCTGCAGCGCGACGCCCGGATCGTGGAGGACATCGCGGCCCCAGGCGTCGCCCCCGCACCGCCGTCGTTCAAGCGACCGCCCTCCACGTCGGCGAGGCTCGCATGAAGCACGACGAGGGGGGCCGCATGACCACTGTGCGCTTCGTCGCAGGCGCGCTCACCTTCGAGTGGGACGTCGCGAAAGCGAAGGCGAACGTGCGCAAGCATGGGGTCTCCTTCGAGGAGGCGGCGACGGTGTTCCTCGATCCGCTGTCGCGAGTCTTCGACGAGCCGGACCGCGTCGGCTCCGAGGATCGCTTTCTTCTCGTCGGTCTCTCCGAGGCCCGCCGCACGCTCCTCGTGGTTCACGTCGAGCGGGGCGCGCGCCTGCGGCTCATCAGCGCTCGACTGGCCACGCGTCGAGAGCGTGCTCAACTGGAAGAATGAAAGGGAAGGAACAAACGGCCATGCGCAAGGAGTACGATCTCGCGAACCTCGGCGCCGGGCGCCCCAACCCCTATGCGAAGCGCCTCGGCGCCGCCGGGCGCGAGGCGATCCTCGAGCGCTACTACGCGTCCGAGCACCTCGTTCGCCTGGACGACGAAGTTGCATCTGCCTTCCCCTCGCCGGAGGCGGTCAATGAGGCCCTTCGCCTCGTGATGCGACTTCGCGAGATCGGGGTGGGTAACGCCAAAAGGGTGGCGGCGCGCAGGGGTGTTCGGGGGAGGCGGCCGACGTAGGGCGCTCAGAGTCTCCGGGACCACCAAGGTTGACAGTCTCAGGAAGCCGAAATATTCGTGCATTCATGCAAGCTCGGATCAGTCGTGTACGCCGCGACTACTCTCTCGACCCTGTGCGATGTACCGCTCATCGCCAGTCCTGTGGGCTTTGGGTCGTCAAGCTGTCGTGTCCACGTTGCGGCGATCCCGTCTCGGTGGTCGATGACGATTCGAGGTGCGGCTCTCACGGCGCCTCGGACTCGGAGTCTTTCGCCTATTGGTGCATCCATGGCGGAGCGCACGGGCATTTCATGTTTCCTTCAGACGACGGATGGGAACTCATGTAGAGGCCAAACAACGGCTCCATGGCGCACTATGAGATTCGCGTTCGGTGGCGGTCGGGTCAGCCGACAGCGTCTCGTCGTGTCTACCTCTCTCAAACGGCGCTGTTCGGCGGCGTCTCGTCTGACAACCATACGGACGCTCAAGGGCGCGTACTATGCGCGCTTGCTTCCGGCGGCGAGGTCATCGTGTACGTGGACGGTGTTGACCGAGATCGTACGTACCCAGGAACGCTTGTCGTCACAATCGACTAAGGCCTGGGCAACAGTTGTGGAAATGGGGCAATATCGTCGGTGCGGGTCTTCGACTCCGCAGCCGACTACCAGTGGGGCCCGTACACGCCGCCCACCCAGTACGTGTTCCCCGCCACCGCCGGCGGAGCCGCCATGTTGCTCTGATCGTTCCTCGCCGCTTGTCACACTGCTCACGCTCGACGTCCCCTTGATCCCTTGACCGCAAGGAGTTCTGCCCATGGTCCACCACCCGTTCCCCCGCCCTGCTGTCGGCCTTCTGCCCACCATCACCGCGCTCGGAACGCTCGCGACGCTCGCCGCGGCCGGGCTCGTCACGCCCGCGTGCCAGAGCGACAGCATCGGCCCCGACTCGGCCCGCGCCGCCGGCGCTTCGGTGGGCGGCGCCGCCGGTGAGAGCGCCGCCGGAGCGGCAGGCGCGGGCGGCGCCGCGGCCGCTGCAGGCGCGGCAGGCGCGGCAGGCGCGGGCGGCGCCGCGGCCGCGGCAGGCGCGGCGGGCTACGGCCCTGGGTCCAAGGAGTCGTGCGCGAGGCCCCGCCCCGGACCGCCGATGGTGTCCATCCCCACCCCCTCCGGCGTCTCGTTCTGCATCGACGCGCACGAGGTCACGATGGAGCAGTACCAGGAGTTCGTGAACGCCATCGGCAAAGGGCCCATCCCCAACCATGGGGACTACTGCCAGAAGTACAACGACCGCCTGCTCCAGACGCCGCCCCTCAACGGACCCGACGGCGGCCCCTGGTGCGATCTCTTCGACCCCGTCGGCCACCCCGACTCCCCGGCCATGTGCGTCGACTGGTGCGATGCAGCCGCCTACTGTACGTGGGCAGGCAAGCGCCTGTGCGGCGCGATAGGCGGCGGCGAGACCCCGCTCGAGAAGCTCGACGACCCGATGTCGAACGAGTGGCTCTTCGTGTGCACCAACGGTGGGAAGACCAAGTACGCCTACGGAGACGAGCCCGACGCCTCCTTGTGCAAGTCGCCTCCCCCGAACGATCCCCGCACCTCGGTGTCCGACAGTCCCGGGTGCAGGGGCGTCGTCCCCCCTTTCTCCGAGGTGACGGGGTTGGGCGCTTCTCCGCCCGGAGGCGGAGGCGAATTCATCGGCGCGGCGCCGGAGCCAGGCATTCCCGAGATGCGCCTCATCGTCGGCAACCCCACGGGGACCGCCGTGTCGGCAAGCTGCTATCGCAGGGGCACCAAGACGCCAACCACTCCGGGGGGAAACACTGCCTTTCGTTGCTGCGCGGACTGACGCGCGGGCCGAGCCGCTGGCGGGCGACTGGGCGGGGACCGGGCGCTTCACCGAGGGAGGCGGGTGCCCGCGTCGCGCTCCGACAGGCGCGCGCCGCTCATGGCGTCGCCTGGGGAGGACCTCCCTCCCTCCACGTGCGCAGCCGGGTCGACAGCGAGTACCAGCCGCGCGGGCCGCGCTCGAGCACCACGAGCTCGCCGTTGCGCGGGTTGTCGAGCGCCTCGAACTGCTCAACCGACCAGTGAAACCACCTCATCAGAAACAGTCGCATCGTCAGCCCGTGCGTCACGATGAGCGCGGCCTCCGGAAAGTCATCGTCGCGAAAGTCTCTGTGCAGGCTCTCGAAGAACGTGCTGACGCGGTCATAGACATCCGCGCCCGACTCGCCGCGCTCGAGCCGATAGTAGAAGTGCCCGAAGCTGTCCCGCTCCGCCTTCTGCGCGCGGATCCGGGCCTTGTCTTGAAAATTTCCCCAGTCTTGCTCGCGCAGCCTCGGCTCCTCTCGCGCCTCGACGATGCGGAGGCACGCGCGCAGCTCCTCGAGGGTCTGCCGCGTGCGCGCGTACGGCGAGACGTAGGCCTGCACCGCGCCGTCGCCGATCAGCCGCCGGATCTCGGCGCCCGCCGCGCGGGACTGCTCACGCCCACGCTCGGTGAGCGCCAGGCGGTGGTCGGGCTTGCGCTCGAAGACCGTCTCGTCGACGTTGCCCTCGGCCTCTCCGTGGCGCAGCAGCAGGATCCTCGCGGGTCTCACGGCGGCGACGATAGCGCGGGGGAGGCGCGCGTCGATCCGCTGTCACACTCCTGGCCCCCCCGACGATGGTGGAGTGAACGCGCGCCGCGGACCTCCCGCCAGCCCCGCGCGCCGAGGAGCCCCCATGTCTCGATCCATCCATCGTGCCGTCGTCGCTTGCGTCCTGGTCTCGCTGTCGGCGCTGTCCGCGCGCGCGGACGACGCCTCCAACCCCGGCGACACCGCCGCCGCCACCCGCGAGCCGGTCACGCTCACGCTCGACGACCGCGGCGCGACCGCGTGGGTGGCGCCTCCGTCGCGGGCGACGTCGACCAAGGCGCCGATGCTGCTCTTGCTCCACGGGATGTGTGACACGCCGGAGAACGAGTGTCCGGCGTTCGCCGGCAGCGCGACGAGCGATCGCCTGGTCGTGTGCCCGCGCGCCGAGCTCGCGTGCCCGGGCGGCGGCGTCACCTGGAGCGCCAAGCCTGACGCACGCGCGCGCGTCATCGAGGAGACGCTGGCGAAGACGCGGGACACGTGGGAGCTCGATCCCGCCCGCCGAACGCTCGTCGGGTTCTCGCTCGGCGCGTTCGTCGCGCTCGACGTGGCGCAGCGCCAGAAGGGAGGGTGGAAGAACCTCGTGCTGATCGGCGCGCGCGTGCAGCCCGACGCGAAGAAGCTGCGAGAGGCGGGCGTCGAGCGCGTGCTGCTCGCGTCGGGGAGGCACGACATGACGCGCGACCACATGATCCGGGTCGCGAAGCGGCTCGAGGCCGACGGCGTGAAGGCGACCTACCGCTCGCTCGGCCCCGTCGGGCATCGGTTCGCGCCCGACATGAACGCCTGGCTCGAGGGCGCCCTCACGTGGCTCGAGCGCGGCGACGAGGGCTGACGGTGAGCGGTCGAGCGCCCGGCCTGGCCGCGCGCGGCGCGACGCTCCGGGGGCGCGCGCCTGTATGCTGCCCGCCGCATGCGGATCGACGCGCGTCGGCTGACGAAGCGCTACGGCGGCCTCGTCGCGCTCGACGACGTCTCGGTCGAGCTCGCGCCGGGGAAGATCACCGCCGTGCTCGGCGAGAACGGCGCCGGAAAATCGACGCTGTTGAAGCTGCTCGGAGGCCTCGAGCCCGCCACCTCGGGCGAGGTCGTCCTCGACGGTCGCGCGCGCGAGCGCTGGACGCTGGCCGACGCGAGGGACGCGGGCGTGTTCGTCGTGCACCAGCACTTCTCGCTCGTGCCTTCGTTCACCGGCCTGCAGAACCTGATGCTCGGCGACGAGCCGGTGGGGCCGCTCGGGGCGCTGCGCCCGCGGCCGCTGCGCGACCGCGCCGAGCGCACGATGAGAGAGGCCGGGCTGGGGGTAGACCTCGGCGCGCGCGTCTCCGCCATGTCGCTGGGCGAGCGGCAGCGGCTCGAGATCCTGCGCGTGCTCGTGCGGGGCGCGACGACGCTGCTGTTCGACGAGCCGACGGCCACCCAGACCCGCGGCGAGGCGTCGCGGCTGTACGCGATGATGCGGCGGCTCGCCGACGGGGGCGCGACGGTCACGGTCGTCACCCACCACCTCGACGAGGTCGTCGCGCACGCGGACGCGGTGGTCGTGCTGCGGCGCGGTCGGCGCGCGTTCGCCGGCGGCGTGCGCGACAAGACAATCGACGAGCTCGCGCGGCTCGCCCTCGGCGACGCGCCGAGCGCGGTGACTCCGCCGCCCCTCGACCACGACGCGCCCATCGCCCTCGAGCTCGACGCGCTGCGGGGCCGTCGGGTCGACGTCCCGTCGCTGCGGGTACGACGAGGCGAGATCGTCGGCGTCGCGGGGGTCGACGGCAACGGGCAAGACGAGCTGGTCGAGCTGATCTCGGGGCTGTCGACCGCGCTCGGCGGGCGCGTCCTGCTCGACGGCGCGTCGCTCGACGGGCTCGACGTCGCGGCGCGCAGGGCGGCTGGCCTCGGGACCGTGTTCGCCGACCGACACCGCTTCGGCGTCGTGATGGGCGCCACCGTGCACGACAACCTGATGCTCGGTGAGCTCGGCGGTGACGAGGCGGCGCGGGCGCGCGCGCGGCTCCTCGCGAGCGGCGCTTCCCCGGCTCGCCCGGAGCTGCCGATCGAGGCATTTTCTGGCGGAAATCAGCAGAAAATTGTGCTCGCGCGCGCGCTCGATCGTCGGCTCGTCGCGCTCGTCGTCGCGCAGCCCACCCGCGGCATCGACGCGGCGGCGGCGGCGGACGTGCGGCGTCGACTGGCGCGCGCGGCGACCGACGGGAGCGCGATCCTGTTGCTCAGCTCGGACCTCGACGAGCTGCGACAGCTGTCCCACCGGCTGATCGTGCTCCACCGGGGTCGCGTCGTGGCGGAGCTCGCCCCGGACGTCGACGAGGCGGCGCTCGGTCGCGCGATGCTCGGAGCGTCCGCGGCGTGACGCTGACCCGCCCACACGCGCGCGCGATCGTCGCGGCGGCGATCGTCCTCTTGACCTTCGATCTGCTCGTGTTCGCGGCGGGAGAGTCGCCATGGATCGCCCTCTCGCGCGGGCTCGCGGGCTCGCTCGGCACGGCCTACGGCGTCGGTCAGGTGCTGTACAAGGCGACGTCGCTGGCGATCGCGGGCGCGGCCTTCTCGGTCGCGTACCGCGCGGGCCTGTTCAACGTCGGGCTCGAGGGGCAGCTCTCCCTCGCCGCGCTCGCGTCGGGCGTCGTCGGCGCGCGGCTCGGCTGGGCGCCATGGTGGCTCGCGCTGCCGCTCGCTGTCGCGGCCGCCGTCGCGGTCGGGGGCGCGTGGGCGGCCATCGCGGCGTGGCTGCGCGTCGCCTTCGGCGCGCACGAGGTGATCACGACCATCCTGCTGAACCGCCTCGCCGACGCGCTGATCCCGCTCGCGCTCGCGCACGGGCTCGGAGACGGCGGCGTGCGGACGGGAGACGTCGCCCACGCGGCGACGATCCCGCGGCTCTCGACGTTGACGCACGCGCTCGCCGGGAGCGCCGCGAGCCTCGCGGTCGTGCTCGCTGTCCTGACACCCGCGCTGCTCGATCGGTGGGAGCGGCGCTCGATCGCGGGACGAGAGCTCGGCCTGGTCGGCCCCTCACCGGACGCGTGCCGCGCCGCGGGTGTCCCGGTCGCGCGGCGCCTGTTCGCGGCGCTCACGCTCTCGGGCGCGCTGGCGGGGCTCACGGCGTGCGGCGTCGTGCTCGGATACAAGGGCCACTACGAGCTGGGCATGACCGCGGGCACCGGGTTCGCGGGGATCGCGGTCGGCCTGCTGGGGCGTGGTCGACCGCTCGGCCTGCTCGCCGCGGCGCTGCTGGTGGGCGCGCTGCAGCAGGCGGGGCTGGTGCTCAACGCGTCGGTGCCGAAGGAGGCGACCGACGTGCTCTTCGGCGTCGTCATCCTGGCGGTCGCGATCGCGGGCCGGCGAGAGGAGGCGCGGTGAGCGCGGCGCTGACGTGGCTCGTCGAGACGGTGCGCATGTCGTGCCCCTACGTCGCGTGCGCGCTCGCCGCGATCGTCACGGAGCGCGCGGGGATCATCAACGTCGCGCTCGAGGGCGCGCTCGTCGTCTCGGGGCTCGCGACGGCGGTGGGCGCGGCGCTGACGGGCAGCGCGCTCGTCGGCTTCGCGTCCGGCATCGTCGCGGGCACGCTGTTCTGCGCGGGCCACGGCCTCGCGGTCGTGCGCGGCCGCGCCGACGCGATCGTGTCGAGCATCGCGCTCAACGTCATCGCGTTCGCGCTCGCTCGCTACGCGCTCAGGCTGCTCTGGGACACCGCTTCCAGCTCGCCGAGGCTCGCCGGGTTCGACGCGCCGTCGTCGCCCGCGCTCGCCGTGGTGACCGCGCCTGCGCTGCTGGCGACCGTCGTCGCGGCGTGCCTGGTCGGGGCGTTGTTCACGTGGACCCGGCTGGGCTTGCGCGTCGACGCGGTCGGCGAGGCGCCCGACGCCGCCCGCGCGCAGGGGATCGACGTCGCGCGCGTGCAGCTCGTCGCGACCGCGCTCTCGGGCGCGCTCGTCGCGCTCGGCGGCGCCCACCTCGTGCTCGACCAGCACAGGTTCGAGATCGGGATGTCGGGCGGGCGCGGGTTCCTCGCGCTCGCGGCGGTGCTCGTCGGTCGCCACCGCGTCGGCGCGACCGTGGTGGCGGCCATCGGCCTCGCGGCGCTCGACGCGGCCCAGATCGCGGTGCAGGGCGCGATGAAGCTGCCGCCGGAGCTCTTGCTGGCGCTGCCTTACGTCGCGGCGCTGATCGTCGTCGCGGTCGCCGCGCGTCGAGCGCGCGTCGCCTGAAAGCGCGGGCTCGGGGCGAGCCCGTGTGGAGCCGCGGTCGGCTCAGAGGTGCTTCTTCGCGACCTCGGCCCACGTGCCGGTCGGCTCGAGCTCGAGGTACCGCCGCCACGACGGACGCGCCTTGTCCCGCTGCCCGAGCGACTCGTACGCCATCGCGAGGTAGAAGTGCGCGTCCGCGAAGCGCGGATCGACGGCGATCGTGGCCTCGAAGTGGCCCACCGCGAGCTCTGCGCGGCCGCGCTCGAGCGACACGTAGCCCAGGTTGTAGCGCGCCTCGGGCTGGCTCGCGTCACGCTGCAGCGCGGCCTCGTACAGCGCGACGGCGGCCTCCTCCTCGCCGCGACGAAAATGGAGGTTGCCGAGGTTCGTGTAGGCGATCGCGAGCTCGGGCTCGAGCTCGATCGCGCGGCGGTAGAGGCGCTCGGCCTCGTCGACGGTGTCGGGGTGCTCGTCGAGCGAGCTCGCCTTCACGTAGAGATCGTACGCGGTCTTCTCACGCTCCGCCTTCTTCCGCGGGCGCAGCACCCGCACGACGTCGTCGCAGAGCTCGGACACCCCAAAATCGAGCAGCATTTGCCCCGTCTCCGCGAGGAACGCGCCGGTGTCGGCGCGGACGACGACCCGCTGTCCGTCGGAGGCCACGCGCAGCTCGGCGAGCGGGCGCGTGACCTTGGGCAGCGACGCCTTCAACGCGCGCACGGCGGCGGTGACGTCGCGCATCGTGACGGCTCGATCGAGCAGCCCCTTGACCGTGCGCACGACGATGAGATCGCGGAACGTGTAGACGGCCCGTCCCCCGCGCGCGCCGCTCGGCGCGACGACGTCGGCGCGGGCGAGCGATCGCAGCCGCGCGACCGTGAGCCCCGTGAGCCGCGCGACCTCGGCGGCCGAGAACAGATCGGTCACCGGCTCGACGGCGGGGATCGGCTCGGGCGCGGGAGGCGCGGGAGGCGCCACGCGACCGCCGTTCGGGCCGAACTGCACGTGGATCAGGTTGTCGCTCTTTCGCGATGCCATCGCCGACGGGCAACACATCGCCGCCCCGCGCGTGCGTCAAGCCAAGGCGGCGCGCGACGCCGAGCGGCGCTCTGTACGAGCCCTCACCGCGGCGCGAGGCGCCTCGGGTGCACGGCGTAGCGCAGGTGCGTCACGTGCGGCGACGGGAGCACCTCCACGAGCGAGAGGCCGAGCGCGCCTGGGTCGACGCGGTCGAAGAGGCGTCTTCCTCCGAGGATGGTGGGCGCCACGGAGAGGACGAGCTCGTCTACCAGCCCCGCGTTCAGGTACTGCGAGACGAGGTCTGCTCCCCCACAGACGCGGATGTCCCCACCCACCGCGGCGTCGCGCGCGCGGCGCAGCGCCTCGTGGATGCCCTCGTCGACGAAATGAAACGTCGTGCCCCCTGGGCGCTCCCACGGCACGCGCGCCTGGTGCGTGACGACGAACACCGGTGTGTGAAAGGGCGCCTCCTCGGGCCAGCTCCTCTCGCGGAGGTCGAACATCCGTCGGCCCATGACGCTCACCGCCGTCCGAGCGAACAGCTGCTCGAGGAGGCGGTCGTCCGCGCCGGTCTCGCCGCCGTCGCCGAGCTTCAGCCGCTCGCGAAAGGCGCGCTGCCGCAGCACCCAGGCGTGGAGCTCACCCCAGCCGTCGCCGCCCATGTTCTCCATGCTCGCGTTCGGCCCCTCGATGCATCCGTCCACCGAGATGCCCATGCTGACGAAGACCTTGCTCATCCTTGAAATCCTGCCTTTCTCACGTAGAACGTCGAGCCGTTGAGCCGCTCATCGGTCCCGATGAAGAAAGACGAACGCGCGCTCGTCGAGGCCGCCAAGGGGGGAGACGAGGCCGCGTTCCGCGCGCTGATCGAGCCCCTCGATCGAGAGCTCGCGGCGTACTCGTACCGCATGCTCGGGGGGTACCAGGACGCCGAGGACGCCCTGCAAGAAGCCCGGCTCAAGGCGTGGCGTCACCTCGCGTCCTACGAGCCCACGGCGAGCTTCCGTGGGTGGGTCTACCGCATCACGACCAACACCTGCCTCGATCTGCTCCGCGGGCGGAGGCGACGCGTGTTGCCCCCCGATGTCTGCCCGCCCGCGGCGCCCGGGCCGCCCACGACCGAACGACGAGAGGACATCGCGTGGCTCGAGCCGTACCCAGACGACCGCTTGCCGACGCCCGCGAGCCCCGAAGCGCGGCTCCGGCTGCAGCAGAGCGTGCGGCTCTCGTTCGTGCGGGCGGTCCAGCTGCTCCCGCCTCGTCAACGCGCAGCGCTCGTGCTGCACGACGTGCTCGACTTCTCCGTCGACGAGGTCGCCACGATGCTGAAGAGCTCCGTCCCCGCGATCAACAGCGCGCTCCAGCGCGCGCGCGCCACGATCGTCCGTGCCCGGGGCGTTCCCGAGCGCGGCGCGCCGGCCGCGCATGAACACGTCGAGGCGCGCGACGCAGAAGCCGCCGCGTGCTTCTCGCGTGCGTGGGAGACGGGCGACTTCGACGAGCTCGTCGCGTCGCTGACCCGGGACGCCATCCTCACGATGCCGCCGTGGCTCTACTGGCTCGACGGCAGAGACGCCGTCGTCGAGACGATGCTGAGCCCAGGCACCTGGGACGGCGCGCCCCGCCCCGGTCGCTACCGCGTGCTCGCGTGCCGGATGAACGGACAGCCCGGCGGTCTCGCCTACGTGCGCTTCGGCGACGGCCCCTTCGTGCCGGTGTGCATGACGGTGCTGACGGTGACGGGCGACGGTCGCGTCTCGCACCTGGACACCTTCGTCTTGCCCGACCACTTCATCGCGTGGGGGTTTCCCCCCACGCTCGACGCGTAGACCGCCGCGTGCGTCAGGCCAAGGCGGCGCGCGCGACGTCGAGCGGCGCCTCGAGCTCGACGTCGAACGTGAGTCGACCTCGGTCGAAGCTCGCGTCGATCTGACAGCGCGCGGTGTCGAGCGTCGCCGACGCCCGTGACGCGGCCTCGCGGCGCGCGATCCTCACGATCGCCGCGCGCACGTGGAGATCGGACGCGAGCGCGCGCGCCGTCGCCTCGTCATCGACCGCCACGATCACGCTCGACGTGCCGAAGTAGCGCGCGCCGTCGTCGCGCCCCTCGGACACCACGTCCGCGCGCGCGAGCAGCGCGAGCGCCACGCCGACCTCGACGCGCGACAGCGACAGCGAGACGCTCGCGACCAGGCGAGGCGCGCGCACCTTGGCGAGAGGAGGGCCGAACAGGAGCACGAGCGCGATCGTCGCGCGGCGCGGCGCCGCGCGGCCAAGATCGAGGCGCGAGCGGCGCCGAACTTGGCATCGGTCGCGCGCGTCGGGCACCATCCATCCCATGCGCGACGTCGAGAGACGCAGGCACGTGGTCTACGTCACCGGGTGGCTCGAGTACCACGTCCGTGACGGCGTCGGCGTCGGGGTGCGCGAGCGCGGGGCGACAGATTTCCTGCGCGGCCACCTCGCGCTCGGGGCCCCGCTCGCGGGCGCCGTGTCGGGAGGCGAGCCGCGGGCGGGCGCGCCGAGCGTCGGTGACTCGGCGCGCTTCGACGGGGAGCGCGCGCTCGTGACGCCGACGGTGCGCCAGATCGCGCGGCCGACCAAGGAGACGACCGCGCGCTACGATCGGCTCACGCGCGGGTGAGCGAGAAGTAGGCGCCGACCGCCTTGCCCTGCTTGAACGCCTTGCCGATGACGACGCCGTCCGCGACCTTGCGGCAGTAGTCTTTCATGCCGAAGTAGACGAGCCGCGACAGCCCGGACGCGTTGGGCTTGAACGCGGGCCACCCGGCGGGGACGTGCGGCGGCTCGGCGGTGTAATCGAACAGGATCTCGTGAGGGATGGTCTCGTCGCCGAGCCTGGTGACGAAGTAGCCGGGCCCCGTCACGAACGACATCTGCTGGTGGTTGTAGCCGACGATCACGCCGTCCTTGCGGAGGAAGCGCTTCTGAAACCGCGAGAACGCCGCGAGAGAGTTGCGCCCCTCGTAGATCAGCGTCTCGCCGTCGGGCACCGACGCCGGGAAGAAGTCTTCCATCGTCATGTGCGGGCCGTCGGCGACCGCGTCGTAGAGCTTGCCGACGCGCGCGCCCGTGATCGACAGCACCTCCGCGAGGCGCGCGGCCGGCTCGAGCCCGTCGAGCAACGCGCTCAGCTCGGCGTAGGTGCCGCCCGCGTCGAGGACCGAGCGGAGCGTGCGGGACGGCGCGGAGGCGGACGCGGCGGCTTGCGACATGCGTCGACCCTACTCCCAAGCGGGGAGCCCTGCAAAGGCGCCTCGACAGGCGCCGCGAGATCTGCGACACGCGCGCGCCATGATCGCCGGTCGGCGCGCCGCGGTCGTCGTGCCCGCCTACGACGAGCAGGCGCGCGTCGGCGCGACGGTCGCGCGCACGCCCGCGTGGGTCGACGACGTCATCGTGGTCGACGACGCGTCGCGAGACGACACGTCGGGCGCGGCCCGCGCGGGCGCCGATCCGCGGCTCGCCGTGGCGTGGCTCGGAGCGACCCGCGGCGTCGGCGCGGCGCTCGCGCCCGGCTACCGCGCGGCGCGGGCGCGCGGCGCGGACGTGGTCGCGGTGATGGCGGGAGACGGCCAGATGGACCCCCACGATCTCCCCGCGCTGCTCGCGCCGATCCTCGAAGGGCGGGCGGACTACGTGAAGGGCAACCGCCTGCTCCACCCGCGCGCGGCGGAGATGCCCGCGTTGCGTCGCCTCGGCTCGGGCGCGCTCGGGCGGGCGACCTCTTGGGCGATCGGCGCGCCGCTCGGCGACAGCCAGTGCGGCTACACGGCGATCACCGGCGCGCTCATCGACGCGCTCCCGCTCGAGCGGATGTTCCCCCGATACGGCTACCCGAACGATCTGCTGTCGATGGTGGCCTGCGCGGGCGGGCGGATCGCCGAGGTGCCCGTGCGGCCGGTGTACGCGGGCGAGCGCTCGGGGCTGCGGCCGTGGCACATCGCGGTGATGCTCGCGCTCATCGCGCGCGCGCGGGCGCGGCGCGCGCTCGGGTGACGCTGGAGTCCCGTGAACGGGCGGGCGATGATGCCACCCGTGAGCTCCCGCCCCGAGCCTTTGGTCGAGCGCCTGACGCGCGCCGAGCTCCACGCGTGCGTCGAGCTGGCCCGCGGCTGCGGGTGCGCCGACGAGCTATCCGACTGGCGCCCGCTGTTCGACGCGGGCGAGGTCCAGGGCGTGCGACGCGGAGACGAGCTGGTGGCCGTGTGCAGCCGCGTCACATACGGAGCCGTCACGATGCTCGGCAAGCTGCTCGTGCGCGAGGACGCCCGGCGCCGCGGGCTCGCGCGAGCGCTCGTGCGCGCTTCGCTGGCCGCGTCCGAGCCCTCCGTCGTGGGTGTCGTCGCGACCGACGCCGCGAGGCCGCTGCTCGATCGGCTCGGCTTCGCGCGAGTCGGCGAGGTGGTCACGCTCGAGGGGCGCCTGCACGGCGACAGCCCCGCGCTGCCGAGCGACGTGACGCTCGGCGCGTTCGAGCTCTCGCGGGCGATCGAGCTCGATCGCGCCGTCGTGTCGTGCGATCGAGCCGAGGTGCTCCGCGCGATCGCCGCCGAGGCGGTGCATGGGTGGTGCGCGTTCCGCGGCCCCGAGCTCGTGGGCTACGTGATGGCCGCGAGCCGCCCCGATCGACGGCTCGTCGGGCCCGTGATCGCGCGAGATCCGGCGCTCGGCGCGCCGCTCGTCCACGCGGTGGCGGGGATGCACGACGTCAGCGTCGAGGTGCCCTCGTTTCACTGGTCGCTGATCGAGCAGCTCGTCGCGCGCGGGCTGTGCGTCACCGCGCGCCGCGATGAGCTCACGCGCGGCGGGGCCACGCTGCCGCTGTCGGCGCTGGGGCGTTTCGCGCTGGTGTCACGGGCGCTCGGCTGACCGCGACGCGCTCGACGAAGGTGGGTATGCTCCCGGTTCGCATGTCGGGAGAGCCAGGGAGAGCGCCGCCGGAGCAGCTCGGCGACTACGCGCTGCAGCGTCGGCTCGCGGTCGGCGGCACGTCCGAGGTCTTCGTCGGCGTCGACAGGCGCGACGCGAGGCAGACCCCGCTCGTCGTCAAGCGCCTGCTCCCCGTGCACCTCGCCGATCCGGCCATGGTCGCGATGTTCGTCTCGGAGGCGCAGATCCACCGCGCGATCTCGCACCCGAACGTCGTCCATGTCCTCGACGCGGGGGTCGCCAACGGCGAGCCGTTCCTCGTGCTGTCGTTCGTCGACGGCATCGATCTGTCACGCCTCGCGCGGCGCGCCGAGGCCGAGGCGCGGCCCATCCCCATCGGCCTCTCGATCTACGTCGCGCGCGCGCTCACCGAGGCGCTGACGGCCGTGCACACCGCGACCGCCGACGACGGCCATCCGCTCGGCGTCGTGCACCGTGACGTCACGCCGTCCAACGTCTATCTGTCGCTGCGCGGCGAGGTGGTGCTCGGCGACTTCGGGATCGCGCGCACGAACCTCGGCCGCCAGAGCCGCGCGTCGATGGGCGGCGGGCTCAAAGGAAAGTACGCCTACCTCGCGCCCGAACAGGTCGGCGGCGAGCCCGCGGACCAGCGCGCCGATTTGTTCTCGCTCGCCGTCGTGCTCGCGGAGCTGCTGCTGGGGCGCCCGCTGTTCGAGGGCGCGGGGCAGCTCGCCGTCCTGCTCGCGATCCGCGACGGAAGGATCGATCGCCTGACCGCGATCAAGGACTCGCTGCCGAGCGGCCTGTTCGACGTGCTGTCGCGGGCGCTCGCGCGCGAGCCAGCCGAGCGCTACCAGACCGCCGCCGAGCTGGGCGAGGCGCTCGCGCCGTTCGAGGGCGAGCGTCACGTCCGGCGCGCCGAGCTGTGCGAGTGGGTCACCTGGGCGCGCGACACCAGCTCGCTCGCGAAGAAGCTGAAGGAGTCGATCCGCGAGTCGAGCGATCGTCTCCGCGCGGTGGTGCCGCCCGGCGACCTCGACGACCAGGCCGCGGACCGAGCGCGCCAGCTCGACGACGAGCCGCCCACGGCGCTCCGCGCGAGGGACCGCGACGCCGAGCCCGAGACGCTGCGGTTCGACGAGCACCCGAGCGCCGTCCGGTTCGCGCGCGGCGGCGTCGCGGGGCCGATCGCGTTCGCGCAGGTCATCGCGATGGTCGTCACCGGCGAGGTCGCGCCCGACGACGAGGTCGACCTGATGGGCCAGGGCTTCCGGCGCGTCAGCGAGATCGACTTGCTCGTGCGGCACCTGCCCGACGAGACGACCACCCGCTCGCTCGCGGCGCCGACCGAGCCCGATCTCACCTTCTCGCTCGAAGAGTGCGCGCTGCTCGACGTGCTCGGGCGGCTCGCCAAGCGCGCCGAGACGGGCGCGCTGCTCGTCACCGGCCCGGCGCGAGACTCCATGGGCGCGCAGCGGCGCGAGATCTACCTGAAGGACGGCAAGCTCCTGCACGTCTTCTCCAACGAGGCGGGTGACCTGCTCGGCCAGACGCTCGTCCGAAGGGGGATCCTCAACGAGGCCGAGCTCGACATGGCCCTCGCCGTGCTCTCCAAGTTCCAGGGGCGCCTCGGCGACACGCTCATCGGCCTCGGGCTCATCGACGCGGTGACGCTGTTCCGCGCGATCGAGGAGCAAGGCAAGGACCGCCTCGCGCGGGCCTTCGGGTGGCGCGCTGGAACGGCGGCGTTTCATCGCGGCGTCGCCCCCCAGCGCGTCGAGTTCCCGCTCGATCTGGACATGGCGCCGGTGCTGCTGGCGGGCGCGGAGGCGTCGCTCCCCGACGAGGCCGCGATGGATTTGTTCCGTTCACGCCTGGCGACCAAGCTGCGGCGTGTGCGCGCGCAGACCGGGAGGCCGCGCGCGCCGCTGCCGCGACCGATGGTGCTCGTGCTCGAGGGGCTGGGCGCGGGGATGGAGCTGCGCCAGCTGCTGCTGCGTCTTGGCACGACCGGCGCGCTGACGGGCCCCGAGGCGCTGCGCGCGCTCGCCGTCGCCCTCGCCCTCGGCCTCGTCGAAGAAGCGTGAGCGCAGACGAACGACCACGGTCGCGCCGCGCGGGCTGGGCGCTCGCGCTGTCGCTGCCCGCGCTCGGGGCGCTCGAGCTGGTCGCGTCGCTCTGGTTCGCGCGTCGCACGCCCCGCGCCGACGCCTTCGCGGCGGCGAGGCCGCGCATCGTCGCGCTGCGCCGCGAGGCAGACGGCGCCGTCGTCGCGCCGCGCTGGCTCGAGCCGGTCGCGCGGATGACCCTGGGCGAGGAGGTGCTCCCGCTCCGCGACGTCGCTCGCGCGGACGAGTCGACCTACGGCCGCTTGCTGCAGATCTCCGCGCGCGGCGCGGCGCTGCCAGAGCTCGAGGGCTTCCGCGTCGTACACCGCGAGGACCTCGGCGGCGGCCTCGTCGGCGAGGTGCTGCAGAACCCCGCGCCCGCGCGCCCCACGTTCGATTTCACCGACGCCGTCGGGGCCGGGCGGGCCGAGATCGCGTGGGTGAGGGGCGGCGAGCGCGCGCCGTGCCCGTGGAAGACGGGCCTCCCTGCCGCCGCGCCCGGCCTCTTCGGTCACCCGGCGATGCCTCCCGATCGCTTCGTGTGCGGGCGCATGGCCTGGCAGTCGGTCGGCGTCACCGTCCACGACGATCAGCGACACCTGCCGCGGCGCTGCGTGTGGTCCCATCCGCCCGAGGGAGGTCACGTGTCGCTCGTGTTCCGCGACGTGCCGCTCGGTCACGTCATCCACGGGCACCTCTCGCTCCACTGGACCCTCGAGCGCGATCGCCCCGGCACGCCGGTCGTGCTCTCGGTGCTCGTCGACGGCGCCGAGATCGGGCGCGACGTGCACCGCGACGGCGAGGGCTGGCGACCGTTCTCGCTGCCGCTCGGCGAGCGCGGGGGCAAGACCGCCGGCGAGGTCGAGCTGCGCGTCTCGAGCGAGCGCGCCGATCAGCGGCACGTCTGCTGGGAGGCCGACTCGCGGTGACCCGGCTCGAGCGCCGAGACGTCGCGGCGGCGGCGCTGATCGTCGTCGCGGCGACGTGGCTGCTGGTCGCGACCGCGGGCACCCAGGGCTACGCGCGCGACGAGGGCTTCTATTTCGCGGCCTCCGAGGCCTACGCGCGGTGGTTCGAGCAGCTGCTGCGGGACCCCGCGAGCGCCGTCACGAGGGCGCAAGTGGACGCGGCGTGGTCGGTCAACCACGAGCACCCCGCGCTGCTGAAATCGCTGTTCGCGCTGTCCTGGAGGCTCTTGCACGGGCGCCTGCACCTGTTCGCCGAGGAGGGCACGAGCTTCCGCTTCCCGGCCATGGTGCTCTCTGGCGTCGCGACCGCGGTCCAGTATCTCTGGGGGACGGAGGCGCGGGGACGGAGGGCGGGCGCGGCGGCGGCGGCGGCGTTCTTCTTCGTCCCGACCACGTTCTATCACTCGCACCTCGACTGCTTCGACGTGCCGATCGCGGCGCTCTGGACGCTGACCGCGTGGGCCTACTGGCGCTCGCTCGTGGGCGGCGGCTGGCGCTGGGCCGTGCTCGCGGGCGTCGCGTTCGGCCTCGCGCTCGACACCAAGCACAACAGCTGGTTCTTGCCATTCTTCGTGGGGGCACACACTTGCATCTCCCGTCGCCGCGAGCTGTGGGCGGGGCTCCGCGCGGGGACACTGTCACTCCCGCTCGCGCTGCCCTGCATGCTGGTGATAGGGCCGCTCGTGTTCGTCGCGGGGTGGCCGTGGCTCTGGTACGACACGGCCTCTCGCTTCTTTGGATATGTTCAGTTTCACACGCGGCACGACTATTACAACATGGAGTTCCTGGGGCACACCTACTGGCGGCCTCCCTTCCCGCGCGGCTACGCGTGGCTGATGACGGCCGCCACGGTGCCCCTCGTGACGCTCGCGGCGGCGGCGGTGGGTGCGCTCGACGCGGCGCGCGCGGCCTGGCGGGGCGACCGGCCCCACGATCCGGGCGCGACCGACCTCGCCTGGGCGCTCGGGGCGCTCGTCTGCTTCGCGCCGTGGCTGTCGACCGGCACCCCGATCTTCGGCGGCACCAAGCACTGGCTGACCGCGTACCCGTTCATCGCGCTGTTCGCGGGGGCGGGCGTCTCTCGGGCGCTGTCGCGGCTCGAGGCGCTGGTCCCTCCGCGCGCGCGCGCCGTCAGCCTCGCGGCGGCGTCGCTCGCGCTCGGGGCGTCGCCCGTCGTGCAGTCGCTCCGTGTCCACCCCTGGGGGCTGTCGGCGTACACCCCGCTGGTCGGCGGCGCGCCGGGCGCGGCGACGCTGGGGTTGAACCGAGGCTTCTGGGGCTACACGACCGGCGGCGTGCTCGACGTGCTCAACGCGCTCCCACACAACGCCAGCGTCTACCTCCACGACACCGCGTGGGACTCGTGGCGCATGTTGCAGCGCGACGGGCGCCTGCGCGCCGATCTGCGGGCGACCGGCACCCCCTCCGGGGCAGACGCCGCGCTGTATCATCACGAACAACACATGGCGGGCGTCGAGCAGCAGATCTGGATCGCGCTCGGCACCACGACGCCCACGGCGGTGCGCGGGCTCGACGGCGTCCCCATCGTCTGGGTCTACTTGAAGCGCCCGCCGTGAGCCGCTACCGATCGGCCGATGCCAGCGCCGATCTCCGATGACCAGCGCCTCTCGGCGCTGCGCGCGCTCCGCAAGGAGTGGCTCAAAGTCAACTGGAGCGTCTTCGGTCAAGCGATGCAGCCGCCCGCGCTCGAGCTGTCGTCGGGCGAGCGCACGCTCGGCAGGTACTCTGCCCAGCACGGCTCGCTCGCCCTCTCGGAGCGCCTGGTGTTCGAGCAGCCGTGGCACGTCGTCGTCGAGGTGCTGAAGCACGAGATGGCGCACCAGTACGTGCACCAGGTGCTGCGGATCACCGACGAGTCCGCGCACGGACACGCCTTCTCCGACGTGTGCCGGCGCTTCTCGATCGACGCGACGGCGTCGGGGCTCCCGCCCTCCCCTTCGGACGACGACGACGAGGCGCGGCTCCGCGCGCGGATCGCGCACCTGCTCGCGCTCGCGGACAGCCCCAACCAGCACGAGGCCGAGGCCGCGATGCGCGCGGCGCGGCGGCTGATGCTCAAGCACAACGTCGAGAGCCGGGGCAGGCGGCGCGACTACGTGTGGAAGACGCTGGGTGAGCCGACAGGGCGGGTGCAGGCGCCGGAGCGCTTCATCGCGGCGATCCTCACGAAGCACTTCTTCGTCGAGGTGATCTGGGTGCCGGTGTACGACGCGCTCGAGCAACGCAGCAAGACGGTGCTCGAGGTGAGCGGCACCGCGTCCAACGTCGCGCTCGCCGAGTATGTACACGCCTTCCTCCGCGAGACGGCCGAGCGCCTCTGGCGCGCGCACAAGCAGCGCACGGGGCTCAGGCTCGATCGAGACCGAAGGGGCTACCTCGCGGGCGTGATGCTGGGCTTCGACGAGAAGCTCAGCGCCGAGGCGGCCGAGTGCAAGGCGGCCGGGCTGGTGTGGGTCGCCGACGCAGATCTCGACGCATACTTTCGGGGGCGCCACCCGAGGACCACCTCGACGCGCTTCGGCGGCGGGCGCGTGACCGAGGCCCACGTCCACGGGCGCGAGGCCGGACGCGACATCGTGCTCCACAGACCCGTCGCGAGCGGTCCGTCCCGCGGCGGACCCGCCCTGCTCGGCCCGCGCCGCTGAGCGCTCACCACATCGTGAAGTCGACGACGAGCGCGCCGCGCGCGCCGCGGTAGTCGTCGAAGATCGCCGGGCGGAGCGGCAGCAGATACCCGGCCTCGGCGCGCACGAACACGTTGGGGCTGGCGTAGAGGTGCAGGCCCACCGTCGGCGTCACGCTCGCCGCGCCCGAGCGCCCCGACGGCAGGATCGCGCCGGTGGCGAAGCCGAACGTCGGGATCAGGAAGCGCCGCTGCGGGTTGCGCTCGAACGAGAGATCGAACGCGAGCGTCGGCATGAAGACGCTCTTTCCCTGCTTCGGGAACAGCAGATCGAGATCGAGGGCGATGCGGCCGTGGCTGGGCCCTCGGTTGTCGTTGCGGTGGATCCACGAGAAGAACACGATCTCGAGGCGAGGGCCTTGCAAGTATCCACCCTCGGCCGGCGCGTATCCGGTGTACCCCGCGCCCGGCAAGAAGCCGCTGTTCCACTCCTCTTCGACGATGACCTTGATCGTCGCCGAGTCGGTGCTGACGCCGTCGGTGACGCGCACGTCCAGCGTGAGCGCGCCCGCCACCGGCGTGGGCCACACCACGGTCGCCGCGCCGCCGCCGTCGGGGGGTTGCTCGAGCGTCGCGCCCGCTGGCATCCCCGACACCGTGAAGGTCAGGCGATCGCCGTCGGGATCGTTGGCGTAGAGCTGGATGAGCAGCGGCTCGTCGGGGCGGGTTGGCAGCCGCTCGTGCCGCGTCCCCTTGTCGGCGAGCTTCGGCGGGAACAGCGCCCTCGATCTCGGCGCCGCGATCATCGCGGGCTCGGGATCGCTCGCCCGCGCGGGCGACGAGGAGCAGACGCAGGCGAGCGAGCACAGCGCGAGGAGCTTGCGGATCACGGGAGGCACGAGCGAAGCACCGACCATACCAAGCCCCGAGCGCCCTGGCGCCGCCGCTCGTCGACGGCTGGCGCGAACGGCGCTGTGCGCTCGGGCGCGAAGGCTACGCGCGGGGCATCCGCCGCTGCAGCAGGGCGACGAGCCTCACCAGCGTCTCGTGCCAGGTCCGCCAGCTCTCGTCCTGCAGCGCCTCGCTCATCGACAGGCCGTACGCGGAGAGCGTGAGGCGCGCGCCGTCGGGGCCGCGATCGGTCGACAGACGCGCGTCGTGCTCGAGGCACCACCTGCTCGCTTCGTCGAAGCTCACGCGCCGATCCCTCTGCCCCGTCGGCGGCGCGGCGGCAAGCGGGTCAGGTCACGATCCCGCGCTTCTGCCGCGCGCGAGCCTGGGCGTCGCGCAGCAGCTCGAGCGCGGCGTCTCCCTCGCCGCGGGCCTCGCGACGCGCCATCTCGAGCGCGTCATCGCGGTTGTCGCGCGTCAGCTGTCGCACCCGGAGCTTGTCGAGGTTCGCGAGCAGCTCGCCCCTCGCCTGCTCTGGCTCGGCGTGGGTCGGCGCGACGAGGCGGCGGGACACGAACGCGTGGATGGAGACAGGGATCTCGGCGAGCAGCGCGTCGACGTCGAGCGCGTCCCGCGACGCGCGCTGCAGCGCCGCGACCACGAGCACCGGGTCTCCGTCGAGCAGCCCGAGCCGCGGCGCGATCTCGGGATCGTCGAGCAGCTCTGGATAGTCGAGGATCGCCCCGAGCGCGGCCTCGACGACCGGATCGCGCGGCCCGCGCGGCGCGTCACGCGCGGGCTGCGCCGGACGGTGCAGCGCCGCGTGGACCTGCCTCGCGAGCGCGCCGAACGTCCGCGCGTCGACGAGGCCGAGGCTCGCGTCGCGGCTCGCGAGCTGACCGGCGATGTCGTCCGCGTACCGCTGGGCCATCGCGCGCACGGTCGGATCGTCCTCGGCGGCGAGCAGCTCGACCACCTCCTTCGCCCGCTGCGCCCGCTCCTCGGCGTCGGCGCGCGCGAACCCCTCGTCGAGCGCCGACTGGATCAGGTGCTCGAGCAGCCCACGCGCCTGCTTCAAGACGGCGCGCACCCCGTCGGCGCCGCGCTCGCGCGCGAGATCGTCCGGGTCCTTGCCGTCGGGGAGCGTGGCGGCCTTGCCCACGAGGCCCGCGCGCTTGATCGCGTCCTGCGCCTTCTGCACCGCCTTGCGTCCGGCCGCGTCGCCGTCGAAGAGCAGGGTCACCGTCGGCGTGAAGCGCTTGATCAGCTGCGCCTGCTCGGGCGTGAACGCGGTGCCGAGCGGCGCGACCACGTGATCGACGCCGCGCGCGTGCAGCGACACGACGTCGAAGTTCCCCTCGACGATCACCGCCTCGCCCGCCTGGCGGAGCCCCTGGCGCGCTTGGAACAAACCAAACACCGTCTCGCCCTTGCGGTAGATCGGCGTCTCGGGGCTGTTGACGTACTTCCCCGTCTCCTTGTCGACGAGGCCGGTCTGCGGATCGGGCAAGATCCGCCCGCTGAACGCGATCACGCGGCCTTGCAGATCGATCACGGCGAACAT
The DNA here is from genome assembly GCA_963169165.1 of Myxococcota bacterium. GTDB lineage: Bacteria > Myxococcota_A > Polyangia > Polyangiales > Polyangiaceae > JADLFU01. The sequence continues at coordinate 35,544 of CAUJFL010000093.1, read as the reverse complement.
GAGCCGGTTGCGAAACCTGTCGTAGTGCCCCGCGCGGCCCTGTCGCGGCGCGAGCAGCCCGACCTGCTCGCCGAGCGCGGGCGACACGCCCTGCTCTCGGAAGAACTGCGCGAGGCCGTCCCAGCCCGCGGGCGCGTAGCCGAGCCGGAACGCGGAGAGCGCGACGGCGACGCGATCGGTCGGAGACTCGGCGACGAGGCGGCGCTTCGCGAGCTCGTCGCGGGCGACGCGCGCGTCGGGGTGCTCCTGCAGCATCTTCTCGAAGTAGACGGCCGCGAGGTGCATCGCCGAGTACAGGTCGTCGCGCGCGCGCCGCTGCGCGGCCTCTCTCGAGCGATCCTCGCGCGTGCCGCTCTCCTCGATCGCGACGCCCGCGCGCTCGGCGAGGCGCCGCGCCGCCTCGGGAAACGACAGGCCCTCGGTCTTCATCACGAAGTCGAACGCGTTGCCTCCCTCGCCGCAGCCGAAGCAGGGGAAGCGGCCGCGCTCGGGGGTGACGTGAAAGCTCGGAGACTTCTCCTTGTGAAACGGGCAGAGGCCGACCCACGAGCGGCCGCGACGCGTGAGGCGCACCGACTCGCCGATGAGCGCGACGAGCTCGGTGCGGCGCTTGATCTGCTCGAGGGTGTCGGCGGAGATCACGGCGGACTCTGCGCGCTCCGCGTCGGCCGCTCAGGGGACCGCGGCGACCACGTCGGCCGCCGTCGCGCTCTCCTTGGCGACCCAGCGCACGACGCCCTTGTCGTCGACCACGATCGTGGAGGGGAGCGACTGCACACCCAGCTCGCGGCGCGAGGCGTCGCTCTTGTCGACGAGGAACGTCGCGCCCTTGACGCCCCACCTCTGCAGCGCCGCCGACGCCTGGTCCGAGTTCTCGCCGTCGCCGAGCACCGCGACGAGCACCAGCTCCGCGCCCTTGGCCTCGAGCTCGCCGCGCCTCGCCTGCAGCGCTGGCACGGCCTTCTCGCAGGGCTTGCAGGTCGGCCCGAAGAAGTCGAGCACGACCGCGCGCTTGCCCCGCAGCGGCACCGTCACGAGCTGACCTTCGTTGGACGGCAGCGTGAGGCTCACCTCCTGGTTGAGCTTCGGGTGCGCGGCCGACTGGGGCGCGCCGCCGCAGCCGGAGGCGAGCGCGAGCGACGCGCAGGAGACCAAGAGGAGCCGTCGGGTGAGATCGAGCATCGGACGCGAACACTAGCGCGACCGTCGGGCCGAGCGGTAGACTCACCGATCGATGGCACGCTACCTCCCGCTCTCCGGCGCTCTGCTCACCGCGACGTTCGCCCTCACCGCCTGCGGTCCCAAGCCGCCCGCGACAGACGGAAAATCTGCGCAGAAGGGCTTCGACTCGGCCGTGTCGTGCAGCGCGGTGCGCCCGCAGACCGAGCCCGATCTGATGGCGTGGGACCCAGGCTCACGCGGCAACCTGTCGCGCCTCCGCAAGGAGGGTGTCGTCGCCGTACGCTACGAAGCGAAGGGCTGCAACGTCGAGCTCGAGCTGTTGCCGAACTGCATCGGTCCCGGCGCGCAGTACAAATACTCGCAGTACCCCGAGGAGCAGACGAAGGTCGCGCGCAACTCCGAAGAGCTCTACGCAGAGCTGCCCCTCGGCGCCGCGCGCCTCAGCGGCAAGCTCAAGGGCAACCGCGCGCTCCGCACCGACTATCGGCTCGTCGGCCTCTCGGCGATCCCCGCGGGGCGGTCCTTCACGCCCGCCGATCTGAAGGGCCCCGACTGCGCGCGCGCGACCCACGTCATCAGCACCGTCTACCTCGGCGGCTTCACGCTCGTCGCGGGCGACCTCAGCGAGGTCGAGGGCGGCGGCAGCGTGTTCGCGGTGGGCGGCGCGAAGGGGGGCAGCGCCTCGAAGAGCGAGCGCCTCGACAGCGCCGGCGATCCCGAGTCGTGCGAGGCCGCCGCGAAGGAGGGCGTGGAGCACCCGCGCTGCAGCGTCCCGCTCCGCATCGGGCTCATCTCCATCGAGGGGCGCGCGCCGACGGTCGCGACCCCGACCTCGGCGCCCCCGCTGCCCGCGCCGACCGCGCGCACCTCGGCCGCGCGCCCCGCGCCCGCCATCGGCTCGCGCGTCTCGCGCGGCCCCGACTGGAAATGGCAGGCTCAGGACAAGAGCGGCGCCGGCACCGTGGTCGGCGAGGACGGCACCGGCTGGGTCAAGGTGCGCTGGCCGGACGGCAGCACCAACTCGTACCGCTGGGGCTACGACGGCAAGTACGATCTCGTCGTCACCACGAGCGCGCCCCCTCCGTCGTCGGTCGCGTCCGCGGCGATCTCGAAGTCGGCGGTGAACGTCGTCATCTTCGCCGCCGACCAGACGTGGGGCGAGCAGATCGTCGCGCAGCTCAAATCGCGCGGCTACTCGCTCGCGCACACCAACGTCGGCCCGAACCCCGACATGAACATCAAGTGGGGCGGCGCGCCGAAGTCCTACGTCGAGGAGATCGTCGGCGTCGTCGGCGGGATGGGCGGCGACGTCGGCAAGATCAACCGCATGTCGACGGCCTTCGGCCCGAAGGACACCGACATCTTCGTCAACCTGCCGACCGGCAGCCGCGTGGGCTCGGGCTCGTCGATCGCGGCGCCGAGCGGCGGGATCTCCAAGTCGACCGCCGAGGTGGTGCTCTTCATGAACCCCGCGGACCACTCCGCTGGCAACGAGATCGCGCGGGCGCTGAAGGCGCGCGGCTGGTCCGACACCAGCGTCCTCGGCTCACCCAACTCCGACAACAACATCAAGTGGAGCGGCGCCTCGACCTCGCAGGTCGACGAGATCTTGTCGGTGCTCTCGGGCTTCGGCGTGGAGACGTCGTCGATCAACCGCAAGCACATGACCGAGCTGCCCTCGAACAAGATCTTCGTCAACCTGCCGCTCGGCGCGATCAGCCAGGAGTGCGGCAAGACCGTCTCCTCGGCGGTGTTCGGCACGATCCGCTCGGGCACCCGGCTGCAGCTGGGGCGTCACCGCGCTGTCAACGGCGACAGCAACTGGGCCGACACGATGAGCCCGTTCGTGGGTCGTCGCGTGACCGTGCGGCGGCTGTCCGACGTCGACGCCGCGGGCTGCCCGGGCGTGCGCGTCGACGCCGACGGCGAGAAGCACTTCTGGCGCCTGCGCGACGCCAGGATCGTCCCGTGAATCACTTACAGACAGCGCACGCCGAGGGGCCCGGGCATGACCAGCCTGGGCCCTTCGTGTTCGCGGGGGTGCGACCGCAGGCGAGCTTCGCGGCGCACGCCTCGAGCACGCGCCAGACCCCGGCGTCGCACGACAGCAGCGACGCGCGGTCGGGCGAGCACGACGCCGCGCCGGGCGCCGCGCACGGTGCGTCGGCGAGGGCGATGGGCTGCGCCAGCTCTCCGATCCCACAGTGGACGCTGGTGCGGCCGGGCAGCTCGACGCAGGGCGCGTCGGCCGCGCAGACGGCGACGCGCTCATAGCGACCGGAGGGGCACGACAGCACGTCGAGCGACTCGGCCGCGCACGCGAGCACGGCGGGCTCGTCGCACTCGGCGCCCGGACTCGGTCCGGTGGTCGCGTCCGGCACGCCCCCGCCATCGCTCGCGACCAGGCACTGGCCGTTCAGCCGGACGCCCGACGGACAGCTCGGCGCCTCGTCCGACTGTCCGCAGGCGACGACCAGCGCAGCCGCCAGGAGCGCGTTGACGCGGATCACACCGCGTCACGCGCCGGGACCGCGCGCCGCGCGCGAACGGTGACCCGGTCGTCTTGATGCTCGACGGAGAGCTCGCAGCCCCCCTCGTAGACGATCCGCACGAGCCCGAGCCCGCCGGTCTGCACGACGCCCCCGAGCACGACCCCCTCGAGCGCCTGGCGGTAGGCCTCCTCGGGCGACGCGCACGCCCGGATCCAGGCGATCTTGGCGTCGAGCGAGGCCGAGCCGCCGGTGTCGTTGGTCACCGACACCTCGACGGCGCCCGGCAGCTCGCGCAGCGCGATGATGACGTCGCCCGTCCCGTACTTCACCCCGTTCTCGGCGAGCTCCGCGGCGGCCATCGACACGGCGTCCGCGACATCGACACCGTACGGGGACAGCAGTCGGTCATGCGCGGACGTCCGCACCCGCTCGATCTCGTCCCACTGCGGGCTGATGCTCATCAGCAGCAGCAGGACGTCCGTGTCGCGCTCCGAGTCGATCACATGGCCCCTGGCGCCTTCAGAGGCTGTGGGCGGCGCGAGGAAGAGGGAGCCTTCACGGGGACGGCGATGCCGCGCGGCCGGCGTGGCCAGGCGGAGGAGGCGAGGATAAGAGAAAGCGCCGCCGCTGGTAAAGACGCGAGGCCGATCTTGGCCCACGCTTCGTCCGGGTGCTAGCCGGGCCACATGGCGGTCATCGTCCAGAAATATGGTGGATCCTCGGTCGCCGACGTCGAGAAGCTCGGCCGCGTCGCGGACAAGATCGTCGCCGCGAAGCGCGCGGGCCACGACGTCGTCGTCACCGTCAGCGCGATGGGCAAATCGACCGACAACCTGCTCGCCCTCGCGCGACAGGCGGCCGGAGAGGGGGCAGCGGCGGCCGCGCCGAGGCGCGAGATCGACATGCTCGTGTCGACGGGCGAGCGCGTGTCGATGTCGCTGCTCGCGATCGCGATCGCGGCGCGCGGCTGCGAGGCCATCTCGTTCACCGGCTCGCAGAGCGGCATCATCACGAACGATCGGCACTTCGACGCGCGCATCATCGAGGTCCGGCCCCACCGCATCGAGGACGAGCTCTCGCGCGGCCGCGTGGTGATCGTCGCCGGTTACCAGGGCATGAGCTACAAGCGTGAGATCACGACGCTCGGGCGCGGCGGCACCGACACGACCGCCGTCGCGCTCGCCGCGGCGCTGTCGGCCGATCGGTGCGAGATCTACAGCGACGTCGACGGCGTCTACTCGGCCGATCCGCGCGTGGTGCCCGACGCCCGACACCTCCCCGAGCTCGATCCCTCGGTGCTGCAGGAGATGGCCGAGCGCGGCGCCAAGGTGCTGAACGCCCAGGCCGTCGAGTGGGCGAGGAAGGCGCGCATCACCATCCACGCGCGCTCGACGTTCGATCCGTGGGAGCGCGGCGCGGGCCCTCGGGAGACGCAGGTCCGCGCGCAGACGGCGAACCCCGCCCACGCGGCGCGCGCCGTCGTCGCCGAGCAGAACCTGGTCGTCGGCAAGGTCTCGTCGCTCTCCGCGTTCGAGGAGCTCGCGCGGGTCGCCCGCGACGAGGAGATCCCGCTGAAGGACGCGTCGGTCCGCGAGGACGGCGGCGCGTTCGTCGTGCCGCTGCTCAACGTCCCCGACTGGTCCCGCGCCAGGCGCGCGCTCGAGCGCGTCGGCGGCGCGGCGCTGGAGCTGGTCGAGGGGCTCGCGGCGGTCGGCGTCGTCGGGGACGGCCTCTCGACGACCGGACGCCCGCTCGTCGCGTTCACCGAGGCGCTCCGCGCGGCGGGCGCCAAGGTCCGCGGGCTCGAGGCCGGCCCGCTGTCGCTCGTCGCGCGCATCGAGCCGTCGGCGCTCGCGGACGCCCAGCGCGCGCTGCACGCGAGCTTCGTCGTCGACGGCGGCGCGTGACACCCAGCCCGCGCTAGCCTGCGCCGATGCGCAGCGTGGGCATCATGTTCGTCATCGTCGGCCTCGGCTCGTTCCTGCTGAAGCGCGTCGGGGCGCAGTTCATCCTGGTCAGCGTGTTCCCGGCGGAGATGCAGACCTCCGCGGCCATCGGCATGACCGTGCTCGGGGTCGCGCTGATCGGCGCCGACGTCGTGCGCGCCCGCGCGCGGCGCTGACGGACGGGTAAGCTCGCCGCCTCGGACTCTTTCTCGTAGACGATGAGCGGCTTCTCGGCCTTGGACACCGTCTCCTCGTTGACGACGATCTCCTTGACGTTGGGGTCGGAGGGCACGTCGAACATCGTGTCCATCAGTGTGCGCTCGACGATCGCGCGCAGCCCGCGCGCGCCGCTCTGCCGCGACAGGGCCTCGCGCGCGACGGCCGAGAGCGCTGGCTTCGTGAACTTGAGCTTGACGCCATCCATGTCGAACAGGCGCTGAAACTGCCTCACCAGGCTGTTCTTCGGCTTCGTGAGGATGTCCATCAGCGCCTCCTCGGTCAGCTCCTCGAGCGTCGCGACGATGGGGAAGCGGCCGATGAACTCGGGGATGAGACCGAACTTCAGCAGGTCTTCGGGCTGCGACTGCGCGAACAGCTCGCCGAGGCGCATCTCCTTCTTGCCCTTCGACTCGGCGCCGAACCCGATCACGTTCTTGCCGAGGCGGCGCTGCACGATCTGATCGAGCCCGACGAACGCGCCGCCGGCGATGAACAGGATGTTGCTCGTGTCGACCTGCAAGAACTCTTGCTGCGGGTGCTTGCGACCGCCCTTCGGCGGGACGTTGGCGACGGTGCCCTCGATGATCTTCAGGAGCGCCTGCTGCACGCCCTCGCCCGAGACGTCGCGCGTGATCGACGGGTTGTCGCTCTTGCGCGAGATCTTGTCGATCTCGTCGATGTAGACGATGCCGCGCTGCGCCTTCTCGACGTCGTGGTCGGCGTTCTGCAGCAGCTGGACGATGATGTTCTCGACGTCCTCGCCGACGTAGCCGGCCTCGGTCAGCGTGGTCGCGTCCGCGATCGCGAACGGCACGTTGAGGATCTTCGCCAGCGTCTGCGCGAGCAGCGTCTTGCCGGAGCCGGTCGGGCCCACGAGGAGAATGTTGGATTTAGCCAGCTCGACGTCGTCGTTCGCGAGCTTGCTCTCGATGCGCTTGTAGTGGTTGTAGACCGCGACCGACAGGTGGCGCTTCGCGCGCTCCTGCCCGACCACGTAGTCGTCGAGGACGGCCTTGATGTCCGCGGGCTTCGGGATCGGCGGCGAGGCGCCGTGCGGCGCGTCGTCCTTGTCGCCCTCCTCGGCGATGATGTCGTTGCAGAGGCCGATGCACTCGTCGCAGATGTACACGGTGGGGCCCGCGATCAGCTTGCGCACCTCACGCTGCGATTTCCCGCAGAAGGAGCAGGAGAGGTTGCCGGTCCCGTGGTCTTCACGACGTCGATCCATCGCCATGTGGTCGGTTCACCTTAGGAAGGGGGTCTGGGTCGGGCAAGTAAAGCGCCCGGTCACTTCGACGAATTCTCTCGGCTCTCCTTGAGCTTCTTCGAGATGAACACCTCGTCGACGAGGCCGTATTCTTTTGCCTGCACGGCGGACATGTAGAAGTTGCGCTCCATGTCGGCCGCGGCGCGCTCCTTGGTCTGGCCCGTGGTCTCGACGACGATGTCGAGCAGGCGCTCCTTCAGGTAGCGGATCTCGCGGGCCTCGATCTCGATGTCGGTCGCCTGGCCGCGCGCGCCGCCCAGCGGCTGGTGGATCATGATGCGCGCGTTGGGCAGCGCGAACCGCTTGCCCTTGTGGCCCGACGTCAGCAGGACGGCGCCCATGCTCATCGCGTGGCCGAGGCAGATCGTCGAGACGGGGCAGCGGACGTACTGCATGGTGTCGTAGATCGCGAGGCCCGCGTAGATCACGCCGCCGGGGCTGTTGATGTAGAGCTGCACGTCCTTGTCTGGATCCTCGCTCTCGAGGAACAAGAACTGCCCGATGATGATGTTCGCGACGTCGTCGTTGACGTCGGAGCCGAGGAACACGATCCGATCCTTCAGCAGGCGGCTGAACAGGTCGAACACGCGCTCGCCGCGGTGCGTGGTCTCGTAGACCTGCGGGAAGATGATCATGTCCCGCGCCGCCTCTTGCTGGCGCATGAACTCTTTGCCGCTCGCGCTCTCCAGCACAGACAACGCCTGCTCACGGGTCTCGGGGGTCTTCATCGGGGTCATTCACTTACGCGCGTGTCGGACAAATGCAAGCGCGGCGGCGGTGCGCCTCGCGCGGGCGGAGACAAAGCGACGCGCGCCCAGGGCGAGCGGGTCGCTCCGGGCGCGCACGGGGTCGAACGCCGAGGGCGTCAGACCACTTCGACGTTCGACTTCTTCTCGATGATGTCGAGGATCTTGTCCTCGAGGATCATGCCGATCAGCACCTCGCGGCGCTTCGCGTCGCGGTAGTCCGCCTTCACGCGGGCGACGTTCTTGCCGGTCTGCTCGGCGAGCTCGGCGTAGGCCTTCTCGATGTCGTCGTCGTTGACGATCACGCCCTCCTTCTTGGCGATGGTCGCCATCACGAGGCCGGCGCGCACCTTCATCTCGCTGTCGGCCTGCAGGTTGGCGCGGAGCTCCTCGGTGAGGTTGAAGCGCTGACCCATGCGGCGCGCCTGCGCGGCGAGCTCCTGCTGCGTGACCTCGAGCTGCTGGCGCACGAGGCTGGGCGGCACCGGGATCGGGTTGGCCTTGCAGAGCTCGACCACGATCTGCTCGGCGACCATGTCCTCGGCGGCCTGGTCCTTCTGGCGCTTCAGGCCCTTCTCGACGTGGGCGCGCAGCGCGGCGACGTCGTCGAAGTCGCCGCAGTCCTTCGCGAACTCGGCGTCGACCTCGGGCAGCACGCGCTCCTTGATCTCCTTCAGCTCGAGGTGGAACGTGCCCTTCTTGCCGCGGAAATCCTTCTTGGGGTGCGCCTGGGTGAAGGTGACCTCGACGTCGCGCGTGTCGCCGATCGAGGCGCCCGTCAGCGCGTCGTCGAGCTCGCGCATCAGCGTGCCGTTGCCGAGCTCGGCCTCGACGTCGTTGGACGACGCGTCGGCGCGCGGCGCGCCGTCGAGATCCAGCGTCAGATCGAAGAAGACGGTGTCGGTCGCCTTCGCGGCGCGCGCGGGCTCGGGCACGCGGAGCGTCGCGTGCTCGACGCGGAGCTGCTCGATGCCCTGGTCGATCTCGGCCGCGTCGACGTCCGACTTCGGCTTCTTGACGGCGAAGCCCTCGTACTTGGCGTCGTCGATGTCGGGCGTCACCTCGAAGCGCGCGCGGTAGGAGAACGCGGCCTTCTGGTCGAGCTTGTCGGGGACGATCGCGAGCGTCGCGAGCGGCGTGATGGTCTTCTCGGACAGCGCGCGGGGGAGCGTGTCGTCGACGAGCTTCTGCGTGACGGTGGCGTTCACCTGGCCGCCGAACATGTGCGCGATGACCTCGCGGGGCGCCTTTCCGGGCCGAAAGCCGCGGATCTTGGCGGTCTTCGCGTACTCGTTGAAGGTGCGCTCGACCTCGGCGGAGACGCGCGGCTGCGGGATCTCGACGGCGAGCTCGATGAGGACGGGCGATAGCTTCTCGACGGTGACGTTCATGGCGGGAGACCTCGAAGGGGCGACGCCATTCTCACACGGACAAGGGTCCGTCAAGCCGCTGGCGCCGAGCGCGCCGCCGCGTGTTAGCCTCGCGCGGGCTGGAGGACGCGGTGATGAAGGCACGTATCTGGTGGGCGGCGGTGGCGGCGGTGGCGCTGACGGGCTGCCCCAGAAAACAGGAATCCGACGCGCCGATGTCGCTCGGCGAGGCGTCGCAGGCGGTCGAAGAGGCGTCGCTCGACGGGCAGGCCGCGACGCTCACGGCCAACACGATCGAGCTGTCGACGTCGTTCACGATCGGCGCGGCGGTCGAGCAGGCCGCGGACGAGATCCGCTCGTTCATCCAGTCGCAGCTCCCCTGCGCGGAGCTCACGCTCGCGGCCGGCAAGCTGTCGGTCGAGTACGGCAAGCGTCCGGGCGCCTGCGTCTACCGGGGGCAGACCTACAGCGGCGTGCAGACCATCGAGGTCATCAAGACCGCGCCCGGCGAGGTCGAGGTGCGCCACGCCTGGGTGGGCGTCTCCAACCAGCGCCTGAAGGTCGACGGGACCGCCTCCGTCACCTGGAGCGCGAGCGCGAAGAGCAGGCGCGTCCAGCACGAGCTGACCTGGACGCGGCTCGCGGACGGGCGCTCGGGCAAGGGCACCGGCGACCGCACGCAGACCCCGCTGCCGGGCGGCGTCGTCGAGGGCATCAAGGTCGACGGCGCGCGCTCGTGGACCGGCGAGCGCGGCAAATGGGACCTGGCGATCCGCGGCGTCGAGGCGCGCTGGGTCGATCCGGTGCCGCAGGCGGGCTCGTACACGCTCGTCGCGCCGAGCGAGCGCTCGATGACCCTCGCGTTCTCGCGCGTCGACGGCGACACGATCCGCGTGACGGTGTCCTCGGGGACGCGCGCGTTCAACTTCGACGTCAGCTCGCTCGGTGACGTGCGCTCGGGCTCGTGACGCTCACTGACAGCTGAGCGTGATCGTGTAGCCGGGCTGATCCGACGGCGCCTCGAGATCGATGTAGTACTTGACCCCGAGCTCGGCGTCGAACGTCAGCGTATGCCGATCGGCCCCGGCGCTCGAGTCGGCCACGCAGAGCTTCGAGTGGCACGAGCCCTTCATCAAGAAGATGGACATGTCCTTCGGATCGCCGTTCGCGGTGTACGAGACGGTGACCTTGCCGCTCGCCACCGGCGTGAACTCGAAGATCTGGTCTTGGTATTTGTAAGGTTTTCCGCACAGGTTCTCGACGTCGCCGAAGTTGCCGGAGAACGAGTCCTTGTGGGAGTCGCCGCAGGCGAGCGTGACGCGGGGGTTGTCAGCCTGGCAGTTCGTCTCCCACTGGCAGCTCGCGGAGCAGCCGTCTCCGTTATTTTTGTTTGAATCATCGCACTGCTCACCGGGAGCCACGGCGCCGTCGCCGCAGCCTCCCGACGCCGCGCCGCCCGCGCCAGCCTGTCCGGCGTCACCGCCCGAGCCAGCCTGCCCCGAGCCTGCCTGCCCAGCGTCGCCGCCCGCGCCGGCCTGCCCCGAGCCTGCCTGTCCCGCGTCGCCGCCCGCGCCTGCGTCGCCGCCTGCGCCCGTCTGTCCTGCGTCACCTCCCGCGCCGGAGCCTCCGGCGCTCGTCGCGCCCGCGCTGCCGCCGCTCGCCTTGCCGCCGCTCGCCGCGCCCGCGCTGCCGCTCGCCGCGCCCGCGCTGCCGCCGCTCGCCTTGCCGCCGCTCGCCGCGCCCGCGCCGCCGCTCGCCGCGCCCGCGCTGCCGCTCGCCGCGCCCGCGCTGCCGCTCGCCGCGCCCGCGCTGCCGTTCGACTTGCCGCCGCTCGTCGTGCCCGCGCCGCCGCCGCCCGTCGCGCCCGCGCTCCCCGGCGCGCTCGCCGCTGCTGGATCGCCTGGAGGCTCTTCTTCTGTGCGTGACGCCATCCCGGTCGCGCACGCGGTGGAGAGACACAGCACCAGCGAGAGGAGGCGGGGAGACATCCCCACGAACTTCGGAGCGGGCCCTGCCGGGTGTCAAGCGAATCAGAAGGGGACGTCGTCCTCGCGCGGCGCGCGGTTGTTCTCGGGTTCGACGTCGGGGACCATCAGCAGGTCGTCGTCGTCTTCGGGAGGTGTGGCCGAGCGGGCGTCATCGGTCATCGCGGGCTTCGCGCGGGCCCTCGCGAACTTCAGCTCGAGCTGCGCGGGCGGGGGAGGTCCCTCGACCAGATAGCGCCGCCACGACAACAGGTCGGTCGCGCGGCGCGCGGCGGTCGCGGCCCCGAGCGTCGTGTGCGTGAGCAGCCGCATCACGACCTCGGCGCGCGACGGCGCGCGCTCGTCGAGCACGTCGGGCATGATCGCGCAGAGCAGCCCGCTCGCCCCGGCCGCGAGGCGAAAGACGTGGCGCTCCGCCCCGCTGCGCGGGTGGGTGTCCGCGAGCGCCCGCCCGAGCTCGGTGAGGCTCGGGGTCGGATCGACGAGCCCGAGCGTCTCGGCGGCGCGCAGCGCGTAGCTGACGTGGCGGTGCTCGATCTCGGTCGCGCGCGCGAGCTCGTCGGTGGTGACCGCGCCCGCCGAGAGCGCGTCGACGACCTTGCGGACACTCGCGAGCGGGGCCTGCGGCACGTGGGCGCCGGGGATGCGGTCCATCGCGCGCCAGCCTACACGCTCGCCGGACGACGAGCCCGCGCGGCCTGAGCGCGCGCCGTGAGGATCATCACGTCGCTGTGGCGGGTCAGCGCCTCTCCCTCGAACCCGCCCTCGACGCCCGTCACCTCGAACCCGTTGTAGTGCAGCAGCGCGGACAGCTCCTCGGGGAAATACTGGCGATGCGCGAGCGGCACCGCGAACGGCGGCGCGCCGTCGACGGGCTCGAACTCGCTCGTGACGAACAGGATCTGTCGGCTGGCGTCGTAGTCGAAGCGCTCTCCGTAGCGGACCAGCTGCCCGGTGGTCGGGTGGCGCAGCCGCGGGGCGCGGTACAGCCGGTCGGGATCGCGCGCGAGATCCCCCGGATGCGGGACGCTGACGTCGATGACGAGCGAGCCCTCCCGCGCGAGGTGCCGCCGAGCGCGCGACAGGAAGCGCTCGACGTCGTCGCGCGTGTAGAGGTGCAGGAACGTGTTGAACGTCACCAGCACGAGGTCGAACCTCGCTCGCAGCGACACCTCGCGCATGTCTCCGTGCACGGCGCGCACCCGCGCTCGCACGTCGCCCCGCTCGCGCGCGAGGCGGCGCGCGAGATCGTCGAGCATCGGGCGCGACCAGTCGACGCCGACGACGCGCGCGCCGCGCCGCGCCAGCGGGATCGCGATGCGGCCCGCGCCGACGCCGTACTCGAGCACGCGCGCGCCAGGTGCGACGATCGCCTCGTAGTAGCGGATGTCCTCGCGGCGCTCGGCGTACGTCTTCGCGTAGTACGCCGGGTCGTCGAAGTGCGCGCGCGCGCCGACGATCAGCGCCCTATCGACGCGCGCACGCGGCGCTCTCGAGCTCGGGGGCATCGCGCGGTGACCCGCGGCAGATCAGCGCTCGGCGGGGTGCGTCTCGCGGATCCAGTCGTCGACTATCTCCTGCGAGTCCTTGTTCCAGTGGACCTTGCCGTTCGCGATCTCGCGGAGGGCCATCACGGCGGCCTTGTTCTTGCCCGGGACGAGCGTCGCGGCGCCCTTCATGATCTGACGGGTGCGCTGCGCTGCGAGCACGACCAGCGCGAATCGGTTCTCTTCACGCTCCAGGCAATCTTCGACGGTGACGCGGGCCATCTCGGTCCTCTCCAGAAAAGGGGGCGACGCTCATAAACGCGATCGCCCATTCGCGCAAGCTCGCGGCCCGACATCGCGCTGGTCAAGGCCGCCGCGACGCGCGACGCTCCCCCGCGATGCGGATCGCGCTCCTCTACTCTCCGCCGTGGAAGCTGCCAGACGAGGGGGCGCCGCCCGATCCCCACGACGGCCCGCCTCCGGGGTATCAGCGCGGCGATCTCGACGCCGATTTCTATCAGACGCCGTACGGGCTCTTCTCGCTGGGCGCGCAGGCGCGGCGAGCGGGGCACCAGGTCAAGGTGCTCAACCTCTCGGCGTTCGCGTGGTCGAGGGTCGACGAGGTGCTGCGCGCGCTCGACGCCGACCTCTACGGCCTCTCGTGCTGGACCGCGAACCGCCGGGGCGTCGCCCTGGTCGCGGCGCGGCTGAAGCAGCTGCGGCCGGGCGCGCACGTGACCGTGGGCGGCCCGCACGCGACGCCGCTCGCCGAGGCGATGCTCCGGCACCACGCGTCGATCGACTCGATCTGCGTCGGCGAGAGCGACGTCACCTTCGTCGAGCTGGCGGCCAGGCTCGAGCGGGGCGAGGGCGCGGCCGGTACGCCGGGCGTCGTGTGGCGCGGCGCGCGGGGTGAACCGACGCGCGGCCCCGAGCGCGCGGCGATAGAGCGGCTCGACGAGCTCGCGTGCCCGCACCACACCTTCCCCACCCACATCCTGATGACCGCGCGCGGCTGCCCGTGGGCCTGCACCTTCTGCGGCGCCGAGACGAGCTGGGGGCGCGGGTTTCGGTCGCAGTCGGTCGACTACGTGCTCGACGCCATCGAGGCGGCGCTGTCGCGCTTGCCAGTCAAGATGTTGCAAGTGAAGGACGACACCTTCACCACGAACAAGAAGAGGGTGACGCAGCTCTGCGAGGGGATCCTCGACCGGAAGCTCAAGTTCGTGTGGAGCTGCGACACGCGCGTCGATCTCCTCACCGCGCCGCTGCTGAAGACGATGCGCCTCGCAGGGTGCCAGCGGCTGTCCCTCGGCGTCGAGTCGGGCTCACAGCGGATCCTCGATCTCATCGACAAGAAGATCACGGTCGACGAGATCCTCACCTCGACGCGCCTCGCGAAGGAGGCCGGCATCAAGGTCCGCTACTACATGATGCTCGGCAACCGCGGCGAGACGAGGGAGACGTTCGCCGAGACGCTCCAGTTCCTCGAGCGCGCGCGACCGCACGAGTACCTCTTCTCTTGCCTGTCCGTGTACCCCGGCACGATCGATTTTCGCGACGCGGTCGCCGCGGGTTGGCTCGATCCCGAGGCGTATTTCCGCGAGCGGTTCCAGGAGCTGAAGACGCCGTTCGACGCGTCGCCCGAGGACACCGCGCTGATGAACGCGTGGTTCCGCGAGCACGTCGGGCTGCAGACGATGCACGTCGACGGCGTCCCCGAGTGCCGCGCGATCCTCGAGCGCCTGGGCGACCACGACGGCGCGCACCTCGATCTCGGCGCCGCCTGCTACCGCGAGGGCGAGCTCGAGCTGGCCGAGCGCCACGTCACGCGCGCGCTCGAGCTGGGTCACCCGCTGCCGGGCCTGGTCCACAATCACCTCGGCTGCATCGCGAAGGCTCGCGGCGACGTGGACGCGATGATGAGCCACTTCATGACGGCCGCGAGGCTCGATCCGCAGCACTGGGTGCTGATCCAGAACGTCAACGCGGCGCGCGCGTGGTTCGCGGCGCGGGGCCCCGAGCGCGGGCTGCCGCTCGAGCTGTCGGTGCGCCATGATTTTCAGCTGCTCGAGCGCACGGCGCAGCCCACCCTGCCCGGCCCGCTCGCGGAGGATTTCGCTGTCTGGAGCGACGCGGACCTCGGCCCCCAGCCAGAGGGAGACTACCTCAGGCTGCCAGGCCAGGAGGGCAGCCGACGCGATCTTGGAGACAAGCACAGGCTGCGCGTCGTGTGAGAGCGGGCGTCATCGCCGTGACCACCCCAGACCCGAAATCACGTAACGTGGCCTCACCCATGACCTATCGCATCGGCCTCATCGTCGGGATGGAAGACGATTTCCCGGCAGCGTTCATCGAGAAGGTGAACCAGCACCCCGAGTTCCACGCGGAGCTCGTGAAGCTCGGCGGCATCCCCGAGCGGCTCGAGCGGCAGTACGACGTGATCGTCGACCGCCTCTCGCACGAGGTGCCCTACTACCGCTTCTTCTTGAAGGCCGCGAAGCTCGCCGGCACGTACGTGATCAACGATCCGCTCTGGTGGGCGGCCGACGACAAGTTCTTCGGCTTCTCGCTCGCGAAGAAGCTCGGCGTCGCGGTGCCCCGCACGCTGCTCTTGCCGCAGCAGGACTACATCGCCGCGATCGACAAGAAGAAGTCGCTGCGCAACCTGGTCTTCCCGCTCGATTGGGAGGCGGTCGCCGAGTACATCGAGTTCCCCGCGATCTTGAAGCCCGCGGACGGCGGCGGCTGGAAGAACGTCACCAAGGTCGACGACATGCGCCAGCTGCTCGCCGCCTACAACGAGTCGGGGCAGCTCGCGATGACGCTGCAGGAGTTCATCGACTTCGACGAGTACGTGCGGTGCCTCTGCATCGGGCGCGAGATGGTGCTGCCGATCAAGTACGACCCCAAGCATCGCCAGTACGTGAAGCAGGGCAAGTTCCTGCCCGACGCGCTCGAGCGGCGGATCATCGAGGACGCGTACGCGATCAACGAGGCGCTCGGCTACGACATGAACTCGGTCGAGTTCGCGATCCGCGACGGCGTCCCGTACGCCATCGACTTCACCAACCCCGCGCCCGACATGTACCGCTGGAGCCTCGGCGATCCATACTGGGAGCTCTGCGTCGACGAGATGGTGCGCTTCTCGATGAAGGCCGCACGCGAGCGCGAGGCCCGCACGGCGCCGAGCACCGAGCGCCCCGGCCCGAGCCACGGCTACCTGTGGACCCACGCGCAGCGCGGGCTCGTCGGGCAGGGCTACCGGATCGTCGGCGGCGAAGAGCCCGGTCGGCGCGCGACCACGGCGGTGGGCTTATGTACGAGGGTCAGTTCACGCTCGGCGTCGAGGAGGAGTACCAGATCGTCCACCCCGAGACGCGCGAGCTGCGGTCCTACGTCAGCCGCCTGCTCGAGGACGGCAAGAGCGTCCTCCGTGAGCGCGTCCGCGCCGAGATGCACCAGTCGATGGTCGAGGTCGGGACCAACATCTGCCACAGCGTCGACGAGGTGCGCCGCGAGCTCGTGTTCCTGCGCAAGGAGCTCTCCAAGCTCGCCGAGAAGGGCGGGCTTCGCGTCGTCGCCGGCAGCACCCACCCGTTCTCCGACTGGAAGGCGCAGGAGATCACCGACCACGAGCGCTACCACGGCCTGGTCGAGGATCTCCAGGACGTCGCCCGCGCGAACCTCATCTTCGGGCTGCACGTCCACGTCGGCATCAAGGACAAGGAGGACGCGGTCGCGCTCGCGAACCAGGTCCGCTATTTCTTGCCGCACCTGCTCGCGCTGACGACGTCGAGCCCGTTCTGGCTCGGGCGCCAGACGGGGCTCGCCTCGATTCGCAGCGAGATCTTCAAGCGGTTCCCGCGCACGGGCATCCCCGACGAGTTCGCGACCTACTCCGAGTTCACGCGGTTCGTCAGCACGCTGGTCAAGACGGGCTGCATCGACAACGCGAAGAAGATCTGGTGGGACGTCCGCGTCCACCCGTTCTTCGAGACGGTCGAGATCCGCGTCTGCGACATGCCGACGAACATGAACCACACCATCGCGGTCGTCGCGCTGATCCAGGCGCTGATGGTGAAGCTCTACCTGTTGCGCCGCGAGAACATCCAGTGGCGCCCCTACTCTCGAAGCCTGCTCGAGGAGAACAAGTGGCGCGCGGTGCGCTACGGCATCAACGGGAAGTTGATCGACTTCGGCAAGGAGCGCGAGGTGCCGTGCCGCGAGCTGATCACCGAGCTCATCGACTTCGTCGGAGACGCCGCCCAGCGGCTCGGCACGGTCGACGAGGTCGCGAAGATCAACCGCATCCTCACCGAGGGCACGAGCGCCGATCGCCAGCTCGAGATCTACAAGAAGAGCCAGGACATGAAGGCCGTCGTCGACTGGATGATCCAGGAGACGATGAGCGATCTCGGCGAGCCGGGACCACCGCCCGAGCGCAGCCGCCCGCCGAAGAGCGGCCCGCCGTCGATCCGTAGCTGAATCCAGCCTCGGCTCAGCCCGCGCGTCTCAGCGTGAGGTTGATGCGCTCGGGGGCGTCGCCGTCGACCCGCGTCACGCCGTGAAAGTGGAGGCGCGTGGGCCCGCCCCACACGACGACGTCGCCGTGCGACAGCTCGAGCGCGCGCGCGGCCGACGCACGCCTCGTCGAGCCGAACAAGAACCGCGCGGTCGCCCCGAGCGACACCGACACGATCGGCGCGGACAGGTCGCGCTCGTCGCGGTCCTGGTGCAGGCCCATCCTGGCGCCCGCGACGTAGCGGTTCACGAGGCACGAGTCGGGCACGAAGCCCGTGTGCCCCGCGCGCTCGGCGGCGCGCGACGCGAGCGCCGCGAACACGTCGGGCATCGCGGGCCACGCTCGCCCCGAGCAGGGATCGACGGGTGAGTAGCGGTAGCCCGCGCGATCGGAGACCCACCCGAGCGCGCCGCAGCTCGTCGTCGCCGCGCTCATCACCTGGCCGCCCGGCGTCATCATGTGACGAAACGGCGCGGCGCCGACGACCCGCTCGAGCTCCGCCGTGAGGGCCGCTGCCTGCTCTCGCGCGAACCCACGCAGCCACCAGGCGCCGGGGCCGAGCTCGACCTCGTCTGGCTCGAAGAGCGAACGCGCGGGCACCGCCTCGCTTTGGCACCGCGCGCGGCCGCTGGCGAGGGGCTCTCGACCGCGGCGGTGGCACGCGGCCGGGCCTCATGAGAACATCGTCGGCCATGCGCTCGCTGCGTCTCCTCGTCGTGACCCTCCCGATGCTGGCCTTGGCCCACGCCGCGTGCACCACCGACGACGATCCGCTCCCGAGCGGTGAGGGCGGCGGCGTCTACATCGCCCCGAAGGGCGGCGCGGCGGGCGCGGGGGGCAAGGCCGCCGCCGGGACGACCGGCGCGGGCGCGGCGGGCGCGAGCGGCGGCGCCACGGCGGGCGCGGGCGGCACGGCGGGCGCGAGCGGCACGGCAGGAGCGAGCGGCGCTGCGGGAGCGAGCGGCACGGCGGGCGCGAGCGGTGCGGCAGGCGCGGGGGGCACGGCGGGCGCGGGGGGTGCGAGCGGAGGAGGCGCGGGCGCGAGCGGCGGAGGAACCGCCGGCGTGGGAGGAGCGGGCGCCGCAGGAACGAGCGGCGGAGGCGCGGCTGGCGCGGGCGGCCTCGTGTTGACGGGCACGCCCGAGAACAAGGCGACGGCGCTCGCCCACCTGACCGTGAAGTGCGCGGACACGGTCGACGCCGCTTTTTATGACGCGGCCACGCCGCCGTCGCCCTGGGCCGCGTCGAACCGCGGCGATCTCGTGCGATGCGCCTACGACAGGCTCGTCACCAAGGAAGAGATCAACTCACACTTCGTCGACAACATGCTGCCCAACCCCAACGTGCAGGTCGGGGCGCACAAGATCCGCGTCGTCTACTGGACGGAGCGCGATCCGGGCACTCCGGTGCTCACGTCGGGCTCGCTGTATCTGCCCGAGCTGAACGTCGCCGCGTCGCCGCCGCTGCTCGTCATCGGCCACGGCACGGTCGGACTCGCCGACAAGTGCGCGCCGTCGAAGGAGGACCCCGGCGGCTACCAGCAGGACTGGCGCTCGGAGACGTACTCGCTGGTGGGGCACGGCTGGCCCGCGATCGTGCCCGATTTTCCTGGGCTCGGGACGCCCGGGATCACCTCGTGGATGCTCGCGACCGACGAGGGGCACGCGATGCTCGACGGCACGCGGCTCGCTCGCAAGATCTCGGGCTCCTATTTCTCGTCGAAGAACCTCCTGGTCGGCCACTCGAACGGCGCGCACGCGGCGCTCGCGGCGCAGTCGTACGCGTCGAGCTACGGCGCCGGGGGCACCATCGACGGGGTGCTCGTCTACGCCGGGTACTGGCTCAACAACGGCGCGTGGGGGGCGCTGCTGACGGCGATAGGCGGCGTGTTCGCGACCGACGGGACCATGTCGTTCGGGATGATGTACACCTACGGACACCTCGCCGCGTACGAGGGCGAGGCGGCGGCGATGGACGCCTTCTCCAAGACCGCGGGCGGCGCGGGCGGCGGCGCACCGACAGGGATGGACCGCTGGAACGCCGCGAAGACCTTCCTCGACAACAGCTGCTGGCTGGAGATGCTCGCGCCCGCGACGGGACCGAGCAGCTTCGGCGTGAAGAAGGGCGGCGATCTCTTCACGACCGAGTATCAGACCGACGTCGGCAACTGCGGCTTGAGCGACGCGCCGGCGAGCTGCGCGTCGCCGCTCGCCGCGAAGTGGCACGCGCGCTGGGCGGCGGATCGCCCCGATCCCGACCCCTCGATCCCGATCGTGTGGTGGCAGGGCGCGAAGGACATCACCATCCAGCCGAACCGCGCACGCTGCGGCGTCGACCGCCTGAAGGCGCTCGGCGGAGACGTGACGGTCTGCGGCGATCCCGAGGGCACGCACCAGACGATCCTCTCGTCCCAGACCCCGTGGGTCCGCGACTACCTCGCGCACCGCCTGCTCGGCGCGCCTGCGCCGACCGCCTGCACCGACGGCGTCCTCGAAAAGGTGACGTGCTTCGTCCCGCCGCCCAACCCCCTGACCTCTGGCTCTCCGTGACCGCCACACATCTCGGCTGGCGCGCGGGCGGGCGTGCACGCGCTCTGGAGGAGAGGAATCAGCTGGCCCGCGCTTCGGAGGATGCAGGCGGACCGCGCCTCGCTGGAACGTGCGAGGGCCAGCGCCCGTGGCGCGGTGACGTGGACGTCGCTCACGACGACGTGCGCTGCGTCCGATGATGCGACCGCGGGCCTTCGCGCGCGTGAGGTGGTGGCTCGCGACCCTGATCATGGCGTGGCTGGTCGGGGCGCCGCGCGCGGCGCTCGCGCAGGCCTTCGACGCTCACGAGGCAGGATGGGAGGGCACGAAGGTGCTGGTCGACCTAGCGCGCGCCGAGCTCGGAGACGCGCGCGTCGACGCGACCAATCGGCTCGACTGGCACGCGCTCTCACCGGCCGACGCGCTGCTGATCCTCCGCCCCGAGCTCGCCCCCGACGCCGACGAGATCAGCGCGTTTCTGCGGGCGGGCGGCAGGGTCGCGGTGCTCGACGACTTCGGCGCGAGCGACCGGCTGCTCGGCGGCGCTCCGTATCACATAAAGCGCGTGCCCGCGCCGCGCGCCCCGCTGTACGCGCTGCGCGGCAACCCGAACCTCGCCCTCGCCGAGCCGGTCACCGAGATGGCCGCCGGTCGACGCGGCGGCGTGCACCCCGTCGTCGCCGACGTCACCCGGATCGTCACCAACCACCCGACCGGGCTCACCCACCCCGATCTCACCACCGTCCTGCGTATCCGCGCGAGCGGCGAGCCCGACGTCGCGCTCGCGGTCGCCGGGCAGGTAGGCAAGGGGCGGCTGTTCGCGATGGGAGATCCGTCCGCGGTGATCAACCTGATGCTCCGCTACCCGGGCAACAAGGCGTTCGCCATCGGGCTGATTCGTTACCTGGTCGAGGACGACCCTGCCTGGGGCGCGCGCGGGGGCCGGCTGTTCGTGCTGACGAACCGCTTCAAGGAGGTCGGCGTCTTCGGGGCGTCGAACGGCGCCGAGCGCGAGCTGAAGGAGTGGGCGCGCTCGCTGCGGCAAGAGGTCCAGAAGGTCTCGGGCGACGGACTGCCGAAGCACGTCGCGCTCGCGCTCGCCGTGCTGTCCGGCACCGCGCTGTTGCTCTGGGTGCTGTCATCGAGCGCCCGCGGCTACGAGCACCCGCTGCCCCGCTACGCCGCAGGTGTCCCGCTGCTCGCTCAGGGAGGCGCGGCCGGGAGGCTCGCGGTGCTCTCCGCGCCGACCACGCACCGCGCGCTCGTCCTGCTGGAGCAGCGTGACGCCCTCGAGGAGCACGTCGCCTTGCGGTTGGGGATGTCCGCGCGTCCGAGCGGCAAGGACCTCCTCGACGCGCTGGCGCGGGAGCCCGCCATCGAGCCGCGCGCGCTCGACGAGCTCCGACGTCTCCTCGCGCTGGTCGCGCGGGTCGAGACCGCGGTGGCAGCCGGCGCGCCGGTGCGGGTGTCGCAGGCCGATCTCGACCGCGCGAGCCGCCTCACGCGCGAGCTCTCCGCCGCGCTTGGTGTAGAGAGACCGCCCGCATGAGCTACGCCGTCCAGCCGACAGAGGTCAGCGCCGCCCGCGAGCGCATCGACGCCCTGCGCGCGGAGGTCGCGCGCGTCTACATCGGCAGCCCCAAGATCATCGAGGCGATGGTCGTGTCGCTGCTCGCGCGGGGGCACGTGCTGCTCGAGGGCGTCCCCGGCGTCGCGAAGACCACGCTGGTGAAGGCGTTCGCCTCCGCGCTCGGCTGCTCGGTGCGACGCATCCAGTTCACGCCCGATCTGCTGCCGGCCGACATCACCGGCTCGTACGTGCTGTCGCCGCGCGAGGGCACATTTCAGCTGCGCGGCGGCCCGATCTTCGCCAACGTCGTGCTCGCCGACGAGATCAACCGCGCGCCCGCGAAGACGCAGTCGGCGCTGCTCGAGGCGATGCAAGAGCGACAGGTGACCATCGACGGAGACCGGTTCGATCTGCCGGCGCCGTTCCTCGTGCTCGCGACGCAGAACCCGATCGATCTCGAGGGCACGTACGCGCTGCCCGAGGCCCAGATCGACCGCTTCCTCGTGCGGATCATGGTGGGATACCCGACGGCCAAGGAAGAGGTGCTGATGCTGAAGACGCACGCCGAGGCCGCGCCCGAGGTGCGCGCGGTGCTGTCGCCGCAGGACGTACACGCGCTGCAGAGCATCGCGTCTCGGCTGCACGTCGAGGACGACCTCTACGAGTATGCCGCGCAGCTCGCGTCGCACACCCGCGGCCACGCGCACGTCTCGCTCGGGGTGTCACCGCGCGGCACGCTCGCGCTCGTGCAGGCCGCCAAGGCGATGGCCGTCGTGCAGGGGCGCACCTACGCGACACCAGACGACTTTCAGGCGATGGCGCCGTCGGTGTTCGCGCACAGGCTCGTGCTGTCGCCCGATCACGAGGGCGACGCGAAGGCGCGCGACGCGGTCGTCGCCGACGCGCTCGCCAAGGTGGCGTACCGCCGCGCCGTGCGCGCGATGTGACGCGATGAAGCTCTACCCCACCCGCGACGCGGTTCACCTCGGGCTGTGCGGCGCCGCGGTGGTCGGGGCGGGGATCGTGTCGGCCGAGCCCTCGATCGTCGGCTGGGGCGGCGCCCTCCTGGTCGGGCTCGCGGCGGCGCGCGCGGCGACGTTCGCGTCGGTGTCCCGCATCCGCGCGGCCGGGTTCGAGATGGTGTGGAGCGAGCCGGAGCGGGTGCGACGCGTCGCGCGGGGCGAGACGGTCACCCTGCGCGCCGAGGTGCGCAACCGCGACACGCTCGCCGCGCGCTACGTCGGGCTGCGCGTGATCGCCTCGTCGGCCCTCGACGTGAGGGTCGATCCGTCCGCGGGAGAGGTGCCCGCCGGCGGCAAGCTCGAGGTGTCGATCGACGTGCGCGGCGACCGGGTCGGGCGGCACGGGCTGTTCGGATTGTCGCTCGAGGTCCGCGGCGCGCCGGGGCTGTTCGAGGTGCCGCTCACGTTCGCCAACCCGTTCGGGCTCGAGGTGCTCCCGCGCGCGTGGGCGACCGAGCTCCGCGGGCCGCGCGGCGGCCGGACGCGCGTCGCCGCGATGGGCGGGCGCGAGGGCAGAGCGCGGGGAGAGGGCTCGGATCTGCGCGAGCTGCGCGACTATGTGCCGGGTGATCCGCTGAAGCGCGTCGCGTGGCGAGCGTCGGCGCGCAGGGGCAAGCTCCTCGTGCGCGAGGTCGAGCGCGAGGAGCGAGATTTCGTCTGGATCGTGCTCGACGCCTCGGTCGAGCTGTGGGCGGGTGAGCTCGGGCGCGCGCCGCTCGATCTCGCGATCGACGACGCCGCGAGCCTCATCTCTCGGCACGCGCGCGGGGGCGACGCGGTCGGCCTGTCGATCGTCGCCGCCCGCGAGCTCTCGCGCGTCGAACCCGACCGCGGCGCGCGCCACGCCTCCTCGTTGCTCGAAGAGCTCGCGTTCGCGACGTCGACCCACGATCGCGACCGCAGCGACCTCGAAGAGGCAGAGGTCGGGCTCCGCGTGCTCGAGCACCTGCGTCCCCTCGATCAGGCGGCCCTCTCGCTGTCGCGGCGCGATCTCGATCGCATCTCGGCGCGCGCCGCCGCGAGCCTCGGGCGCGCTCCTTTCCCCGAGGTGGCGCTGCCGACCGGCGTGACGCTGCGCGAGCGACGCCTGCGACAGTACCTCGCGGCGTACGGCGTCACGTCACCGCCGCGCGCCGAGCCCGAGCACGCGGCGACGTCGCGGACCCTGGCCCGCGTCGTCGCGGAGCTCGCCGCGACCAGGCCGCGCGCCACCGTGATCTACGTGCTCGGCCCGCAGCCCGCGACCGAGGAGGCCGCCCTCTCCATGGCGCGACGCGGACGCTCCGGGCCTGTCGTGCGGTGGGTGCTGTCCCGCTTCGCCCCGTCGCTCTCGACCGACGCCGCGCTGTCCCCCGCCGCGCTCGCGGTCCGAGAGGCGGCGCTCTTGCGCATCGACGCGGGCCAGCGCCAGGCAGAGCGTCGTCTCCGGGCGCTCGGCGTCAAGGTGCAGCGCCCGCGATGATCTCCGCGAAGAAGAGCTTCGGTCAGCATTTCTTGATCGACGCGACCGCGTGCGCGCGCATCGCCGAGCTCGCGACGACCCCGCCAGGCGGCGCGGTGGTCGAGATCGGGCCGGGCACCGGCGCCCTGACGGCGCGGCTGCTCGAGCGCGCGTCCCGGGTCGTCGCGCTCGAGCGAGATCGCGACCTGTTGCCGGTGCTCACGCGCACGTTCGACGCCGCGATCGCCGAGGGTCGGCTCGCGCTCCGCGAGACCGACGCGGCCCGCCACGACTGGCGCGCCGAGCTCGACGACGCGCCTCGCCCGCGCGTCGTCGCGGGGAACGTCCCGTACAACATCACCGGGCGCTTGCTGGAGCGCGCGACCGAGGTGGCGGACGCCGTCGATCGCGTGGTCTTTTTGGTGCAGCGCGAGGTCGCAGAGCGGGTCGCGGCGACCGCCGGCGGCGACGCGTACGGCGCGCTGTCGGTCTTCGTGCAGGCCGCGTTCGAGGTCGAAATCGCGCGAAGAATAGGCCCTGGCGCGTTTCGTCCGCCGCCCAGGGTCGACTCGGCCGTGCTCGTGCTCACGCCCCACGCGACGCCGCGCGCCGCCGAGACCGACTCGTTTCGAGCGCTCGTGAAGGCCGCCTTCGGCCAGCGCCGCAAGACGCTGCGAAACGCGTGGGCCTCGGTGCTCCCGCGGGACCTGCTCGCCGCGCTGGCCCACGACTCGGGCATCGACCTCGACCGCCGCGGCGAGACGCTCTCCGTCGAGGAGTTCGCGCGGGCGTCGACGCTGTTGGAGCGCGCGGCAGGCCAAGTCGGTCGACCCTGACTCGCGCGAACGTCGAGGCTCGAAGCGCGGACGTGAGCGCGGCGTCCGGTGGCCGGGGCGTCCGGTCGAGGCGGCCTCACCCTGATGACGAGCGCGGCGACGCGCGCGCTCGCCGCTTGCGCGCCCAACCGAGCCACCCTAAGTCCGCCGCGCCGCGCGGCCCGCCGAGCGCACGGCCGTCCCCCGCATGGCTGCCATCCCCACCGCGCCCACGGCGCCCGTCGACACGTCTGGCAACCCCTACAAGGTCGTCCTCAAGCTCGCGGCCCCAACGGTCGTCGCGATGCTCACGCAGAGCGTCGTCAACGAGATCGACATCGTCTTCTTCGCGCACCTGCCGTGCCCCGAGTCGTCCGACGCGCAGGCGGCGCTCCTGCCGTCGCTCATCGTCCTCTGGTTGTTCGGCGGCTCGCTGTCGGCGATCAGCGTCGGCACGCAGGCCTGGACGGCGCGCCGCATGGGCGAGGGCAAGCCCGAGGAGGCCGGCGCCGTGCTCATGAACGCGTGGTTCTTCGCGCTGACGGCCGGCATCGTGTTCACGGTCGGCGGCTACCTCGCGATGCCGCACATCGTCCGCGCGCTGATCAAGGTCGAGGCGGTGCAGGTGGCCGCGACGTCGTACCTGCAGTGGCGGCTGCTCGGCATCGTCAGCATGGCCGTGACGTTCGCGTTCAAGGCGTTCTTCGACGCCATCGGCAAGACGCACGTCCACCTGATCAGCGCGGTCGTGATGAACGCGATCAACATCGTCGTCTGCTACCTCTTCATCTTCGGCGCCCACGGCGCGCCGCGGATGGGCATCGGCGGCGCGGGGCTCGGCGGCTTCGTCTCGACGTGGATCGGCCTCTTCATCATGGTCGCCTACGCGCTGAAGCGCGAGTACCGCGTCGGCTTTCACCCGTTCGACCTGAAGAAGCTCGATCGCAAGCTGACCTGGGGCATCCTGCGCCTGTCCATCCCGAGCGCGATCGCGACCATCGCGGTGATGAGCGGGTTCGCGATGTTCTCGTGGATCGTCTCCAAGCTCGACGCGATGAGCGCGGCGGCGAGCGTCGCCGCCGAGTGCGGGCGCGCGCAGGCGATCAACAGCGCCGCGACGACCGACATCGTCGGCGTGCTGAAGCTCACCTTCACCGCCTGCCTCGCGTTCGGCACGTCGGCGGCCACCCTGGTGTCGCAGTCGCTCGGCTCGGGCAAGCCCGAGGACGCGCGCAAGTTCGGCTGGGTCGCGGTCAAGCTCGGGCTGGTGATCTTCGGCGTGGTCGGGATCTGCGAGGGCCTCCTGTTCACCAGGCCGATCCTCGCGTTCGTCACGCACAGCCCCGCGGTGCAAGAGGCCGCGCTCCTGCCGATGCGCACGATGGGCCTCTGCACGCCGCTCATCGCGGTCGGGATGATCTTGACCCAGGCGCTGTTCGGCGCGGGGCGCGCGGTGTTCGTGATGGTGGTCGAGCTGGTGCTGCACTTCACCTGCCTCGTGCCGCTCGCGTGGCTCCTCGGGATCACCCTGAACCTCGGGCTGCCCGGCATCTGGGCCGCGGCGGTGGCGTATGTGTTCGGATTGTGTGGAGTGATGGTGTGGAAGTTCGCGAAGGGCGACTGGCAGCACGTCCGGCTCGAGACCGGGCGCGGGCACGCGGCGTAGGGCTCGCCGCGGCGCTCACGCTGGCGACGGGGGGCGCGAGCGCGTGCGAGGTGGCGCCGAGCGCGCCGACGCCGACGCCGCTCGACGGGCTGCCGTGCCACGTGGCGGGGGCGTTCTCGGGCTCGTCGCTGTGGCTGCACGGCGCGGCGCTCGCGTCGACGGCGGCGCTGTCGACGTCGGGAGCGGACCACGCGGGGCGGCGCACGCTCGACGCGCCGAGGCTGTACACGTTCGCCGACGCGATGGTGCTCGTGGGGTGGATCGCGCCGCCCGCGCTCGGGCTGTCCGCGTATGGCGCCGGGCTCTCGCTGGGCGAACGCAGGCTCGCGGCGACGGGCGCGGCGGCGCTGCAGGCGACGGCGCTCACGTTCGTCGCGACCGCCGCGCTCAAGCTCTCGACCGGCCGACCCTATCCGCTCGGCGGCTACCCGCGCGACGATCCGGCGGCGCGTGAGCACCCCGAGCTCGCGCGCACGTGGGGCCCGACGGGGCGCGTGAACGCCGCGTGGCCGTCGGGACACACCGGGGTGGCGGTCGCGCTCGCGGCGTCGGTCTCCGCCGTGCAGCGAGGTCGCCCGTGGGTCGCCGTCGCCTCGTACACGGGCGCGGCGGCCATCGCGACCGGCATGCTGGTCGGCGTGCACCACTTCCCGAGCGACGTCGCCGCGGGCGCGTTGCTCGGACAGGCCGTCGGCGGCAGCGTCGGGCGCGGGTTCGCGGGGCGCTCCGGCGGGAGCGGCGACGTCGCGCTCGTCCCGTGGCGACTCGGCGACGCGAGCGGCGTCGCGATCGCGGGGCGGTGGTGAGCGCTTCCGCACGGCGAGGATCGAGGCTAAGCGCTCGCGCGCGATGATCCCTCGTTACACGCCCAAGGACATGGCCGAGCTGTGGTCGGACAAGACGCGCTTCGCGGTGTGGCTCGACGTCGAGCTCGCCGCGTGCGAGGCGATGGAGCGCGCGTCGCTCGTGCCGACGGGCACCGCCGCCGCGATCCGGGGCAAGCAGCTGGCGCTCGAGCCGCCGCGCATCGACGAGATCGAGCGCACCGTGAAGCACGACGTCATCGCCTTCTTGACGCACGTCGAAGAGCTGGCTGGGGCCGACGCGCGCTGGCTCCACCGCGGGATGACCTCGAGCGATCTGCTCGACACGAGCCTGGCGGTGCTGCTCGTGCGCGCGGCGGACGGGCTGATCACGCGGCAGGTCGCGTACGTGCGGGCGCTGGTCGCGCGCGCGACCGAGCACGCGACGACGCCGATGATCGGGCGCTCGCACGGCATCCACGCCGAGCCGATCACGTTCGGCGTCGCGCTCGCGGGGCACGCGGCCGAGGCCGCCCGCGGGATCGAGCGGCTGCGCGCGGCGCGCGACGAGATCTCGGTGGGCAAGATCGCCGGCGCGGTCGGGACGTACGCGCACATCTCTCCCGAGATCGAGCGGGACGCCCTCTCGGGCCTCGGCCTGCGCCCGGAGACGGTGGCGACCCAGGTCGTCGCGCGCGACAGGCACGCGGCGTTCTTCGTCGCGCTCGCGGTGGTGGGCGCAGGGATCGAGCGCCTCGCGACCAACGTCCGCCACTGGCAGCGCAACGAGGTCGGCGAGGCCGAGGAGGCGTTCACCGTCGGGCAGAAGGGCTCGTCGGCCATGCCGCACAAGCGCAACCCGATCCTCAGCGAGAACCTCACCGGGCTCGCACGGATGCTCCGCGGCTACGCGCTCCCCGCGCTCGAGGACGTGGCCCTCTGGCACGAGCGCGACATCTCCCACTCGAGCGTCGAGCGGATGATCGCGCCCGACGCGACGACCACGCTCGCGTTCATGCAGGACCGCGCGAGGGCGCTCGTCGAGGGCCTCGTCGTCTATCCCGAGCGCCTGCGACACAACCTCGAGCGGACGGGCGGCCTGTTCTTCAGCGAGGCGCTCCTGCTCGCGCTCGTCGAGACCGGGCTCGCGCGGCAGGACGCCTACGTGCTCGTGCAGCGCAACGCGATGAAGGCGCTGAAGGAGGGCGCCGATTTTCGCGCGAGCCTGCTCGCCGACGCCGACGTCACGGCCCGCCTCGGGCAGGCCAGGATCGAGGCGGCGTTCGATCTGTCGCACGCGCTCCGCTACGCGACCGAGATCGTCGGGCGCGTCAGCGGTAGCGCTTGAGCTGAGAGTCGAGCGACTCGCGCGGCAGCACGTCGCACACCTGCAGCCGATCCTGCTCGATCCGAAACAGCATCCGGTGGTGGATGCCGAGGCGCACCGAGAACAACGGCGGCGCGATGTCCTGCATCTGCTTCACGTTGTGCCAGCCCTTGCCGCCGCCCAGCGCGGCCGCGACCGCGAGCGCGTCCTCGGAGACGTGCTTCGGCAGGCGCTTCATCGAGGCGAGCGCGCCGTCGTCGAAGTTCGGGACGTGCAGGCCACGCGGCGCGATCACGCTGCCGGACATCGGCTCGTCGTCGGAGATCGGCGCAGAAGGGATCTCGGCCGACTCGCGCGTCGAGGTCGACGGCGCGGCGGCGCGCGCGGCCTCTAGCTCGGCGACGCGACGCCGCAGATCCCCGCGCTCCTTCACGCCGTCGGCCACCAGCGCGCGCAGCTCTGCGGCCTTGGCCTCGGCACGTCGCCTCGTGTCCATCTCGGCCTCGAGCAGCCTCGCGAGATCGCGATCGCTCGCGCGGGTGAGCTCGGCGACCCTCGCCTCGGCGGCGGCGGCGCGCGCCTCGTGCGTCGCGGCGCGCTCCTCGGCCGCGCGGAGGCGGCGCTCGACGTCGAAGAGCTGGCGCTCCGCGTCGGCCCGCGCGACCTCGAGCTGCTTGCGCGATCGATCGTCCTCGGCCACCTCGCCGTCGAGCTTCTCGAAGCCCGCGACGATGTCCCACCCGGCCGTCTCCGCCGGGAGCCCCGCCCGCACGCGCGCCTCCTCGACCTCGTCGAGCAGCGTGCGAGCCTCACCGGAGGGCAGGTGCGCGAGCGAGCCGAGCGCGACGAGGACGCCCAGCGACGGCGCGTGATCGAGCACCGCATATGGCAGGGCGATGCACTCCTCCGCCTCGGGATCGAGCAGCGCCTTCTTGGCGATCTCGTCGAGCACCGCGAGCTCGGTGAACTTCGCGAACCTGAGGCTGAGCTGCAAATCGAGGGGCAAGCTCGCTGGATCCTCGACGCGCGCGGCGAGGCGGTTCGCCGCCTCGACCGAGCCCGCGCGCAGCGCCTCGACGATGGCGTCGTTGGTCAGCCGCGCGAGCGTCTCGCCCTTCGGGAGCGAGGCCTCGCGCCGCCCGAGATCGTCGAGGATCCGCGCGGAGACGTCGAACAGCCCGAAGCCGAGCGAGACGGTGAACAGGCGGAGGATCGACTCGAGGGGAGACTGCGCCGGGTCGACCCTGGCGAGATCTTCGCGCGACAGCGCGAGGACGTCGTCGACCGACAGGTTCGGCGCGCCGGCGGCGATCCACTCGGGGCGCGTCATGCCGGGCACCGGAGACGGGTCGAGCCCGCGGGCCGCGTCCTTGGTCTCGCAGCACTTCTTGTATTTCTTGCCGCTGCCGCACGGGCAGGCATCGTTGCGGCCGACCTTGGGCGTCACGCGGCGCGCGGTGAAGCCGCTGACGACGGCGCCCTCGGCCCGCTCGGGCAGCGCCAGGCGAAGATCGTTGTCGGCGAAGCGGCGCCTCGTCTCGGCGACCAGCTTCTTCACGGAGCCGACGGGCGCCCACGGCGCGAGATCGCGCTCGAGCTTGTGGCACTCGGGATCGGTCGTGATGTTGGCCGCCGCGCAGAGCGCGAGCGTGGCCTCGACGCCGACCTCCGCGAGGAGCTTCTTGCGCAGGACCGGCAGCAGCTTCGGCGGCGCGGGCTCGCCGGTGGACACCAGCAACGAGGCGAACAGCAGCGCGTAGCCCTCGTGCTCGGGCGAGAGGCGTCTGCGATCGACCAGCTCGACCAGCGCGGGGGCGCGCTCTCCTGGCGTCGCGATCACGAGCGCGGCGAGCAGCTCGCTCGGCGTGGCGTCGAACGCGCGCGCCATCTCGGCGACGTCGGGTGGCTCGCCGGCGGCGGCCGCCGCGATGAGGACCGCCGCGCGGTGCTGTGGCTGCGCCGCGTCGAGCAGCGCGCGTCGGCCTCTCGCCTTCACGTCGGCGATCAGCGGGTCGAGTCCTTCACGGGTCAGGGTGGTGCTCATGGCGTCACGCGATCGAGAGGAAACGCAGCAGGATACGTCGCTCGCCCCACCCAGGGAAGTGGACCGTGGCGCTCGGGGTCGCGCCGCCCTCGACCGCGCGGACGGTGCCCTCTCCGAACCGCGCGTGCCGCACGCGCGCGCCGCGGGAGAGCTCGCCGTCGCCGTCGTCGTGGGTCTGGGTGTCTCGCTCGACCCAGCGCTCGCCCGGCTCGCGCCGCGGCTCGGGGCGGGCAGGCGCCTGGCGCTGGAAGACAGGCTCTCTCCGGGTCGAGTACGCGCGCCCCTCCCACGCTCGCGCGCCGCCGCCGCCCGCGAGCGACGCGTGGCCGAAGGACGACGGGCGCGCGCCGATCGATCTCGCCGCGGGGGTCGTCACCTGATCCACGTCTCCGGAGGGGAGGTCACGGACGAACGGGCTCGGGACGCCTCCGCGCGTGTCACCGAAGATGGTGCGCATCATCGTGTGGGTGAGGAACAGCCGCCGCTTCGCGCGGGTGATCGCCACGTAGCCGAGGCGCCGCTCCTCTTCGAGATCGCTCTCACCGTCGGCGCGCTCGTAGGGAAAGAGGCGCTCTTCCATGCCGGTCAAGAGGACGGTGTCGAACTCGAGGCCCTTCGCGGCGTGCACGGTCATCAGCGAGACCTTGGGCCCCGCGGCGGCGCCCTCGTCGGCGGAGGTGTGCAGCGACACGCGCTCGAGGTAGCTCGCGAGCGAGACCTCCCTGCCGGCGGCCTCCTCCTCGATCTCGAACTCGCTCATCGACCCCACGAGCTCTCCGAGGTTGCCGATGCGCGCGTCGGCCTCGGCCGAGTCCTCGGCCTCGAGCCAGCGTGAGTAGCCCGACTCCTCGAGGATCCGCGCGGCGAGCGCGCTCGGCGTCGAGCTCGCGGCCGCGCGGCGCAGGCTGTCGAGCATCAGGAAGAGCGCGTCGACCTTCTTGCGGGGCGCGGTGCCGAGCGAGTCGCCGTCACGGGCCGCGTCGAGCGCGTCGAACAGCGAGCACCCGCGGGCGCGCGCGACCTCGCCGAGGCGCGCCACCGTCGTGTCGCCGATCCCCCGAGGGGGCACGTTCACGATCCGCAGCAGATCGACGTCGCTGCGCGGGTTGGACAGCACGCGCAGGTACGAGAGGAGGTCCTTGATCTCGGCGCGATCGAAGAACCGCGTGCCGCCGACGATGCGGTAGGGGAGCCCCTCCGCGCGCAGCGCCTCCTCGAGCACGCGGCTCTGCGCGTGGACGCGATAGAACACCGCGACGTCGTCGGGCGAGCGCCCCTCGGCGAGCGTCGCCTTCACGCGGTCGCAGACGAACGCCGCCTCGTCGCGCTCGTCTCGCGCGAACACGACGCGGATCTTCTCGCCGTCCGCGTTGCGCGTGAAGAGCTCCTTCGGCTCGCGCTCGCGGCTGGGCGCGATGACCGCCAGCGCGGCGCGCACCACGCGCGCGGTCGAGCGGTAGTTCTCCTCGAGCTTGACGACCTTGGCGTCGGGGAAATCGCGGCGAAATCCGCGGATGATCCGCACGTCGCCGCCGCGCCAGCGGTAGATGCTCTGATCGTCGTCGCCCACGGCGCACAGGTTGCGGGTCGAAGAGGCGAGCGCGCGGACGAGCCGGTACTGCACCTGGTTGGTGTCCTGGAATTCGTCGACCAGCACGTGCGAGAACCGCTCGCGCAGCTCGTGCCCCGCGGCGCTGTCGCCCTCGGCGAGGCGCATCACGTGCAGCAGCAGGTCGTCGAAGTCGCACGCGTTCGACGCGCGGAGGCGGTCCTCGTAGGCGGCGAAGGCCTTGGCGAGCACGTGGTGCTCGAAGCCGCGCGCCTCGACGTCGGCGGGCGTGCGCCCCTCCTGCTTCTCCTTGTGGATCTGCCCGAGCACCTGCCGCGGCGCGAACCTCCGCTCGTCGACCTGGAGATCCTTCAGCGCGCGCGCGACCACGGCGCGCTGATCGGCGTCGTCGTAGATCACGAACTCCCGCGCGAGCCCCACGTCGGCGTGGTAGCGGCGCAGCAGCTTGGCGCACACCGCGTGGAACGTGCCGATCCAGAGATCGTGCGAGATCTCTGGCCCGACGAGCGCGTCGAGGCGGTGGCGCATCTCGCCGGCCGCCTTGTTGGTGAACGTGACCGCGAGCACGCGGTACGGCGCGACGTGGTGCTGCGCCACCAGGTTCGCGACGCGGTAGGTGATCACGCGCGTCTTGCCCGAGCCCGCCCCCGCGAACACGAGCAGCGGCCCGTCGACGTGACGGACGGCGTCCGCCTGGGCCGGGTTCAGCTTGGGCGGATCCAGTGGCTCTCTGCGATCCATGGCCGGGCCCGTCTAGCACCACGTCGCGGCGACGAGGCCCCCCGACGTGCGCTATGGGTGAACGATGCGACGTGGATCACCCGCGCGTTCCTTCTCGCTGGCGTCCGCGACGGCGTTGATATTGTTCGCTTGTGGCGGGGGCGGTGACTCCGCGACGTCGGACGGTCTCGGCGTGAGCGGCGGCGCGGCGGGCAACGCGAGCGGCGGCGCGGCGGGCGGCGGCGCCGGGGGTGGCACGAGCGGCGGCGGAGGCGGCGCGGCCAACAGCACCGGCGGCGCGGGCAGCGGCGGCGCGGCGGGCAAGGCAGGAGGCGGCGCGGGCAACAGCAGCGGCGGCGCGGCGGGCAAGGCAGGAGGCGCGGGCAAGGCCGGAGGCGGCGGCGGCGCGGGGGCTCCGGTCGACGCTTGCGTGGGCAAGGCGCCTGCGTGCCCGACGTCGCCCGCGGGGTACTCGGAGGGCGACGGTCTCGCGGCGCAGGACAGGTGCGCGTTCCCGATCGACGAGGCGACGACCTGGAAATCGTACGCGCCGCTCGTGGCGGCGCTCGAGGCCAAGCTCCCGAAGCGCCAGATCGACGGCGTGCTCGCCGACACCAACCGCAATCCGGTCGTCGTCACGGGCGTGCCCGGCAAGCCCCCGGGCGTGTCGCTCGCGTTTCGCTGGGACGACGCCGAGAACGACAAGGCCACCTGGATCCCTCAGGGCATCACGGGGTCGGCCGACGCGACCGGGGGCCTCGTCGCGGGCAAGCGCGTGGTCGTCGTCAGCTGGTACTTCGACGCGCCGCCGGGCGCCGACGACAAGGGCGTGAGGCTCGCGTTCGTCGACATCACAAACCCAACCAAGCCAACCTATCGCTTCGCGCTGCTGGTCGCGCCGAAGGGGACGCCAAGCGCGCCAGACTTCGGCCCCGTCAGCGTCCACGCAGGAGGCATCGCCTGGTACCAGCGTTGGCTGTTCGTGGCCGACACCTCCAACGGGTTTCGCGTGTTCGACACGCAACGCTTCCTCGAGGTCGAGACAGACCAGGACGTGATCGGCTGCCAGGGCGGCACCTGCCGCGCGGGCCTGTACAAATACGTGCTGCCGCAGGTCGGCGGCTACAAAGAGGCGTCGGGCTGCGGACCGAGGTTCTCGTGGGTGTCGGTCGAGCGCAAGGGCGGCGGCGCGGCGCTGGTGTCCGGCGAATACTGCTCGACCACGTCGTGCTCGGCGGCGCTGTCGGGGCGCATCTTTCGCTGGCCGCTCGACGCGACGACCGGGCTCCTCGCGGAGGGTCGCTCTTGGCCGAGCGACGCGTGGCTGATGGGGCAGGTGCAGGTGCAGGGCGGCGCGCTCCGCGGCGGCGTCGCGTACCTGTCGTCGAGCGCGCCGGCCGGAGGCGCGGGGGCGCTCTACCGCGTCACCGCGGGCAAGAGCGCGAAGAGCGCGTGGATCGACAGCCCCGAGGACCTGATGGTCGACGAGGCGAACGGCCTGCTCTTCAGCCTCTCCGAGGCCCAGGGCGCGCGCTATGTCCTCGGCGCGAAGCTGTCGTCCTACCCTGCCCCATGACGAGGCGACGCTGACCCCGCGGTGGGCCAGGCGCGCGGGTCTTGGTCTCTCGAGCACGAGCGCACGCCGGGCGCCGAGCGCGGATCGCACGCCCTCGTCACGACGACGGTCTCGGCGGAGCGCGCTCGGTTTCGCATCACTGTCCTCCGAGCGCTGAAGACTCGCGGGCGGCAGACCTCGCGTCACGGACCACGAGCGCGACGGTGGACGATGAACAGTGGACGGAGGGCGGAAGACGGAGGACGGTGAACAGTGAACGGTGAGCGATGAGGAGCTGGGCGGAGCGTTCACGCGGCGCTCGAGCGCCCGGCCCATACGGCGTCACCTCCCAGGTTCGGCGCGGTCGCCGCGAGCAGGGCGACCTGTCGCGCCCAGACGCCGGACCCGCGCGAAGCTCGAGCGGCCCCCCAGAGCGCCCGGTCGCGGCGCCCCCGTGCTAGGGCGCCCGCTCCGTGTCCGCCTCTGCCCTCCCCGCGCCCACCAAGAGCCTCGCCGCGCGCGCCGCGTTCGCGGTCGTCACCGCCTCGCTGCTGCTCGCCGAGATCGCCCTGACCCGCGTCTTTTCCGGCACGATTGGCTACTATTTCGCGTTCATGAGCATCAGCGTCGCGATGCTCGGCCTCGGCGCGGGCAGCCTCTGGGTCACGCTGCGCGACGTGCCGTTGCACCCCGACGCGCGCGCCGGGCGCGCCGCCATCGGCCTCGGCGTCGCCGCCGTCGCCGCGACGTTGCTGTACCTGAGGTTCTACCCCGCGATGGGCGGGACGGGCCTGGGGGCCCAGCTCGCGTACGTCGGGCTGTTCGCCGCGCTTTTTGTGCCGTTCCTGCTCGGCGGCGTCGTGATCAGCGTGGTGTTCGAGGCGGGGCGGGCCGAGTTCGGCAAGCTCTACGCGATCGATCTCATCGGGGCGGCGGTGGGCTGCGTCGTCGCCGCGCCGCTGCTCGATCGCGTCCCCGCGCCGAAGGCCATGATCGTCATCGGCGCGCTCGCCGCGCTCGCCGGGCCGCTGTTCCTGCTGGGCGCCGGGCAGCGCAGGCAGGCCGTCGTCGGCGCCGTCGCCCTCCTCGTCGGGTTCTCGGGCACGTACGCCGCGCTGGCAAAGTCAGATTTGTTTGCCTGCAAGGTCATCCGCAACATGCCGCTCACCGATCTGGTGCACGACGAGTGGAATGACTTCTCACGCGTCATCGTCAAGAAGGGGAACTTCTACACGTGGGGCCTCTCGCAGCGATACGAGAAGCC